>JAGAGD010000103.1 GCA_017627765.1 Prevotella sp. | reverse complement strand
TCACATAGTTTAAGCCGATTGATTAACAATTAAACGCTTTTTTACATTTCACCTCGTGCCAAACGGAAAATCCTTCTCTAGAATGAAAATTTCATTTGTCAAGATTTTTTACTTTTTTCGTCAAAAAATCGGGCTGATTTTAGAAGTTACAGTTTGTAATCAGAAATTGCTCTCCCAAGTCAGTGGAGCTGTCACGAAGTGACTGAGGATTGTTTTTTCTGAATATGAGGTTATAAGGTGACTATTGTTTTTTAGGTTGCATAGTCTATGGGGCGCTCCGCTTAAAGGGTATGAGGCATTTATGCAATAATTCCTAACTATGACAGCCTAACATCACCTCAGAACCTTAAATGTTCAGAAAGTCCGAAACTTTAATCATATAATATTAATAATACCATATAAATATGTATTATCAATATCCGTCTTATATATATTAGAACTTTGCTTAATATATAAACAACGAAAAAAATATATTTGTCTTGCCGTTCTAAGAATTTATTCTTAGTTTTGCATCGCTATTCTTTCAATAGGCGTATAATGCATAAAATATCAACAAAAAGGTGCAAATATAATTTCTCATTAAGCACTTTGGGTATGTAACAATAATAAACAAAACACAATTTATCATGAAAAAGTATTTTAGTTTTTTAGCCTTTATTTTAATGGGTGCATTAAGTCTGAGCGTTGTGTCTTGTAGTGACGACGATGAAGAAGACTTTTCTGGTGGAGGAAACATCATTGGCACATGGTCAACCGACTTAGCTAGTGACATTAGCAAACAGCTGGATGATGACGATTACATAACCAATATGGAACAATACTATCAGTTCAAAAATGATGGTACTTTTACAGAAGTACTTGCAACAACCTACAGCGATGATTGGGTAAAATGGTTTAATGAAGACAAACAAGAAATCGAAATTGAAAGAGGAACATGGAAGGTATCAAATGGCTTATTATACATTACTTACGAAGACAATTTCACTGATTATAGTAATAATACATACAAATATAGTGTAAAAGGCAATAAACTCACATTAACAGCAACCTCTGGCATAATTCTATCAGTAACTATTACTCGTATTCCTGACAGTACAATTGATAAATACCTAAAATAATTGATATAAAAAAAGACAGCCATTAATCACATGGTTGTCTTTTTTTATTACGACATAAGCAATCTTCACTTTTTAAGAAGCCTATAGCCTATAATACCTCCGATAATGGAGGCGGCAAAGATTGCGACCTTTGCTTGGATATAATTGTTGGCATCATTGAACGCTAACATTGTAACAAACATTGACATAGTGAAACCGATCGATGCAAGGAAGCCTAAACCTGTAAGCCGTCGCCATGTCATCTTGCGCGACCTATGCCCCAACCCAACCTTTTCTGTTATCCATACGGCAAATAATATTCCTAATGGTTTACCGAAAAGAAGACCTGCAAAAACACCTAAAGCAACATTACTTTCTGTAAGAACAGACAAGTCCATATCTACAAATGATATTCCAGCATTGCCCAATGCGAATATTGGCATTATTACGAATGATACAAGAGGCTGCAATCCATGTTCCAAACGCTGAAGAGGTGGCATTGCCTTCAGCGAATCAGACTGTACTTTAGAGAGTATCTCCATTTGTTCAGGTTCTAATGTCCGAACATCATTTCCTTCAGTATTTTCAAATTTATGCAACTGCTTTTTTGTCCTTGCAATAAATGCTATTTCAGGTATACTTGAGTCGGCAGGTATAACCAAAGCGGCAAGCACAGCAGATATTGTTGCATGAATACCCGACATAAGGAAAGCCATCCAGACACCTCCTATTCCCAATATGCCATAGAACCACACATTTTTTACACCCATACGGTTTCCTATAAACATAACTAACAATATAACAAGACCAACAAGCAGGTTTGCAAACGAAATATGAGACGTATAAAACAAAGCTATGACAAGAACTGAACCTAAGTCATCAACTATAGCCAAAGTAGTTAGGAAAACTTTGATTGACACTGGAACCCTATCACCTAAAATATACAAAACAGCCAAAGCAAATGCAATATCAGTAGCCATTGGTATTCCCCATCCCTGATATGCTGGTGTATTTGCATTAAATACGATATAGAATGCTGCAGGGACTAACATGCCAAAGATTGCAGCCACTACAGGCAAGGTAACCTTGCGAATATCCTTTAATTCTCCGCCAATAAATTCATGTTTTAGTTCGAGTCCTATTACAAAAAAGAACATGGACATGAGACCGTCATTAATCCAGTGCTCAATGCTGAAATCAAGGAACGGTTTACCATTGAATATAAAACCAAAATGATAATCGAGGAAGGAGCTATATTCATCACGAAGCGGAGAATTAGCAAGAACCAATGCTATAAGCACTGATACTGCCAAGACTATCCCACTTGACTTCTCACGGTTCATGAATTGAATAACTGGAAGTATTATTTTATGTTCAATTTCTTTTTGATAACTTTGTTTCATTTTCATCATAAATATAAGCTTAATAGATGTTGAGTTACAAAGATAGCAACTTTTTACGATAGCAGCAAAGGAAGTAAGCAGATTTCTATGAAAATATAGATAGATCGAGATAAAAAAAGTGGACTATAAGTTAACAACCAAGTAGGTATAACTAATAGTCCACATTTTTATTTCTGAAAATTAGCACAAAGACTAATTTGATTCAGAATCTTATAAGATTTATTCTCTCGCAGATCTATTACATGAAGAGATAACGATTGTCTACGACATCAGCCTTACGCTGCAGGTCTTGCTGAATGCTCTGGAACATTGTACGCATGTTCTGCATTGCAACCTGCTCAGCATACTGCTTAGCATCAAATTTACCTGGCAGTTGCTTCTTGTCTGTAACCTGGAATACATAAACACCTGCATTACCTTTAACTGGATGAGAAGAGAACTTACCCTTAGGAGTAGCAAACACAGCTCCGCTAAGTGCAGGTTCTGAAGCCTGAAGTGCAGGAATCATTGCAGGTGCAGCAAATGTAATCTGTTCCACCGTTGTAACCTTGCATCCTTTCTGCTTAGCAGCTGCAATGCTGTTTACACCATTCAGCTTAGCCTTTATTATCTCAGCCTTCTTGTCGTTCATAGCTTCAGCCTTAACATACTCCTTAACTTGTGGATGGTCAAGGGTGAGATATCCCTTTGGATGAACCTTTGTAAGAACAACAACAAGCAGTTCGTCAGTATTGCTACCACAGCTATAAACTGGAGAGATGTCACCTTCTTCTGCTTCAAAAATCCACTTCAAAGCATCGCGTGTTCCCTGAATTCCAGCAACATTGCCAGAAGATGTTGTTACATTAGGCATTTCCAAAACCTGATAGCCACTCTTCTGAGCATTCTTTTCCATGTCTGCAAGTGTACGGTTAGCTGCTACGAAAGAATTGAACTTATTATAGATTTCATTTGAAGTCTCATCAGAGAAATCAATAGTCTTCTTGATAACAGCAACGTCATAGCGTGTTGAGAAGCTCTTGCGATCAGTAACCTGAATAATCATGTTGCCCTGTGTGAGTGCAATATTCTGATAAGCATTCAAAGCACCGTCATTCCAAGCATTGATGATAGGCATATTCTCCTTAGACTGCAATGCTGCATTGTAGATCTGGTTACCTGTTACCCACTGCTTTTCACCAGTTTGGTTGTATTTCTTTGCAAGTGCTTCAAAGTCTGCCCCCCCCTGAAGGGCTGTGTAGATGCTGTCGGCAGTCTTCTTAGCTTCTGCTGGAGTATTTCCACCAACGGCAATCATTCTGTACTGGATTGAGTCAGCTTGGCTTGTCTTACCCATCAAGCGAATGATGTTAAGAGTATTGTCAGCCTTATTTTCAACAGGACCTACAGTTGAACCAACTGCGATAGAATCAAGCTTATTAGCAATATCAGTTGGGAAGATGGTCTTAGCAGCAGGAACACCTGCATACTGAATACGTGACTGGCTCTTGCGAACAACCTGTTCAACATTAGCAGCAGTCTTCAGTTCTTCTGCATACTGATTCATCTGCTTCTGAAGTTTTGCACGGTCAGCTGCCGAAGCAACCTTCTTTACATCGATGTATTTGATTTCGCGAATCTCCTGAGGAATATAGAAACGCTCTTTTAGTTCATCATATTTAGCCTTTAAGTCTGCATCAGAAACCTTAGCCTCATTGTCGTTGATTGATTTGTAGTCAATATAAGCAAGTTCAACATTGCTTTCAATCTTCTCTGCATCGAATGCGAACTTAGCTTCAACTGGATTAGAGAGAACACCTGCCTGAAGCATGGCCTGGTACTTCTGCATGAGAAGAGTCTGACGAAGCTGGTTCTCTTTGAACAACCAGTAGCGGTGAGCCTGCTCCAATTGCTCTGCCATCTGTGGATTATTCTTACGAGCACTGTTGTAGTTTGCAAGGAACTGCTTCAAGGCATTAGCATCGAAGCGACCTGTCTTTTCGTTATGGAACTGTGGAATAGCTACGCTCATCAGGAACTGATGAGTACCATCGTTAATAACATTCTGGATTTCTTCATCTGTAACAGTAAGGCCAAGAGCCTTAGCTTCTGCCTCAATCATCTTGTTATTAACATAGTTCTGCCATGCCATTTCGCGAATCTGCTCATCTGATGGAGCAGGACTCTGCTGCATAGCATACTCTGTGCTTGTGGCTTCTTTAAATTCTTCCACATACTTCTGATAGTCCTGTGCATTGATTTTCTCGCCCAGTATTGATGCCAACTGGTTGCGTTTCTGAGCACTAAACGATTCACAAGACTTGAAACCATCTCCTGCGATAAAGGCAAAAAGGCCTAGAGCAATTATCGCAACCAAGAGTGGTCCTTTACTTCTAATTTTTCCTAATGCTGCCATTTGAATTTTATGTTTTTATTATTATTATTTTTTATTTCTATAATTAAAAAGCGTACAAAATTATGAAAAAAAATGCAAATGACCCAATTTTTCGTTTGAAAAATACTCTTATTGCACTACTTTTCCTCATTTATTGCAATACCGTCAACTTGACAAGCTCGATTTTAGTCATCGTATTCTTCATAATCCTAAACTCATATTGTCCTATTGTGACAATTTCGTTTATCTTCGGGAAACTCTCATATTCATGCAGAATGAGTCCTCCTATCGTCATATATTCATCGCTCTCAGGCAATGCAAGATTAAACATCTCGTTAACTTTGTCAATCTCTAGTCTGGCTGAAAGCATATATTCATTTTCTTTTATCTGCTTTGCAATATACTTTGTGCTGTCGTGTTCGTCTTCAATATCTCCGAAAATTTCTTCTACAATGTCTTCGAGAGATACGATTCCGCTTGTTCCTCCAAATTCGTCAACTACAACACCGAGCGACTTTTTCTGCTGAAGGAATATCTGCATAAGTTTCTTCGCAGCCATTGTTTCTGGTACGAAGGGCAAAGTTCTGATATGCTTAACCCAGTCTGTTGTTCCCTTAAACATTTCCGATGAATGTATATAGCCGACAATATGGTCTATATCTTCGTGATAGACAATTATTTTCGAGTTTCCGCTCTCAATAAACATTTGCTTCAGTTTATCAATTGAACAATTGTCTTCAACAGCGTTTATTTCTGTTCTCGGAATCATACAGTCACGCACTTTTGTATCTACAAAATCAAGAGCATTCTGGAAAATCTTGACTTCTTCTTCAATATCGTCTTCACTTTTGGCATTGTCGATGCTTGACTGCACAAGATAGTCAAGGTCTACCTTAGAGAAAAGCTCATCGGTCTTAGCTTTCTCAACCTTTATACCTATAACCTTCAACAAAATTCTTGACAGCCATGTTGCAAATCTCGATATAGGCCAAAGAAGCACATAGCAGATGAATGCAGGCAGAGCAAAAATTGTAAGAAAACGGTTAGGGTGACTTTTGAAAAGGGTTTTCGGCAGAAATTCACCTGTGAAAAGAACTATAACAGTAGAGAGTATCGTGTTTGCAGGCACTTGAAACTCCTCAGATAGTCCCTGAAAAATAGTATTATTGAAAAGGCGCGCTATCAGTATACCATATATAACGAGTGCTATGTTATTGCCGACAAGCATAGTGCTTACAAAGTTATTCGGGTGGTGGAAGAATACCGACAAGCACCGCTGCGTCAGGCTATTACGTTCTTTGTCCATCTCTGCGAGCATCCTGTTGACTGAAACAAAGGCAATCTCCATACCCGAAAAAAAGGCAGAGAAAACCATGGTCACTATAATCCCGATTATGAGTGGTATATCCATTATCTGTTTTTAGTTGTCTTTAGTAAAGTTTTTCTTATTGTTCTACTTGTAATAATACGAGGGTTAAGTTTCTTTTCTGTTGTCAATCCTGTTTCTACCTGAGCAATGGAATCGTTACGTTCCTGCGCACAGGCTCTGCCGGCTTGCGTCCAAAGAGCATTGATGTATCAACATCGCTTTGGGTCATAGTATCGCTTGGGAGTGAGCCGAAATTACCTTTTTCAAACGAGCCTTTGCTATTTGATATATAGTATTTTGTCATTCTGTCGTCGCTTCTGAAATATGTGCCTTGCAACTGCCGTTCAGGCGCAGTCAGTTTAGAGAAGCGATTTGAATAGAGTTCATGTTTTTGTTCGTCCCAATAGAGTTCTTCGCTCGTAAAGTGAAGTCCCTGTTTAGTCTTAATGTTCACTCTTCCGCGAAGTTTCCAAAGTCGTTTTATATCATAATAGTAAGCAGTGTCACACTGGATGTATGACTGAACATGAAAGTTTTCATCAAACTGTTCGAGAAAAACTCCTTTATCAAAAATCCACCTTGATGGGTTCACATTCTGATTTATTTCCCATCGTTCTGCCACTATTCTATATTTAATTACTCCAGAATCGGAAATAAGAGTATTCACTCCATATGTCGTCATTACAGCAACTGAGTCGCGCGGATAGATGGCGGGCGCAGTATGCTCTTGTTTTTCTTCACATGAGAACAAGAGCAATGCAGCAACAGCTAACCACAAAAACGTGATTAGCCTGATCTGCCTGACTGATTCTTGAAATGGTTCTGTTGCTTGTTCGCTCATGCCTATGCCGTTATTCGAACTTCCACTTCTGGAACCATCGTTCATTGAACGTAATACCAATACAAATACGGAATGTGTTTTCCTTGAGCATTCCCTTTGCTTCTTGTCTTACCCACTGTCCGGAAACGTTAAGAATAGAACGGTTGTTGTAAGAATTAACTATAGGAATACCAAAACCTGCACTTACGCTCAACTCCTTAGGTCCGTCGTTCTGACCGATGTTCACATAAGGTGTTGCATAAGAGACACCTGCTCTATAGCGTAATCTGCCGAAGAAATTGCGCGAAAGAGAATTTTTGCAGTACTCTCCGCCTAATACGAACTTATGTCGGTTTGAGAAATAATCGTTACTCAAAGTGAATGAAGATTGCTCGCCTGATGAATGAAATTCAGGGAACTTCACATCAGCCCATTTCTGCAAGGTATAATCAAATCCAATTTTCCACTTATTGTTATGACTCCAGAAAAGACCTGCCCCAAACGTATGTGGCAAGCGCAAACCTTTACTTATAGAATAGTGGGTTGTGTCTGCAACCTGAGTCTGAGCATTGATAGAAACTATACTGCATTCAGGGTCGGTACTGATTTCGTGTCCGAGTCCATAAGTAAGACCTAAAGTAAGTTTGTCTTTCTTTGTTAAACTTGCTGTATATTGCAGACCGAAATTAACATCATAGGTTCTTACTTCTGCAGAAAGAGTCTTAGTTATGGCGTTGACATAGGTATCACTATATCCGTTTATAAGCGAATGAGAGTAATCCCCCCACATATATGCAGCATTAACGCCTAAAGAGAGATTGCGTAATGGTTCCCAGCCTACACCGACATAGACTTTACGTAAGCCTCCATTACCAACATAGGTATTAGAATATTGCATGCCTTGTTGCTGCGAACCGAGACGGTTTACAGTAGAATAGTTGTAACCTATCTGCGTGAACGGAATCAATCCAAACGAAACACCGACATGCTTTGCAGCACGAAATCCAGCCACAGCATAGTCGAAATTGGCATTGTTTGCATTGAGCCGCTTTCCGTTTTCCTCAAAATTAGTCAACTGGAGCGACAGTCCCGCATCAAAAAGGAAGGTCAGAGAGTCAAGTTTTGAGTAAGAAGCAGGGTTAAGATAATTCACTTGATTGCCTTCGCTAAAACCTATACCGACACCTCCCATGCCTCTGTTGAATCCACTGCTTTCGCCTGTCAGTTCACCAAAACCGAATTGGCTATAGGGCGAATTTGTACCACTTTGAGCCGAAGCCGTCAGCACTGAGGCTGCAACAATGGCTGCTATAATGATTTTTTTCATTCTGATTCTTTAGTTCTTACTATTTTAGATGCAAAGTTGCAACATTTTTCTGAATCTTGCAAATTGCATTGGTTAAAGATTAACCTATAGGCAGAAAATTTATTATTTTTGAGTATTTCTTTATGTGTTTTCACAATATTTGATACTCTCCTCTGCCCTACTTTTGTCTGCGCGACAAATTATAGTTGAAGTAATCTTCGTTGCCTGTAACGTCTTTTATTACCTTCAGGAACGGAGGAAAAATTATATCGCTATGCTCTTTCTTTCCCTCTATTTCAAGAATGCTGGCACCCACCTCTGGTTGTTGATACGTATCAAGTTCGAAGTATTGTTTTTCCCAAACAAAGTTCTTACGTATCTTTTTGATTGTCAGTCGCTCTGGGTCTGCCTGTTCAAGTAGAGTTACATATCTGTTTGGACTTATTTGTCGCTCTGTTTCAATGCGTTCAGTTTCAGAAACTTGTTTCTTTGTAGTCTGGAAATAAACATAACTTCCTTCGCGTCCGCGCTTTCTGAGTCTTATTTCCAGTCCAGGCTCTGTCTTCAGATAGGTTTGTGTAATTTCGCTTTCAATCACTTCAGGTATTTCACCAATCACCTCCACAAGATATTTACGTTCTGTCTCAATTGGTTCTGGAGTACCTATCAGGCTTGAAATTTCAGAAAGCACTCGCCTTATTTTCTGTTCAAAGTCTTCGCTGTTGTCAACAATTCGCAGATGAGGATGGCCTGTCCATGCTGCCGCTACCTTTTTGTCGAGTGTGCGTGCCAGTTCTATCCCTTCCGAGCGATACTGGTTGTTGGCATTTGTGAAATACTTCTCTGCGCCACGGGCTGCAGTAACAAGATGAAGCACAGCATCATAGCGAGAGTCGCGCAACTTGACAGTATCTGTTCCCAACTCAATAAGTATGGCCTGCCACATTTCTTCCGACATGTAGGCAGAAATATCCATAGTTCCCCTATCGCAGATAACGATGGCAGGTTTACCCGACGAAGCTGCAATCTCAGCAAAGCGGTCTTCCAGTTCCATCTGCATCTTCAGCGTAGCCTTTTCTTCCTGATAGAAATAGGCCTTGTCATCTGTAAGATAGTTTATGCCAGCCGCGCTGAACATTGTGGGCACTTCTGGAAGTGTATATACTTGAAAACCTCGCGTAGAGAAATATTCTATAATCCTTACCATTGCGGTTGTCTTACCTGCGCATGGTCCTCCTGTGAGTACAATCTTTGTGACGTTATTCATTTTGTTAGCGTTAAAAACTTCGCAAAATTACGGTTTTATTTCCATTTACCAAAATTTCGATTATTATTATTGGCATGTTTTTGATTTTGTGAGTTTATAAGCTATTTTTATAAAGACGATAAGTCTTTTACTACATCTTTGTACTTACTAAGAATATTATGCATTTTAACTACCTGTTAACGCTAATATTTTTGCTGAGTACCATTTTGAAAAATCTTGACAAAACACTCATTTTCTTGTTATAAAAACTCTTTCATAATCGCCTATATTGTCCTCTCCTTCACAGTTGTCCACTTGTAACGCTTTATGCACTTAGAAAAGAAATTTCATGCAATTACCTATCATTCAACGATTTGCAAAAGGAGGAAAAACGATAGGTATTGCTTCGAAATGCGAAAGGTGCCCTTTCGCACTGTCATATGTGGTGTTTGACCATGTCAAACGTATCGTTTCGCACTGCCATATGCCACATATCGCAAACGCTAACAAACCTTTCAATCGTGAATGTCGGTTAAAATTATTCACACCCTTTAAGTATATTGATTAACAACTTCATGGATTTTAGGCTTTCAGCGTGCCAAACTAAAAAAACAATAAATAGTTCCAGTACCCTTCATCGTTCCAGTTTTTTATTATGAAATATTTTGACAAAATGAGAAAAATCGCGAGGATTTTTTCAACGTAAACACTAACGATAAAGAAAAGCAACAAAACAACAATAAATATCCTGACACACTATTATATTTTGGTAGAAATTTATTACTTTTGCAACCAAAATATGAAAATGAGAAGTTTACAATATATATATAATAAGGTGTTGGCTATAGCACTAATCATGTTTGCCACAACAAACGCTATGGCTGACGACTCTATAAGGACAGTAAACAGATTTGACTCTGTAGAAATAAGTCTGCTCACGTGCGAGCCACACAATAAAGTATACAGCTTGTATGGGCATACTGCGATAAGAATAAACGACAAGGTGACTGGCGAAGATCTTGCCGTAAACTATGGCGTGTTCAACTCAAGAAAGAAAAACTTCGTATTGAGGTTTATTTTCGGTTTAACCGATTATGAGGTTGGCATTTATCCCTTCAGCAGTTTTCTGCAAGAATATGAACAAGATGGACGTAGCGTGACAGAGCAGGTACTGAATCTGACTGCCGACGAGAAACAGGCAATCATTCAAGACATTGCCATAAATGCAATGCCAGAGAATAAAGTATACAGATATAACATATTCTACAATAATTGTACGACAAAGGCTCGCGACGTAATACTAAAACACCTAAAAGAAAATGTTGAGTTCTCTGAAAGAGGAAACAGGCATTCATTCCGTGAAATGACTCATAAATACACAAAGAATCATCGTTGGGCTCAGTTTGGCAACGATATGCTTTTAGGAGTGAAGGCCGATGCTGAGACCACGCAAGAAGAGCAGCAGTTTCTGCCAGAACACCTGATGCATGACTTCAATGATGCTCGCCTTGTGGATGACAATCAAAAAAAGACATACCTTGTAAAAAAGACCAACACCATACTGCCTTCTGGGGGAAAAGAAGCAGTGAGCGAGTTTCCACTCCCTCCTATTGCTGTTTGCAGCATTATAGGACTTGCAATTATCATACTTACAATAATAGAGAGAAGCAAAGGGAAATATTTCTGGCTGCTCGATGCCATAATATGCTTGTCATTCGGACTTGTAGGAATACTCCTGACTGCAATGATGTTCTCACAACACCCAACTGTGCAGCTAAATCTGCAATGGATGATGTTCAATCCGCTACCGCTGATATTTGGCTGGAAAGCCATTTGCATGAGAAGAAAAGGCAAAGAACACTGGCTGTGGATTACATGGAATTTAATGATTGTTGGCTTAATTTTTGGAAGTTTCTTCCAGCATTACGCCGAAGGAATTACCGCTTTGGCACTATCTTTGCTGTTAAGAGACATGATAAGAAACATACGCATAGGCAAAAATAAACTAAAAATCACTTTCAAATAATCGGATTTTTAGAATTATTTATTATCTTTGCACGATTTATGTAATTACCCGAATAATAAATAAAGAATAATATAACAAAATGGGATTTTCAAACTTTCTGACATCACTGTTCGGCAACAAATCGAGCCGTGATATGAAACTTATTCAGCCTTTAGTAGATAAGGTCAAAGCCGCTTATCCTGAAATAAAGGCTTTAGACAATGATGCTCTCAGAGCAAAGACTAAGGAAATTCAACAATACGTTCAGAACTCTGCTAAAGAACAAAAAGCAAAAATAGAAGAGCTGAAAGCAACCATAGAAGATACTCCTATCGACCAACGTGAGGCTATCTTCCATCAGATTGACAAATTAGAAAAAGAGGCTCTTGACATATACGAGAAAGCACTTGACGAGGTAATGCCCGTTGCTTTCAGCATTGTTAAGGAAACAGCCCGCCGTTTTGCAGAAAACGAAGAAACTGTTGTAACTGCAACTGATTTCGACCGCGAACTGGCAGCCGATCCAAGTAAGGATTTCATCACAATAGAAGGCGACAAAGCATACTACCATAACCACTGGACTGCAGGAGGAAACGACCTGAAATGGGAAATGGTTCACTACGATGTGCAGCTCTTCGGTGGTGAGGTTCTGCATCAAGGAAAAATTGCCGAGATGGCTACAGGTGAAGGTAAGACCCTTGTTGCCACCCTGCCCGTATTCCTTAACGCTCTGACTGGTAATGGTGTTCACGTAGTAACCGTCAACGACTACCTTGCAAAGCGTGACTCAGAATGGATGGGTCCGCTCTACGAGTTTAATGGTCTTAGCGTTGACTGCATCGACAAGCATCGTCCAAACTCTCCAGAACGCCGCAAGGCATATCAAGCAGATATCACTTTCGGAACAAATAATGAATTTGGTTTCGACTATCTTCGCGACAATATGGCTATATCGCCAGCCGATTTGGTTCAGCGTGCCCACAACTATGCCATCGTCGATGAGGTTGACTCTGTGCTGATTGACGATGCACGTACACCACTCATCATCTCTGGTCCTGTTCCTAAAGGAGACGACCAGATGTTTGAGGAGTACCAACCACTCGTAGAAAGACTTGTGAATGTTCAGCGCAAACTTGCTACCGAATATCTTGCCGATGCGAAAGCAAAGATTACAAAAGGTATTGAAACTAAAGACGACAAGCTGCGCGATGAGGGTTTCCTCTCGCTCTACCGTTCTCACAAAGCTATGCCTAAAAACAAGCCTCTCATTAAATACCTGTCGGAGGAAGGTATCAAGGCAGGCATGCTCAAGACGGAAGAGTATTATATGGCAAACAACAACCGAGAAATGCCGAAGGCCGTTGAACCTCTGTATTTCGTTGTTGAAGAAAAACTAAACTCATGCGACCTTACAGACAAGGGTACCGAGTGGCTGGCTAATCAGGTTAACGACCGCGAACTTTTCGTACTTCCAGACATTGCCGGTCAGTTGTCTGCTCTTGACTCTGAAACTGGTCTTACAGAGGAAGAAAGAGTAAATAAGAAAGATGACCTTATGAACCATTATGCTGTTCAGAGCGAGCGTGTCCACACATTGCAGCAGCTTCTGAAAGCATATACAATGTTTAATAAAGATGATGAATATGTTGTCATCGACGGAGAAGTAAAGATTGTCGACGAGCAGACTGGCCGTATCATGGAAGGTCGTCGCTGGAGTGACGGTCTGCATCAGGCTGTTGAAGCCAAAGAACATGTAAAGGTTGAAGCAGCCACACAGACATTTGCAACAATCACCCTTCAGAACTACTTCCGTATGTATCACAAACTTGCAGGTATGACTGGTACGGCTATTACAGAAGCAGGTGAGTTCTGGGACATATACAAACTCGATGTTGTTGAAATACCAACAAACCGTCCTGTTATCCGTAAGGACATGGACGACCGCGTATATAAGACTGCACGTGAAAAGTATAACGCAGTCATTGAGGAAATTGTAGAGATGAGAAATGCCGGACGTCCTGTACTTGTTGGTACGACATCGGTTGAAATCTCTGAATTGCTGTCAAGAATGCTCAAGATGCGCAATATTCCTCACAACGTGCTGAATGCGAAACTACACCAACGAGAGGCAGACATTGTTGCTCAGGCTGGTAGAAGTTCGCTTGGCATGACTACAATTACAGATGAATACGGAAACTCTCATCAAGAGGAAAGAATGCTTGGTGCGGTTACGATTGCTACCAACATGGCAGGTCGTGGTACCGACATCAAGCTGACACCAGAAGTAAAAGAAGCTGGCGGTTTGGCAATCATTGGTACTGAGCGTCATGAGAGTCGTCGTGTAGACCGTCAGTTGCGTGGTCGTTCTGGTCGTCAAGGCGACCCAGGCTCATCTGTATTCTATGTTTCATTGGAAGACAAGCTGATGCGACTCTTTGCAAGTGAGCGCATTGCTAGAGTTATGGACCATCTTGGATTTAAGGAAGGTGAACGCCTTGAAGCACCAATGATTTCAAAGAGTGTTGAACGTGCACAGAAGAAAGTCGAGGAAAACAACTTCGGTATACGTAAACGTCTGCTCGAATATGACGACGTAATGAACAAACAGCGTACCGTAATATACGAGAAGCGCCATCATGCTCTCATTGGAGAACGCATCGGAATGGATATCACCAACACTATTTGGGACCGTGTGATAAACATCATCGACAACAATGCCTACATTGGATGTCGTGAGCAATTCATCAAGGTGCTCGGCATGGAATGCCCATTTACAGAAGAAGAATTTATTGCTGGACACAGAGAAGAACTTCAGGAAAAATCATTCCAGATGGCTATTGAGGCATTCAAGCGCAAGACTGAACGCATTCAGACTGTTGCATGGCCTATCATCAAGCAGGTATATGAGAATCAGGGACAAATGTATGAGCGCATCATGGTGCCTATTACTGATGGCAAGCGAGTATACAACATTGCTTGCAACCTGAAAGAAGCATACGATACTGAGGCTAAGTCTGTTGTGAAAGAATTTGAGAAATCAATACTCCTGCACATCATTGACGACTGCTGGAAAGAAAACTTGCGTGAGCTTGATGAACTGAAACATAGTGTTCAGAACGCTAGCTACGAACAGAAAGACCCTCTGCTTATCTTCAAACTAGAAAGCGTCAAGATTTGGGACAACATGATTGACGGAATGAACAACAAAGTTGTCAGCATACTGATGCGTGCCCAGATTCCAGAGATGCAGCACGATGAAGTAAAAGAAGCTGCACCGGAACAACGCTCACAACGCTACAACGAGCAAAAGGGCGACAATCTGGTTGATGAGAATCAGCAGGCTGCAGCACAACACGACACTCGCGAGAATGCTGCACAACGCCACACTCAGCCAATCATAAAGGATAAACTTCCTGGACGAAACGACCCATGCCCTTGCGGTAGTGGCAAGAAATTCAAGAACTGTCACGGACGTGGACTATAATATTTCACTTAATCATAATTATAAAGGTAATTAGTTAGGTCCGAATGAATCATCAGAGATTCTGACAAAATGATTTCATAGTAACTATAATTTATTTGACAATGATAAAAATTGCCAATCTTAAAAAGACTTTTGGAGAGAAAATTGCCGTTGACATAGAAGACTTCACAATAAATGAAGGCGAAATACTCGGCTTGGTGGGAAACAACGGTGCTGGTAAGACGACTCTGTTCCGTCTGATTCTCGATTTGCTGAAAGCCGACACTGGAACTGTAGAGGTTAGGAAAAGAACTACCAACAGTGAAGACAAAGAGGCAGACTCAGAAGCAGAGTTTATAAACACAGCCGAAAGCGAAAAATGGAAAGACTATACAGGAGCGTTTATTGATGACGGTTTCTTAATTGACTTCCTAACTCCAGAAGAATACTTTGACTTCATCAGAAAAATCTCTGATATAGACAAGACTGAATGTGAGGAACGCCTGAAAGAATTTGAAGGATTGATGGCTGGCGAAATATTAGGTCATAAGAAGCTTATACGCGACCTTTCTGCTGGCAACAAACAGAAAGTGGGTATCATCTCTGCCCTACTCGCTAAGCCAGACATCGTAATACTTGATGAACCGTTCAACTTCTTAGACCCTTCATCGCAGAATGTTCTGAAACACATATTGACAGAATACAACAAGCAGACTGGCGCGACTATACTTGTTTCAAGCCATAACCTTGCACATACTGTTGACATCAGTTCGTCTATCGCACTTATGGAAGATGGAAAAATAATCAGGAACATTGACAACAGCAACGCATCTGCAACCAAAGAATTAGAGGATTATTTTAATAAATAACTGATTTTATTACAAAATAATTTGGTTATCAACTAAAATATGTGTAATTTTGCACCGCCTTTTGGTTCCGTAGCTCAGTTGGATTAGAGCAACGCCCTTCTAAGGCGTGGGTCTTGGGTTCGAGCCCCAACGGAATCACAAACGGTCATAAGAGAGTTTTCGTTAAGGGAACTCTCTTTTTTTATTTATTATATGGGCATGCATGTACTTTCCACCACCTTGTGGCTCTAATGAGAAGAACTAATATAAGTGGTGTCGAAATCTTAAGAAGATAATTTAACAATCCAATCTATACATAACAATTTTTTTTGAGTACCTTTGCGTTTAAGAATAAGACAAATCGGAATTTATGGAATATATAAAAACAGGAAAAATGATACGAAAACTTTCATTCCTCGCCATTACAGCCATCATGTCACTTGGGATGAACGCACAGGAGATCAATCCTTACGTTTCATTCGTTCAAGGGCAGACAACTTCTCCTTTCGACTACCTAACGCTGAAGATAAAGCAATACAACGTTGTGTCTTTGGGCGAAGACCATTGGGTGAAAGACCACATGCAATTTCTGGCCGATTACCTCGAACATGTTGCCAGCGACACGACTTTCCACATTGATGCACTTGCATGGGAAAGCGGAAACAGCATAGACCAGAAAAAAGCGGATACGTTGATGATGTCGAAAACCTTTCGCGAGGATCTGGCACTACAGATTCTTCGCAATGCTCCTGATACTTACGGATGGCCCTACAAGGAAGCCTTAGAGGATATCAAAGCTTTGTGGCGTTACAACAGAAGACAGGGCAAGTTCACCCGTCTACTCCTACTCGATCCTCCCTATATGTTGCAACTACTCGACGGCGACAAATATGAATATACATTGAGTAGAGACCAGTCAACAGCCAACAAGGTCTCTGCTTATGTCGGCTCTAATCGTAAGGTACTCTACTATGCAGGTTCAAGCCATACGATGCGGCAATTCCATGCTTCCTACAACTCGAAGTCGGGAATGTACAATGTACAGGCCACGGCGGGTAAGATACTTTCGGTTCTCTATCCCAACAGGGTATTCACTATAAAGCTATGGGGTGGTCTAATGGGTAGTAATGGATATATCCCAACTATGAATGATTCCCGTTGGGAACAATGTGGTGATGGCCTTGCAGACAAAGCGTTTCAAAGCAATGGCAATCGGCCTGTGGGTTTCGATATTGCAGGAAGTCCATTTGCCAATATTCTAATTTCGGACTTTTTCCATTTTCAATATAGTGAACAGATGTTGAACAAGAGCAATGGAAGTCCATTCCGTGCAGAAGAAACACTTGGCGACCGCATTGATGGTATTATCTTCTTTCGTGCAGTCAATGATTTCTCCATTCCTCACATCGAACCTAAGATATTTGATGACACATTTATTAAGCGAATCAATAAGAGGACAAAAGGAGAGGTGCAGACGCACAATGATGTCTATCAATATATAAAGAAAGGCCATCCAACCTTAGCAGATGAGTGTGACAAGTACATTAGAATAAAGTAAATTCAAATTTATATATTTAATAAGTAACACTAACTTATTTTATCCCTTTATAATATCTACAAATGACTTTGGCAAGATAATGTTCTCTATATCAATAGCCTCTACAAACAATGGAGCAATATCTTCATCCCTGAATCCTGCAATGCCACAACCGATGCGAGTTACAAAGAATGTAAGTTGCATATGCTGCTTCGCAAATGCAATAAACTCATCAACGTATGGCTGAATGGTTTCCACACCTCCTTGCATTGTAGGAATGGCATAGCTCTGTCCTTGAAGTCCAACACCATTGCCCCACTCTGCTCCAAATTTATTCATTGCAACACGAGCAGCACCACCTCCATGAAAACCATTCAAATTACTGCCAAAAACAAAAATTTCATTTGGTTTCAGTTCTCTAATAAAATCAGGAGTAAATCGTCTTTCCATAATATATTTTCTTTATAAATACTTACTTAAGTTATTTGCAAAGATAATAAGAAAGTTGAAAATAAAGAATTATTTGCTTGTTGCCTCTCAAAAAATAAAATAAAAAAACAGCATAAACTTGTTTTAATTTTTTAATATCACATTTTTAAATAAAATTTGTACCTTTGCAATGCTAAAGGAATATATAAAATGTATTAATTAAAGTTTCGGAACTACTCAACTAAAAAAATGAATAGTGAAAAACTTCTGAAACACAAACAAGAAAAAATAAATTTGGTATGATTTCATTTACCTGTGACTATAACGAAGGAGCGCATCCAGAAATTCTGAAACGTTTAACAGAGACAAACATGATGCAGGAAGACGGCTATGGCGAAGACCGTTTCACTATATCTGCTTGCAATAAGATTAGAAAATACATTGATTGTCCTGCAGCTGATGTATTTTTCCTTGTAGGTGGCACTCAGACAAACTCAACTGTGATTGATAGCATTCTTAAATCGTATGAGGGTGTCATCTCTGTTGATACTGGACATATTGCCGTGCATGAGGCAGGGGCTGTTGAATTGAGCGGGCACAAGGTAATCACCTTACCGTCACACAAAGGAAAAATGGAATTTGAAGAATTGAAATCATATCTTGTAAATTTCTATAACGACCCTACTTGGCCACATATGGTATCGCCAGGAATGGTTTATATTTCGTTTCCTACAGAATATGGAACTCTATATTCAAAAGAAGAACTGAAACAAATAAAAGCTGTATGCGATGAATATAATCTACCGCTATTTATAGACGGAGCAAGACTTGGCTATGGACTGGCAAGCGCTGAGTGCGAAGTGACAATGGCTGAAATGGCAAGACTATGCAATGTTTTTTACATTGGCGGCACAAAAATAGGTGCATTGTGTAGTGAGGCTGTAGTATTTCCAAATGGCGATGCTCCGAAAAACTTTTTCTCAATAGTGAAACAACATGGAGCTTTGCTTGCAAAAGGAAGACTACTCGGAATTCAATTTGAAACTCTATTTACAGACAATTTATACCTTAATATAAGCAAGAATGCTATCGATGCAGCTATGTCGCTTAAAAGAATGATGAAAGATAAAGGTATTACTTTCTATATTGACTCTCCTACAAACCAACAGTTTCCAATACTTTCTGCTGAACAGATAAAAAAACTTGACGGTAAAGTGAAATTTGAAATATGGGAACAACGGCCTGATGGCAGCGCAGTTACACGCTTCGCTACAAGTTGGGCAACACCTATTGAGCACATCCTCCAGCTGGAAAAGGAATTATAACAAAGTCGAACAAAAGATACTGATTCTTAATAATTATATAATAAACAGTATAAAATGGAAACAAAAAGAGAACGATTATGGAATAAGAATTATTGCAAAGTGATGTTCGCCAACTTCGCATTATTCTTTGCGTTCTATATACTAACTCCACTTCTGCCTCTCTACCTGAGTGAAGAATTTCATGCTACAAAAGATGTAATTGGTATTGTACTATCTGGATACACAGCAACAGCACTCATTGCACGACCTTTCAGCGGCTTTATAGTAGATTCATTCAGGAGAAAGACTGTGCTGATGATTTGCTTTAGTTTATTTTCCATATTCTTTGCAGGCTATTTGGCTGCGTCTACCCTACTATTATTTACAATTATCAGAACACTTCACGGAGCACCATTCGGTGCTTTGACGGTTGCCAATTCAACTGTAGCTATAGATGTTCTTCCATCAAGCAGACGAACAGAAGGCATTGGTTTCTATGGACTTAGTAATAATCTATCTATGGCAATAGGTCCCACTATTGGTATTTTCATTTATAAATATACTCACAGTTTTGAATTACTTTTCTGGATTGCATTAATTGTTGCGTTTATCGGACTTGCTGTTGACGCCTCTGTTGAGATTCCAGAAAAAGAGATCGTGAAAAACAAAGCAAAGATTTCTCTTGACCGTTTTTTTCTTCTGCGTGGCTGGCTGATAGGTCTTAATATGGTTGCCTTTGGTTTTTGTTTTGGAGTATTAAGCAACTATCTTGCCATTTATGGTAAGGAAGTAATGGGCATTACAGGAGGAACAGGAACCTATTTTATGCTACTCTCTATAGGACTTATGCTTTCGCGAATACAAGGAGCTCCAGCACTACGCAAAGGCCGACTTACTCATAATGCAGGCGAAGGAATGTTAATATCACTCGTAGGATATACCTTATTCATTGCTTGTCCGAACATGATTGGCTATTATGGTTCTTCAATACTCATTGGATTAGGAAACGGCCACATGTGGCCTGCTTTTCAGAATATGTGCATCAATGTTGCCCACAATAACCAGCGTGGAACAGCCAACTCAACAATTCTTATTTCATGGGATATAGGTATGGGAATAGGTATACTGATTGGTGGAGTAGTTGCTGAACATCTTGGATATGCAACTGCATTTTGGACTGTTGCACTGATAAATGCAATTGGAGTTGGAACATATTTTGCCTATACCAAAAAGTTCTTCCTACAAAGAAACCTGAATGAGCAAGTAAAATAATTCCTCAAATATGTTAGCAAAAAAAATGGTGTCCGCAGAAAAGCAGACACCATTTTTTTTATTTTCGATTAAATCTTGACTTACTAAAGAAAAATAATATATATGCGATAATTAAAAGTATAAGGAAACTTGTCAGTCACATGAATCCTTCAGTTTCAAGAAATTGCTTATAAGACTGTTTCTCGTGTACATGAGTTTTATCACGATGAAGTGTTTTAAGCAAGTCATTAAAAGCACCACTGCTAACAGATTTTATCTTTTGTGTTCGATATTGCAAATAAAGAATTTGGGCACGAACCCTGTCAACACGCTCAGACAAGACATTGTCGCCAGAAACTTTGCGCATTGCCTTATCAAGTATTCCCATACTTTTCTGGATATATGAATTAGTAAATATGGGATTATCAGTCTTAAAGAAAATAGTCAGATGAGTTTCGGGCTTAACCAACTGCTGTGTAAGATTGTAATACTGAAGAATCTCAGTTGCAGCACTTCCATAATAATCATATATAAACTGACGAACAAGAGCGTTTACATCTTGGTCGGGATTCCAAAGAAGTTTCGCTATAACCCACTGGCGGAGTTCACTGAATTGGCTATAGTATGACTGATATTGCCCTTCCTCAAACACTCCTATAGCATTATACTGCCTGAATGTACGAAGATTTTGAGCCAAGACATCAAAGTTAGGGAAAGGTGCAAGATAGTTTGTAAACCCTACTATATAATCCCAAATATAAAGACGCTTTGCTATTGCTGACCACTCCCGTATATATTTCATGAAATCTGCATTCTTGCTACATTCTGAAAGAGGATGAACAAAACAACATGAGACATCGCAAAGACGAATAATAACATTGTCGCTGGGACGTATCCCTTTTGGCGGCTGTTGTGAATAACTATATGCAAATGTGCCGATATACTTATCTGGATAGACCTTGTTAACGGCATCAGCAACCTGATTAACTGCCCACAGAATAAGACCAGAATGTCCTCCATATCTCTTTTCTATTGACTGGCAGTTGCGACATTCACAAAATAGACGATTATCCAGCTGAGACAAATCATAGCACCAATAGTCAGGCGACTCTTTGATTTTCTTCAGCATTGCCTCAGTCAGGAGCTTAACAACATTTTTATTTGAGAGACAGAGTTGTCCGTTGTCAACTCGCTTTCCAGAGCGCATTGCAAAATATTCTGGATGTGAGGAAAACCACTGCTTAGCGGGTAATAATACCGCCATTGTATGATTTCCCCAATACTGCTTAGGAGAACCATATTTTCTGTCTTTTAAGAAAGCCTCACTACAGTTTTGTAAGTTATGAGCAGCATAGTCAGCATTCTTCCTGAAAGCATAGTAATAAGGTTCACGATTTATGAAAGCAGGCGATTCATGATGATTAAGTTTCGGAAGGCTCAACGTCTTTAAAGTTGGAATGTGCGTGTAGTCATGAGCATACCAATGCACTCCTATCTGCTGTTCGAGGAAAGAAAAAACTCCATATTGAGTTCCGCGACTCCTTCCGCCAAATATTACAATATCATCACCAACAGTAAGATATGTAAAAGATTCATCATCATCGGCAGGCTTATGCGAATGAACATAGGCAGCAATTCTATCATTATATCCAACAAAAATATGATTTCCTGTATTGTGATTCAAATTGAAAACAACAGGAAAAGCAGCACCACTCACCTTATTTAGATATTCACTAAGCTCTTTTGCTGCATTCTTTTCCGTAGCAGATGCATCTGGCGCAACTACTATAGTATAGGTGGTTGAACCATTCTTGAACAATTCAACAGCCAATACCCTATTTGAAATTAAGATAACAGCAAGAAAAAACAATAACCGTAAAGATAAATTATAACAACTCTTCATAATCTTATTGATAATAACAGATGAATAGAATAACTTATTTAGTAATAATTTCTTCAAATTTCACATAGCACCTGCACACTTCATTTTTTGCCATAACACGAATATAAAAATCATTTTCACTGCGTTCTTCAACATAAAAATGAAGTTCATCGCCGCAATGCGCCTCCGCAACATAAGCAACCTCAACTCGCTTAATCCTATGAAACTTATACCAGTCAATATCCCAAAGGTCAAGAACATGCTCAATATATTTTACGGAATTGACATGTCCATTCATATCTATGTCGCAATATGTAGCTTTTACTGTACTCCATAAATTGGCTGAGTCGTTAACCTTAACCCTCGAACATGAATCAACTGGACAAGGCTTATCTGTTTCTACATAATCATTTAACAATCCGTCTCTAACCTTCAACAAATCAACAGGTTGACGAGTATTAGTATCAATCATTGCCCATATACTTCTGCCATAAGCATAGACCTCACCATCAGTTCCTGTTACTGCGAAGTTTCTACTAGTAAAAAAGCGCATTGCACTTTCAACCCAAGTCTCAACATTCAAGACTTTATAGCTTACGGGCATATCAACAACTTCAATAGCAAACCGTGACAATACCCATGTTTTATCTACCGTATTAAGATAGTTCATACCAAATCCCCGTGCATCACTATGCAAGTCGGCTGCATTCAACATATCATTGCCTAAATGGTCTATGCGCAGATGATTTGAGAAATCACAATGGAATGGCATTGCAAAAAACTGATATTTACCAACTTTTGAGGTTTCAAAAACATTCGTCTTTTCCATATTCAAGTTCGCGATTTGCTATTAAGGTTATTAAACTAAGTAAGAATAACGACATTATAAAATTATGGCAGAAACAATAATAACCGAATGAAGAAAGAAAAAGAAATCCCCGACACTCGCAGGAGTATCGGGGATTGTAACTATAGTAAATAACTATTGATTACTTAGCTTATTTAACAATCTGTCAAATTCGATTACTTAACGTAAACGATTGCAAGACGGTTAGATGTTACGCCCTTAACACCTTCACCCTTAGCCTTGTCAACAACAACGCCACGACCTTTAAGGTAGTTAGCAACAACATCAGCACGAGCCTGAGACAGTTTGTCATTGATAGCCTTAGAACCTTCTGGAGAAGCTGTACCAACGATTTCTACGTGAGCACCAGACTTAACTGCGTCTAAGCACTTCTTAGCTTCAGCTGTCAGGTTAGACTTACCCTGTGCGAATGTTACGAATACGAGGTCTTCAACCTTAACTTCCTTGCCTACTGGAACTTCCTTAACAACTTCCTTAACAACTTCGCGTACTTCTGGCTTGCGGTTGCGGAGGTCGTTGATAGTAGCGTTCAGAGCATCGATTTCAGCCTGGTCGCGGAGCTGAGCGATTGTGAAGTTGTGAGTTCCGTTAGAGTTACCGAACTTGTAAACTGCACCAGCGTTCAACTGAACCATAGAGTTGTTGATATTGTACTCTGGCTCGTCATTTCCATAAACATTAGCAGCAGTTACACCCTTGAAGCCCCATGTGATAGATGGCTCAATGTAAACCTGCCAAGCCTTAGCCTTGCCAAGGTTGAATGTGAAGTCAAGACCAGCCTTTGATGTGATACGGTTGAAGTGGTTGCCATGATATTTAGCTTTTACTTCATCTGCAGTACCAAACCAGTGACCCCATCCGAGACCATAGAGAGCTACAACTTCAAAAGTACGAGGTTCGCCTTTGTAACCACCGAACCAGTTGCTGAGGTTTACAGTACCGAGCAATTGAGTGTTAACCATCTTAACAGCTGTGCTGTTGAGCTCACCGCTACCATTCTTGCGAAGGTTGAAGTAAGCGTTACCTTCAATTGCGAGTCCGAATACAGGAGTAAAATAGCGACCGATGCGGAGACCTGCGTTAGGCATCAAGTTGCTCATCCAACGATTGTTTGTAGTGAATGTTGCAACACCACCATTAACACCAACATAAATGTTGTCGAAAGTCTTGCTTTCTGTAACAGTCTGAGCTGATACAGTTACTGCCATAGCAGCGGCAGCGAACAATGTAACTAACTTTTTCATGTTTCTCTGATGAATTTAAATTAAATTATAAATTGAATTTTAAAAAATTATATCTTTCTCCTTTTATTTGGGTGCAAAGTAATGAAAAATTATTGTAACCTCCAAATTATTTCATTAAAATGTGCAATAAAAACACTAAAAAAGGGGAAAATAAGCGAAATTTGAAGAGTTTAAGGCGGTTTTTTTTTGTTAATTTTTACATAATAAGTACTTTTGCAATATGAAAAGAAGAATAATACTAATTACAGGCGGACAACGCTCGGGAAAAAGCCAATATGCAGAGCAGTTAGCGCTTAGTCTGAGCGACCATCCAGTGTACCTTGCTACAGCCCACATTTGGGATGAGGAATTTCGCCAACGGGTTATAATTCATAAGCAACGTCGAGGCGAAGCATGGTCGAATATCGAAGAAGAGAAGTTCTTAAGCCGCCATAATATATATAATAAGGTGGTAGTTATAGACTGCATAACGCTTTGGTGCACAAACTTTTTCTTTGAGCACAGTGCTAAAGAATGGGAGCAGCCATCAGTTGAGGAAACACTGATAAGACTTAAAGAAGAATTTGATAAATTTACCAGCCAGGATGCTACTTTCATATTCGTGACAAACGAGATTGGCAGCGGTGGAGTAAGTGACAATGCCATACAGCGTCGCTTTACCGACCTTCAGGGCTGGATGAACCAATATGTTGCTCAAAAATCAGACGAAGTTGTATTTATGGTTAGTGGCATTCCTGTAAAGATAAAAGGATGAAAAAACAGAATGTCCTTACAGATTATAACATCAATAACTTACATTTTGATACAAAAAGAAAAACACCGACAATGAGACAATTCAAGATTGAAAAACCATCTGAGCAAATGCTCGGGGCAATTAGAGACAAGATAGACAACCTTAATAAGCCAAAAGGTTCATTAGGACAATTGGAAAAACTTGCAGAGCAAATATGCTATATTCAGCAAACACTCACCCCAGAACTGAACCATCCATGCCATCTGCTTCTCGGTGGTGATCATGGCATTGAGCGCGAAGGTGTGAGCGTTTCGCCTCGCGACGTAACATGGCAGCAAATGATAAACTTCACTCACGGAGGCGGCGGTGTAAACATGTTCTGTCGGCAACATGGTTTCGATTTACGCATTGTTGACATGGGCGTAGACTATGACCTAAGCAGCAATGAGTCTATTCGTAACTGCAAGATAGCCAATGGAACTCGCAATTTCCTTCACGAATCAGCCATGAGTCTTTCAGAATATGACAAAGCCATCGAAACAGGCTGCTTGCTCGTTGACGAATGTGCCGAAGACAAGGAATATAAGGAAGGCAAAGGCTGCAACATTATTTGTGTAGGTGAAATGGGAATTGCCAACACCAGCCCTTCAAGCATCTGGATGTCACTGTTTGGAAACATTCCGCTTGATGAGTGCATCGGCGTTGGCGCAGGATTGAACAATGCAGGACTGTTGCACAAGCGCGAAATACTTACAAAAAGCGTTGAGCGCTTTCAGGAAGAAAACCCCAACCCTAATGTAGTAGACATTATAAGAGAGTTTGGCGGTTTCGAGATGGTTGGTGCAATAGGCGTCATGTTGCGTGCTGCAGAGCGAAAGATGATTGTTATGATAGATGGTTTCATAATGTCGGCTTGTGCACTTGCAGCAGTAAGGCTCTATCCAGAGGCAAGAAACTATTTTGTTTTCGGACATTGCGGAGACGAAAGCGGGCACAAGAAGATGCTTGCGTTAATGGATGCAGAACCACTGCTACACCTTGGCTTGCGACTTGGCGAAGGCACAGGAGCATTGTGCTCATACCCTATTATTGAAAGTGCTGTGCGCATGGTTAATGAAATGAATAACTTTGAAAATGCAAAAATCACAAAATACTTCTAAGTGGTATCAGAACGCTTGGGCTGCGCTCATGTTCTTCACACGCCTGCCACTATGGCGAATTTATCAGCCACCACGCGACAGTTTTAAGGCTGTTGTTGAGTTCTGGCCTCTTGCCGGATGGCTGACTGGCGGCATCATGGGACTCGTGCTCTATGTCGGTGCGCAGTTTCTGCCCTATCCCGTAGCTATATTACTTGCTATAGTCGTAAAGCTTCTCATTACAGGGTGTCTTCACGAAGATGGTCTGGCTGACTTCTGTGACGGATTCGGAGGTGGAACCAACCGCCAGAGGATTCTCGAAATAATGAAGGATTCTCACATTGGAACATATGGGGTTATAGGACTGATAATGTATTTTGCACTACTCTTCACGTCACTATTAAGCTTTTCACCACTCACAGCATCTTTACTTGTTTTTACAGCGGGAGCATTCTCCAAGATGCTTGCATCTCAGATTGTCCAAATGATGCCATACGCACGGACTGAAGAACAGGCAAAAGCACGAGTAGTGTATAGAAACATCAGCATTACTTCAGCCATTTCGCTCTCCATTCAAGGACTATTGCCTGTAGTAATTTTCATATATTTCATAGGCATACCATCCAACTGGCAATGGATGATACTCATACCCTGCCTAGTAATGTATTTTCTCTATCTCCTGATATGGAGAAAACTGCGTGGATATACAGGCGACTGCTGCGGTGCAATGTGTCTGCTCATAGAGTTAAGTATTTATTTATCAATGACAGCAAGCAGCCTGTAAATCAAAACATTATAAACACAAATGAAAGTAGTTCTTATCCGTCATACTCGCGTTGGAGTCGCTCCTGGAACCTGTTATGGTTGGAGCGATGTTCCTTTGGCTGAGACCTTTGAAGAAGAGGCTAAAAAAACATCAGAAGCACTAAAACAATATGCTCCTTTTGACATTGTTTTTTCATCGCCACTTTCACGGGCAACACGACTTGCAGAGTTCTGCGGATACAACGCCCCAAAACTCGACCCAAGACTGAGGGAAATGCACATGGGAGATTGGGAGATGAAGAAATATGATGAAATAAAAGACCCTCATCTCGAAGAATGGTATAAGGACTATATGCACTTGCGCACAACTAACGGCGAGGGATTTCCCGATATCTATAGCAGAGTAAGTGATTTTCTTAACGAATTGCGAACTAAAGACCATCAGCGTGTTGCAATCTTTGCGCATGCGGGAGTGCTAATTTGCGCAGGTATCTATGCTGGGCTTTTCAGTGAAAATGACTGTTTCAATCATCAGACACCATACGGAGGTATTCAAGTTATAGAAATATGAGCAGAGCAGAATAAATATCTGCTACTTTTTCCGAATATTCTGCAATGTCCTAAAACTCCTATTTCCGAATAAAAGGAAATAGATTTTTGTTAAATTTACCCCCTTCATAATTTAAAATTTTACGACCGAGCGAAATGAAGTTGCAAAATATGCGAGTATTTTGCGGTTTCTCTCCATTTTAGGCAACTTGTTAGAAATCAAGACCTTATAGATTTCGCCTCAAAACTCATAACTGTTAAAAAAGTCAAAGGTGCCCTTTCGCAGTGCGAAAGGGCACCTTTGACACTGCGATATGCCACATATTGCATTGCCATATGCCACGTTTGACATTGCGAAAGGACACCTTTCGCAAAATCGTTCCTCATGCTCATTCACAAAGTTTAAGCCGATTGATTAACAAATAAACAGTTTTTTACATTCCGCTGCGTGCCAAACGGAAAAATCACTCCAACTCTTTTTCTAGATTGAAAGTTTTGGTTGACAAAAAAATCACTTGTTTTCCAGCTTTCAGCATGTTCCAAAACTCCCATGGCACAGTTTTTGCAAAACAAACATTTTTTTGCAAAAAACAAAGAGGCCAAAGCTATTTCAGTCTTTTTATAATGATAGGCATGCCGAAAACAATTTCAGTAAGGTCGGCTTTTCCTTTATGCGCCTTTACGTTTATGCCCAAGCGCAGGTTGTTGAGACGTGGAAAAGTATAGTGAAGCCCTACCCTTTCATAGTAAGGAGCATCGTTAAGATAAGCTTTGAAGCCCATTTCACGATAAATATAATAGCCTACAGCTACTGCAAAAGAAAAGTTATGATAATAGATTTCGTGCTTGGCGGCTATGCCGAGCGAGAACGGGCTATGACTTGCTTTCAGGTTATCCAACTCATCTAAAGTACGCAGGCGCTTGTAGTAAGTGCCGTAGAACATATCAATGCCCATTCCGCTAGCCCAGCGTCTGGCATAACGGCACATCATGTCTGCCTGCAATGAGAATGCGGGATATATGCTGAAATGATCTTTTCGGTAGTCGGGATGGCCTTTAGGTGTTTCAAACTGTGTTTTCTTCCACTCTTCATAGAGCGACTTTCCACCAACACCGCCAGTAACCTCTATATAAACATAGCGATTGTCCTCTGGTCTTCTTTGTTTTGGACTAAGTGTAGCAGTATAATAAGGTGTATATACAAATCCTATTGTTGGTCCGAATACATTTACTCCTTTGTTTGGACGACTCATACCTCCATTACTCAAATGCCAATAGTCGAGTCCGAAACGCATTCCCCAGTCGCGGTGCAAATGCCATGTGGCATGGAAACCTGCGCCAAAGAAAATGAGCCAGCGTGCCCCTATCAGTTCGTTGTCTATAGCATTGTGACGATTGTATTTACTATGAGAATAGCCCAGACCAAGATTTAGCGTATAGTCAGCTTCCCATCGCTTCATACGGAGCAATGGTCTTACAAATGTACCATAAACAGTAAGTGTATTGCCTAAGCGAGTATTATAGTCAACCTCTTCAGCTTCTCCCCAGTCTCTATCTCCATCTTTGTGCATGCTGACATTGTGATTCATGCTATACTTCAGACCTATACCTAACGTTGGATAGCCAAAGTCTTCGTCGAAGGCACTGTCGTCTTCAGGCAGAGCAGAACGCTGCATTTCGAAAGAGAAACTCTGTGTGAACTTTTTCTTGATGTATTGCTTCTGGTCTTCGTTTGTAGCCATCACCCCGCCAGGATTTGCCAGCATAGACAACCCCCACCTACGAGCTTGCGTAGTTGTACTGTCGCTGCTTTTTTCTTCGTTCTCGCTTGCACAAGTTGGCAGTAGGAAAACAAATGACAGCAACAACGAAAAAAGTATAGACAAAATACGTCTATCGCGGAATGGTAGCCTTAGAAACAAATGTTCCATCAAAAATCTACTATTTCTGAATAAAATATTATTGATTTGCAAAAATACGAAAACAAAAACTATAAATATACACGTGCTTTGTTAAAGTTTTCAAAATGCCAAGACAGTAATCTAATATAGGACATTGCTGGTTACGAAAAGAACGCAAAACACAAAATAATTTTATAGTTTTTCAGCATATTTTCTTTGGCTTTTGATAGTTAAATATTAACTTTGCCGCCTGAAAACAAAAGGTAGAAAAACAAAAAATATAGAAACACTATGAATAATGAATTTCAATGGGCAGAAGAAATGAACTGTGCCGTAACCGTTAGCGACTTTGAAGGAAATCTTATCTATATGAACGAGATGTCGCGTAAGACATTCTGCAAACCAGGCGAGACTATGGTTGGAAAGAACATGATGGGTTGTCATAGCGAGCGTTCACAAGGAATAATAAAGAAAATGCTTAGCGAGGGATGCTCTAATGCCTACACGATAGACAAAAAGGGGGTTAAGAAACTTATCTATCAGACCCCTTGGCGTGTCAACGGAGAAGTGAAGGGATTGGTTGAAATATCAATGATAATTCCTGAGGATATGCCTCACTACGTCAGAAAATAACAAAAACAATTATTCTGAATTGGATATTCATAATATGCAGTAACATTCATCAGATTCTGCTATAGCCTGATAGCCAATCTTAAATTACACTTTTTCAATTATACAAAGATGATAGTTTGCATAGCAGAGAAACCAAGCGTAGCAAAGGATATTGCACGCATCATTGGAGCCACCCGTTCTATGGGTGGCTACATGGAAGGTAACGGGTATCAGGTGACGTGGACCTTCGGACATCTATGCGAACTAAAAATGCCTGAAGACTATACTAAGCATTGGCGAAGTTGGGCTCTCTCATCACTGCCAATGATTCCTCCGCGCTTCGGAATCCGTCTTAAAGAAGATGAAGGTGTAAAGAAACAGTTTGCCGTTATCGAACAGCTTATGCAGCATGCAGATGGCATTATCAACTGCGGTGATGCTGGACAAGAAGGTGAACTGATTCAAAGATGGGTAATGCAGAAAGCTCATCCTACTTGTCCTGTAAAACGACTTTGGATTTCTTCAATGACTGACGAGGCTATACGCGAAGGGTTTCAGCAACTCAAAGAGCAGTCACAATATGACTCACTCTACATGGCTGGTCTGTCGAGAGCTATTGGCGACTGGCTTTTAGGAATAAATGCTACTCGTCTTTATTCCATAAAATACGGACAACCTGGGCATCCTTTATCAATAGGCAGGGTTCAGACTCCTACACTTGCCATGATTGTTCAGCGCCAAAAGGAGATAGACTCATTCAAGCCAGAGCCTTATTGGGTGCTATCAACAATTTATCGCGACACTATCTTCACTGCAACTAAAGGAAAATTTCTTAGTGAAGAAGAGGGCGAAGCTGCATTCAAAACTATTGAAGGTAAACCTTTTGTAGTGAAAAGCGTGCAGAGAAAGCAGGGAAAGGAAGCACCTCCCCACCTTTATGACCTTACGAGTTTGCAGGTTGACTGCAACAAGAAATACGGCATGAGTGCTGAAACTACTCTCAACATCATTCAGGGTCTATATGAGCGCAAACTCACTACCTACCCACGTGTTGACACTCAATTCCTGAGCGACGATATTTATCCTAAATGTCCTGCTACGCTTAGGGGACTGAAAGGATATGAACACCTAACGACACAGTTGCTCAGCAAGAAACTGCCTAAGTCAAAACGTGTGTTCGACACTTCGAAAGTAACCGACCACCATGCCATCATTCCTACTGGCGTGCAAGCTACTTATCTTACTGACATGGAACGCCATGTCTACGACCTCATTGCCCGCAGGTTTATAGCAGCATTCTACCCAGACTGTATTTTTGCGACAACAACAGTAATGGGAAATGTTGATGATGTTGAAATGAAAGCAACTGGCAAGCAAATTATTGATGAGGGATGGCACATTGTTGAGCACGAAGCAGTTCAAAACAACAGGCAGCAACCTACGAGTCAGAATCTGAATAGCGAACAATCGGCACAGGAAAAAGAAACAACCCTGCCTGAGTTCAAGAAAGGCGAAAGCGGACCACACCAGCCAACACTGGCACAGAAATGGACTACTGCCCAAAAATATTTCACCGAAGCAACTCTGCTAAGAGCAATGGAGACTGCAGGAAAAATGGTAGAAAATGAGGAACTACGAGCAGCAATGAAGGAAAACGGAATAGGCAGACCTTCTACACGTGCTGCAATAATAGAAACTTTATTCAAAAGAAGGTACATAAAGAAAGAACGAAAGAACATATTGGCGACAGCTACTGGAATCGAACTAATAGACACTATAAACGAAGATTTGCTGAAAAGTCCAGAGCTAACAGGAATATGGGAAAAGAAACTGCGCGACATTGAAGCCAAGAAATATGACCCAGCACAATTTATAGAGGAACTAAAACAACAGATTATTCAGATAGTGAATAACGTTCTGCGCGATAACTCTAACAGAAAAATTGCAATTACAACAGAAGAGGACTTGAAAAAAAGGATTGCCAAGAAGAAAGATGCCCCAAAGGCAAAGGTTAAGGTTTCTCAGAAAGGCGGCAATATCAATGAGAATAAAGCAGCAAATAATTCAACAGAAACAAATCCTGCAATTGAAGCTCCCCCCCAAGTAATTGCCAACGAGCCAACGGGACAAGTTTGTCCATTATGCGGCAAAGGAACAATAATAAAAGGACGTACTGCCTATGGTTGCAGCCGATGGCGCGAGGGATGCAACTATCGTTTGCCATTCTAAATATAAAATATTAAGGAAATAATAAGGAGGAATAGATTGCATCTCATTAAGCATTCATCTATTCCTCCTTAATCTTTTATCATCGCCATAAATAACTAATATGGACAACTACTTAGCTACATCTTTTCCACTTCGTTTATTTCTATGGTAGCTTCTGTAGTCATCAAGTGGTATTTCTATATCCGATTCTTCTAATTTAGCACACTTAGGCAACTGAAATTTCATATACTTTATATTCAGTCCGCGCTCTATCCACTGCTGTTCATAATAGGTCTTTATTTCAAGAATCTGCTTTGTCGTCTCATCAATTACATCTGTATGATAAAGATCTTCAGTCATAAAAAGCAAAGGCAGGCTATTGTGCTCAACCATTAACTTCGTATATGTAAAAAGGAATAATGAGTCTGTCTTCAGATGTATTATACCACCATCAGTAAGGAATCTGCGATAACGCTCCAGAAAATATGTGCTCGACAAGCGTTTTCGCGGATTTTTCATCTGAGGATCACTGAACGTAAGCCATATTTCCTGTACCTCATCCTCAGAAAAGAAATGGTCGATTACTTCAATATTTGTACGAAGAAAAGCCACATTATCGAGTTTTTCCTCTAAAGCCTCTTTTGCGCCTTTGTGCATTCTTGCTCCTTTTATATCTACTCCTATGAAGTTTACATCAGGAAACAATCGAGCTAGTCCTACAGTGTATTCGCCTTTTCCACACCCCAATTCTAGAACTATAGGATTATTATTGTGGAAATAATCATTACGCCACCTGCCTTTCATTTCGAACGGCATATTCTCTATAACTGAATATGGATATTGAAACACGTTCTTAAAAGTTTCCATCTCAGCGAATTTCTGTAGTTTTCCTTTACTCATTAGCTTTTCTTATGAAATAATGACAAATATATTTATTTTTTTCCAATTAAAATCTTGAGTTATCCACTCCATCTGCTTCTTCCTTCAACAGTTCTTCATAGAACTCAGCATGTGCCGTCTGAATATATGGTGCAAGGAAAAAGAAACCTATACCTAATGACAAGATTGAAAGAATAAACCATCCAATCATGCTCAGATCAAGAAGGAACAGCTGCATACGATGTCCATGCATCATCTTCTTACTGCGTTCTATTGCTGCGTCATAACGAAGATCGGGATTGTCAGCCATTAGAAAACAAGTCATAGAATAAGAATATGATTTCATAATTCCCGGAATAATCAACAGCAGCGACCATAGGAATGTGAAAATATACATTATTAAAAGCGTGAACAGCACATGGAAATACTCTTTAAATCCTTCAAACAAAGTGTCAAATTCTATTTTATCTTCACGCTTAAGACGCAAAAATAAAATATAATATCCATAAGTCAAAGGCAAAAGTAAACAAGACAAGAGACTACCGATTTGCGAATCTGTTTTAATATCAATATATGTAGATGGTACACCTAAAATAACATAAGCAATTAGTGTTGCAACAGCTGCCTTCAACCAGTTTTTATTCAAATGAGTTAATGCTCTTTCTTTTAACTCCTTATTTGTTACATTAAGATTCATAATTATTTTTTGCTTTTTGTTAAGTATAAACTATTATTATTTTTTTCCTTTCTTTTCTTTCAAGAGTTGCTGATAGAAATTCAGCATGTGCTGTCTGAACGTAAGGACATAGTAACAATAAACCTATGCCAAAAGACAGTATCAACTATATTGCCCAACTAATCATACTTAGGTCAAATAAATAGGTATCACAAGAATGTCAAGAAATAATATAGATATTGTTTTATTACCAATGGTTAACACCGACAATGATGAGTTGAAATAACAGTAGCATAGATTAGCATTACCATAGCTACTTTCATCCAAATTCCATCTAAATGGGATTGTGCATTTTCTTTTATTTCTCTAATAGATATATTCAGGCTCATAGTTGAAAACGATATCAGTAAATACTGTTTATTTTCTAAATATAAAATATCCCCTCCACTCATATAATGAAGGGGATAATATATTAGTCAGATTATTCTTTTACAATTGTAATCCAGTTGTGCTTATCTTCAACAGTACCATACTGAATGCCGCGAAGCATTTCATACAGTTTCTTAGAGATAGGACCAGGCTGTCCATCCTTAGAGATTGTATAGCGCTTGTCGTTATCCAAGTCATCGATATAAGAGATAGGGCTGATAACAGCAGCAGTACCGCAAGCGCCAGCCTCCTCAAATGTTGAAAGTTCTTCTTCTGGGATAGGACGACGCTCAACCTTCATGCCTAAGTCTTCAGCAAGCTGCATCAAGCTGCGGTTTGTGATACTTGGAAGGATTGAGTTAGATTTTGGAGTAACGTATGTGTTGTCTTTAATTCCGAAGAAGTTAGCGGCACCACACTCGTCCATGTATTTCTTTTCTTTTGCATCGAGATAGAACTCAGCAGCATATCCTTTGTCGTGAGCGAACTTGCTTGCCAACATAGAAGCAGCATAGTTACCACCAACCTTGTAACGACCTGTTCCTAAAGGAGCAGCACGGTCATACTGACGTGTGATTACATAAGGATTGCAAGAGAAACCACCCTTGAAGTAAGGACCTACTGGAGTTACGAAGATGAGGAAGCAGAATTCAGTAGCAGACTTAACACCAACCTGAGCACCTGTACCAATGAGCAGTGGACGCAAATATAATGTTGCACCAGTCTCATAAGGAGGAATCCAGCTTTCGTTCATCAGAACAACTTTCTTACACATTTCAGCAAAAAGTTCTGTAGGAACTTCAGCCATGAGCAATCCGCGAGCAGTCTGTTGCAGACGTTCAGCATTAGCTTCAACACGGAACAAACGAACTTTACCGTCTTTTCCACGATAAGCCTTCAGTCCTTCGAAGCCTTCCTGTCCATAGTGGAGACATGTAGCAGCGATTGACATATTGATGTTAGGGTCTGAACTTACTTCAATTTCACCCCACTTTCCGTTGCGATAGTAGCAACGAACATTGTACTCTGTCTGCACATATCCAAAAGGCAGACTTGCCCAATCTAAGTTTTTCATATCGTTTATTTAAAGTTTAATTTGTTGAATATTTTAATTCTTTATATTATCAACAGTTGTGTCTTAATAATAAATCAGAGACATACTGCCTCCGAATTATTTTGCGCAAAAGTAATAAGAATGATTGTAACCTCCAAATTTTATTATAAAAAGTAACATAACAATTATTAAAATCACTCTTTGCCGAGTAATTTTTCGACTTCTTTATCTGTTTTTGTCAGTTTATCCTTACACATTTTCAGCAGTCGCTGGGCTTGCTTCAGTTTCGATGTCAGTTCATCTATGCCAAGCTCATTATTTTCTATTTGCTCAACGATCTGCTCAAGCTGCGTCATTGCCTCTTCATAGTTCATTTCTTCTTTCATACGCTAATTTGGTATTTATTGGTATTTAATTATATAGGTTATGAATGTTTACATAAAGAATATTTCATTGTTGATTCTTATCTACAACAGACTTCACAACGCCTTTTTGCAAACGGGTTTCAATAATGTCACCGTCAGAGAGCTGGTCTGCAGAAGTAACCGCTTTCCCATCTTTCATCGTTATGCTATATCCCCTGCTCAGCAGTTTATCAGGATTCAACAATTCGAGTCGTTTTTCGTAAAGTTGCAAACGATGTTTTTCGTTAACCATTCGCTGTTTTAATGCCGAGTTGAAACGCTGTGAGATAATGATGTGACGATTGTTTTCCTCTTTAAGTTTCAATCTGAAACCATTTGTTATAAACTGTAACATCTGGTTTAGCTTGCTTTCCTGTTGTGACTTAATAGAGGAAAACAAGTGTGGTATCACTGTGGTCAGATGTTCCAGACGTGATTTTTCTAATTGCAACCGCTGTCGCACATTATTTATTATGGTGTGCTCCAAATCGTCTATTCTGTCGGCAACTCTCGAAAGCCTGTCAATCAAGAAAGCTGCTACAGCCGTTGGAGTCTTCATCCTTGTATGTGCAACTAAGTCAAGCACGCACTCGTCACGCTCATGGCCTATTCCTGTAATGACTGGCAAAGGGAAATTAGCTACATTCTCTGCCAGTAAGAGAGTGTCGAAACCACTCAAATCGCTTGTTGCCCCTCCTCCTCTTATTATTACCACACAGTCAAAATCGTCACAACGAAGGTTAATCTGATTCAATGCTGATATTATGCTTTGCTCTATCTGCTCACCTTGCATTATGGCTGAGAATAACTCTATGTTGAAACGCAGACCTTGAGGATTATTCAACAACTGGTCTGCAAAATCTCCAAAACCAGCAGCCGACTTGCTTGAAACAACGGCAATACGCTGTGCAAACAATGGCAGATGAAGTTCTTTGTTTAGTTCAAACACTCCTTCTTCCTTCAACTGCCTTATTATCTCTTGTCTGCGACGCGCCATATCGCCCATAGTGTATGTAGGGTCAATGTCGCCGACAATCCACGAGAAACCATACTGCTCATGAAACTGAGGTGAAACGCGAAGCAATACTTTCATGCCTGCACGCAGAGCTTCACCTGTAACACGCATAAAATGCGGTTTTAACAACATCCATGTTGTGCGCCAGCATTTTGCAGAAGCCTTAGCAATAGGCGTATGCGTGTGTTCCTCTTTCTGAACAAGCTCCATGTAGCAATGTCCGCTACGCTCTCTTACTTCTGAGAGTTCTGCTTCCACCCAGTAGTCCCTGTCCATCGATAATTCTATTGTTTCGCGGACAAGTCCATTTAGTTCATATAGAGAGAGGGAGGACATTTTTTCTTTTCTCTGGAGTTATGTAGTTATAAAATTATATAGGGTATGCTCTACAAAATCATTTTGCAAGCTTGTGTGCCCTTCCGAAATCGGGGATACCATAGCCGAAGATGTTGTTTGGTTCATCATAGCTATCTCCACAACTGCGAATAAGGTTCATAATCTCAAGAGCTGTCATGTTTCTATGAGCCTGCCATAAGCACGCCACCATTCCTGACAGTATAGGAGTTGAGAAAGATGTTCCATTGGCTGTTGTCACTTCGCCAGTTCCATCAACTACCGTCGAACCTCCACCCATAGACATAACATCTGGTTTTACACGATTGTCGGCAGAAGGACCTATTGAAGAAAACTCAGTGTTTATTCTATTGCTATAGACTGCACCGACTGCAAGAATGTTGTGGGCATCGGCTGGGCAGTTTATCTTTTTCCAAGATCCACGTCCGAAGTTTCCTGCACTATTGACAAGCACCATACCTTTCTGAGCCACCATAGATGCAGCACGGCTATTAGTTGCCGTCAGTCCGTTTTGGTCTGAATAGCGGTGGTCGCCTACCTTTGTTTCAAAGTTCTGATAACCAAGACTGCTGCTTATTATATCTGCACCCACAGAGTCAGCAAACTCTACGGCATGCACCCAGTAGTCTTCTTCAACAACCTGCTCATAGTTGTCAACCTCGCTTCGCAGCAACCAAAATTCTGCTTCAGGTGCTGTTCCAACAAACACACCAGGACGATTCATTCCGATGCACGACAAGACCATTGTTCCATGGTCAACCTCTTTGAAAATACTCTCTGGATGTGTTGCAGCGAAATTCTTCCATCCAAGTATGCGCACATTGTTAAGTAGCGAAATGCTGTCGGCATTCATGTATCCACCGTCAACAATTGCTATCATCATGCCTTTTCCTTTATATCCTGCTTCATGGAGAGGCTTTCCGTTTAGCAAGTCAATCTGAGTCTCACCTTTTCCATAATAAGACTCGCTTGCAACATTCTCTTTGCTTGAAAGTCTATCGCGAACTGGTGGAGCATAGAGTGTATCGGGAGCCATCCATACCTGTTCTACTTTCTTTATACATTTTAGTTTATTCAACTGCTCTAAACATGCTGCATTACAATTACTTACAAGCACTGTGTTAAGCCATTTGCTTTGTCCTACGACATTAGCACCAGTCTTTCTTATTGCCTTAAGATAAGATGCAGACAGAGGAAGATCAGTAGAGTCAACTTGAAGTCCTTGACGCGCACGACGTTCTAAAGCTCTTGGCGAAAGAAAACGCTCTGGATGTTTGAGCGAATATTTACTTCCATGCTTATCAACAAGAGAGATTCTGTAGATGTGTTGCAACTCTTTGTTCACTCTTTTTTGTGGTGCAGCATTAGTCATCGCCACAATAGATACAAATAAAATCAACAATAGCAGTCTGAAATTCTTGGTTTTCATTATAAATAAGCGGTAATTTAATGATTTAATTTTCGATGTTTATAATTATAGGTTAAAATTGTCGGGTGCAAAGTTACTAAAAAACAAGGGCAGAACAAAATGAAAGCTTTCATTTTTTGTACCGATTTAAAGTAACATCACAGTTTCTTTCCGAAAAGGCAAGAAAAACATGTGAAATGTAAACTAAAATTTATTCTTTTTTTAAAGAGTGCTAAGTAAGTTCAGTTTGGCAAAAAAGAAAACTTGTCTTTTTTTGTTTGGTTAAATAAGTCTCATTGAGAATAAATAAAATATGGAAATACTTCACAATTTTTCAGTTCTTGTTAGAGCAATTTCACCCATTGATTAAAGTATGAAAAATTTTGACAAAACGCCCTTTTCAGATAAAAATTATAACTCATAACAATCTGAAACCAGTTTTCGGTTTCTTGTTTTTGCAGAGCGGAAAACTTGCAATTTTCGGAGCCGAGTTGGGTAAAAAATTGATTAACTAACCCCGCAAATAACTTAAAAATTTACGACCGAGAAAAACAAAGTTGCAAAATATGCGAGTATTTGGCGGCTTTTT
>JAGAGD010000102.1 GCA_017627765.1 Prevotella sp. | reverse complement strand
TTTCTTTCGCTTAATAAATAATTAACAAACTATATTTTTTTGTATCATGAAAAGAAAAAGACATTTATTGCTCCTGCTGTTTGGAGCCGTGCTGATGAGTTTCTCTGCATTGTCGCTTACCTCGTGTGACGATGATGAGGAAAAAGGAATTGAAGTAGAGGTATCTGGATTCATCTATTCAGGAGAATATTTAGGACAAGACTTGATAAAGCTCCTCATTGGTCCCGAATTTGTTAATTCTCCACTACAGGAAGGAGTTATAATTCAGATGGGAAACAATCCTTTTGATCGCAAATTGTCCGTAGGAGAAACTGTACGCTTCACTATTGAAAAGGCAACTACCTTGAATAATTCAAATAAAGATGCAGCTAAATACAGATGCGTTATAAAGCCATTTGAAAGATTTACGCAAATAGGTGAATGGATTGTTGGCAATGATGATATTTATACGGCAGAAATAATGCCATACGTTTGGGGGCCAGTCGATCCCAGCATATATGAGAGACAGACGGAAATTGAGATAATAGCAATATTAAGAAATGTCTCTGAAGGCAGTTTGCTTCCAGCAGACTGTATTATATGTTTTGACAGAAAAGATTTGCCAAAGCAGAAATACATTCCTTTAACAGATGGCGGACAAGGTTCATTTGTGCAATTCCGCATCAAGCGATATATCGAGATAAAAGACAGAAGTGACTGGGGAAAAGATACTCCATCAAAAGCTCCCAGATATTTCTGTGAAGTAGAACCTGTAAAATAAATAATTATGAGAAAGAGAATAATCTTATAGTTTTGTATAGTTGCTGCTTTCCACTGCTATTCACAATACGGGAATAGCTCAATTAATAAGTTTTTGGTCTTAGTTTTTAAGTTGGGATTTGTTCTTACGATTCTATTCTCATCTTAAAGGCTAAGACTTTTAGCTGTGCATAGTTATGCAGGATTAATCCTTATTCTTTAATCCTTAATCAAGAAAGACTATTAGCTATGCGCTTATATAACCGCCTTGTCTTTGCCAAGCAGATAGCGCGAGATGTTAAGCTTGTCTAATATCCAACCTATTGCCATGCTGCCGCAGATGGTAATAAAGACAGAGATGAAAAGAAAGAGTAATCTCGACGAGTCAAATTGTAAAAGAGGGATAAGTTGTTTGCAGAGAATAGTGAAGATGGGGGAGAATAGCACCACAAGCAGCGTGTTTCTGCCAACAAACAGCAGTCCGCTTTTTAGTTTCCCAAAAATGAAACGCCAAAGATAAAGAAGGAAACTCATGCTGAGATAAACTATAAAGACTCCGCCTGTTGCAGCGCGGTCTAAACATTCGGGCATTGAACAAAGCAATATCAGTCCTAAGACAGCCCATTTAGAAGGGCGGACTATCTGAAGGAACTTACATTCGCAAAGGCGTATTGCTGCACCAGCAAGAAAATACATAGCATTGGCTGTTGACAGCAGACCAGTATATCTTGAGATAGCAAACAGCAATAGTCCTGTGATGATAAGTCGGGAAACAGTATTTCTCTTTACAAATCTGCCCACAGTAAATGTGGTAATGCCGCAGACTATCATAGTGTGAAGATACCAGTAGGGACCGAGTGGATGCAGTAAAACCTTTTCCAAGACAACTCCTGCGGTAAGGACATCAATGTGTTCGCGTATGGGAAGTCTCGCAGCCATCAGCGTATAGGCTGTTTCCATTACAACGTATGGCACCAATATCCACCATATAGTGTGCATAAACCTGCCTATGGGGCGCTCTGTCTTCATCAGATAGCCAGAAATGACAAGAAAGGCTGGCATGTGGAACGTATAGACTATTTGCTTTGCGTAGGTGTAATAGTCGCCTATATATACCAGATGGAAAGCAACCATCAGTATAATCATAACCGCTTTTAGATAGTCTATCTGCTCAATTCTGCTTGTTGTAGAAGTCTTTTCTGCTCCCATCGTTGTCATTATTTTCGCTGCAAAGTTACGATTAAGCAAGCAAAAACCAAAAAGAAACATTATTTTTTATCTGCTTTTGTCTGATTAGGATAGTATTGTCTGTATGTTAATAAGTAGTTAAGGTATGAGGCGATGTTGGTTTGTGTTATGCAAAACGTGGAGTTGTAGACCTATAACCTTAAAGCGAAGCGAACTCATTACCTTTAGAACAAACTTCCGTTTATTTTGCAAAATAAAGTTGAAAAACATATAATTTATGCTTGTGTCTACAGCCTTGTTGACTGGAAAATAATACTTTTGCAGTATATAATTTAAATAGGATTATGGAAACAACACTCAGAATAGAAGGACAAAAAGGGCAGATTAAAGCCCACGAAGAAGGCAACGATATTGGCGAATTGACGTTTAAGATTCGCGAAGACGGGATAATTGTCATTACCCATACGCTGACTTACGAAGGCTATGAAGGACGTGGAGTGGGCAAGGAACTGATGAAAGCCGCTGTGGAATATGCTCAGAAGAACAGCCTGAAGATTTATCCGCTTTGTTCCTTTGCACGCTATTATATCGAAAGAAAGCCTGAACTTCGCGACCTGCTGGTGTAGAGTGAGGTTGTGAAGGTTGTCGGGCTATGAGGAAATGAATGAAATGGGATAAGGCTTGAAATTAGTAATCTCACCAGAAAACCTTAAAACCTTGTGGCATTAAAAAACGATATTTATTAAAATTTATTGCAAATAGCCTGCTTGATAGCAAAAAGTTTTGTATCTTTGCATCATTATGACTGTGTCTTGCTTAAACACAAGCAGCATGGTAGGATGGCTTATTCATGTTTCGCAAGTGCTCAACAGATGTAGGTTTCAGGTAAAACCATGACGAAGCTGGAGCTTGCGAAAGTTTAGTTAATTTATTTGTCAACAAAAAACTAAAGATATGAACTTTTTCAAAGCATTATTTGGCGGAAAACAAGAGTCGAGTGAAGAGAAGAAACAGCAAGAAGAAGCGCGTCAATTCGACACATTGAAGTATGACGGTGTTCGCGCAATGAAATCGGGAGAGATTGATTTTGCAGTCAAGTGTTTCAGGCATGCGCTCTCCATGAAAGACGATTTAGAGATACACGACTATCTATCGCAGGCTCTTATAGCGCAGAACAATCTTATTGAAGCTTATGACGAACTGCAAATTATGGCAGAAGCGCAGCCTGACAATCAGGCTATTTTCATCAGAATGGCAAATGTGGCATTCATGATGGAAGACTATGGAGCACTGTCTAATGCTTGTGAAAAAGCAATGCTGATTGACGACAGCAATGCCGAAGTGATGTATCTCTACGGACGTGGCTGCATCGGACAGGACGACGATGTTAACGCTGTGGCTATGCTTACGCGTGCCATAACCCTTAATGACAAGTTCTATGATGCTTATCTGCTACGCTCTCAGGCTAATCTTAGACTTGAGAAGATAGACGAAGCAAGTGCTGACGCTGACTTCTTACTTGAGCAAGTAGGCGAAAACGAAGACGTTTTGTTGCTGAAGGCAAGAATAGCACGCGCTCAAGGTAATGATGATGACGCTATTGCTTTCTATGGAAGGGTTATAAACGAAAATCCTTTCCGTGAGGAGGCTTATAGGGAAAGAGCGGAGTTGCGCAGAAAGTCTGGCGACGAACAAGGGGCTGAGGAAGACCTGAAGAAAGCAGACGAGGTGGCTCCCGAAGACCAGAAATCAGCAGAAGACCAGAAAATACAGCAGAAGGTTGAGAAGAAATATCGCGAGATGAACCCTTATGGATTCTGATTTATAAGCCTTATACTCCAATTATAAAGAGACCAAGATGAACATTAAACCTATAAATTTACCATCAGAGCAGGGGAAACCAATAATCATTGCAGGACCATGTTCGGCAGAGAATGAGCTGCAGGTGTTGCAGACCGCACGCAGACTGTCGGAAATTGGAATAAAGGTTTTCAGGGCAGGAGTGTGGAAACCACGCACAAAGCCAGGATGCTTTGAGGGTAGGGGAGCTGTTGCACTTGAATGGCTAAAGCGAGTAAAGGAAGAAACAGGCATGCTCGTGGCTACCGAAGTTGCAACGCCAGAACACGCAAGGCTATGTCTTGAAGCAGGTGTAGATGTGCTTTGGATTGGCGCACGCACTACAACAAACCCATTTGCTGTGCAGGCTTTGGCTGACGAACTTAGAGGCTCTGATGTAAGGGTGATGGTGAAAAATCCAGTAAGTCCCGACGTAGAGCTATGGATAGGGGCATTAGAGCGTTTGTCTTCGGCAGGTGTCAGCCGTCTTGCAGCAGTTCATCGTGGCTTCTCTGCATACAATGATAAGACATTCCGCAATCCACCCATGTGGCAGTTGCCTATAGAGTTGCGCAGGCGTGTGCCTTCGCTGCCAATCATAGGCGATCCGAGCCATATTGGCGGACAACGCGAACTTGTATATCCGCTTGCACAGCAGGCTCTTGATTTAGGGTTTGACGGTTTGATGATAGAAAGCCATATAAATCCTGAAGAAGCCTTAAGCGATGCTAAGCAGCAACTGATGCCAGACGAATTGCAGCACCTGATAGACGAACTTGTAGTGAGAGACCGCTGCAATCGTGGAGAACAACTAACGCAGCTTCGTCAGCAAATAGACCAACTCGACGACCAGCTTATAAGTCTGTTGGCACAACGAATGGCTGTTTCGCGCGAGATTGGAGAATACAAGAACAAGCAAAACATGACGGTGCTACAGTCGGCACGCTATAATGACATATTAGACCGTCGCGCAAGTCAGGCTGAAAAGCATAATCTTTCTCCAGACTTCATTAAGCGGATATTTGCCTGTGTGCATGAGGAAAGTGTAAGGCAGCAGATTATGATAGTTAATAATTGATGTTTCTGCTTTGTGGAACTTTAATTAAAATCCCGATTGATAGAACTATTGAAAATAACTCTGAATGAATATTTGTTTTTTGCTATTGACTGTTTTTACAATAGTTGAACTCAACTGTGAGAATCTTTTCGACTGTGAGCATGACGCATTGAAAGACGATATAGAATGGACTGCCGATGGCAAAAACAAATGGAATTATAAGCGTTATTGGCGAAAGATTAACAAAACAGCGCAGACAATAATTGCTTGTGGAGAAAATGGCGATGAATGGAATCTGCCAGACTTGGTGGCATTGTGTGAAGTTGAAAACGACAGCGTGCTGACAGATTTAACTAAGAAGTCGCTGCTGCGCCATGCACGCTATGACTATGTAATGACAAATTCACCCGACGAGAGAGGTATTGACGTGGCGCTGATCTACTCTCCTTTCAGTTTCAGACTTATTAGTTCGTATCCTCTGCGTGTGGATGTTGTTAAGGGAATGAAACCTACGCGCGACATTCTCTATGCTTGTGGAGAACTGATAACAGGCGACACACTTCATGTCTTTGTTGTTCACTCGCCAAGCAGAAGCGGTGGAGAACATGAAACACGCAGTTTCCGAAAGCATGTAGCCCAGAGACTAATAAATGCGGTAGATTCTATTCGTAGTGTCTCGCCAAACGCCATGATTGTTGCAACAGGCGATTTCAATGATTATACGGGTGACGATGCTCTAAATTTGATTTCTGATAGTGGGTTAACCGAAGTATCTGCTAATTCAATCGGTAAGCATGGGGCAAAGGGAACTTATCGTTATAGGGGCAGATGGGGTAGTCTCGACCATGTATTTGCCAATGGAAAAATGAAGGATAGATTTCTAAATTGTATTATTTTCGATGCACCATTCTTATTGGAGAAAGACAAGACCTATGGAGGGATGAAACCTCGAAGAAACTATCTCGGCCCTTTCTATCAGAATGGATTTAGCGACCATCTTCCGCTTGTAGCTCGTTTCAGAATGGAATAATCTTTTTAAGCTATAGGGATTTTAAAGTTATGAGGTTTTAAGTTTGTAGAATAATCACATTACAAGCCTAAAACCCCACAACCTTATAACTTCACTTATAATTCTTCTTCAGTGTTGTTGACAGTATCTTCTTCGGTTTCGCCAATAAACTCATTGATTAGTCCGCCAACAAACGTATCGTACAATTCCTTAAACAAGTTAGACGGCAGGAAACGCTTGAGGTTTGTAATCTGAGAGTCTAATTGCTTCTTAATTTCCTTTTCTACGTATTTTGTAACAACTTCTTTGTTTGCTGTAAATACATGTCCAAAGACACCAACTGCGACGATGTCGTTGTGGCTGCCTGCGTCAAATCTTGTAAGCGAGAACAGCTTGTAGTCGTGTGTAGTGAAGGCATCGTCGAAGAAATTCTCAACCACTCCTGTGAATAGTTTCTGCGCAATAGTAGTTCCAGGACCACCAGTCAACTTGTTCATTTCATCTTTTACAACATCATTTGCAAGTTCGCTAAGTGCCTCTTGGTGAGCTTCTTTCTTCGGACATGTAAGCCAGAGCGAAGCGATGAGTGCTGCTATAAGTGCAATGAATACAGCAAGGCCAACGTGGCGACTTATCCATGATTTCTGCTGGCGTGGCAGTTCTGGTGGCTCCTGCTCATGTCGCAGAGGCAGAGTTTCACCTTCTGCTGAAGACTTTGCGGCATTTCTGCTAATTAGGAGTGCGCGTAAGACTTCAACTTCATCAACTTTCTTCCAAGTATCCATGCCTTCGCTCCATACGAGAGTGTCGGCTGTGATATTCATTGTTGCGAGCTGTTCGAGTGTGAAAGGTCCACGACGCTCATTGTTTTCTGCAATGTAATAAGTCATTTTGCTTGAAATTTTAATAGTAGGACAATAAATTAGTTATTAAAAAGTGAATTTAAAAAGATAATTTTTTAGAATAACCTGACGTGTTTTAATGTTTAAAATTTCCGCTGCAAAAATAGTACTTTAAATGAAACTGACAAAAAAATGAGAAAAAATATTGCTGATAGTGCTGAAAAGTGTGGAAATAAGACGTTTAGTTGATGTTTTCTTCATTAGTTATATTGCATATAAAGACACCCGATGTTTATGGTTACAATTTGTCAAACAGCGCTTGCTGCATATTATATTTGAAGCATTGCAGAATAAAAAGTAACCATGCAAGGGTAACAAATTGTAAGTTCTTTCTTAAAATAGTTTAAATCGGAGTTAAATCTTATCCAAGTTAATGATAAAATTTGTAAATTTGTCGGATGAAAAGCATGTAACCGTATGCTGATTGGCCGTAAGAGGCTTAGTAACTAAAGAAAAACAACAATGTTTGAAAATTTAAGCGACAGATTAGAGAGAAGCTTTAAGATATTAAAAGGTGAAGGAAAAATCACCGAAATCAACGTTGCCGAAACGCTGAAGGATGTGCGTAGAGCACTGCTTGATGCCGATGTCAACTATAAGGTGGCAAAGTCATTTACTGACACTGTAAAGCAGAAAGCGCTTGGCATGAACGTGCTTACAGCAGTGAAGCCTGGTCAGTTGATGGTAAAACTGGTTCACGACGAACTGGCAGAACTGATGGGAGGCGAGGCTGTTGGCATAAATCTGACAAGTCGTCCAGCCGTTATACTGATGTCGGGTTTGCAAGGTTCTGGTAAGACTACCTTCTCAGGAAAACTTGCAAATATGCTCCGCACAAAGCAGAGAAAACACCCGATGCTTGTGGCTTGTGACGTATATCGTCCTGCTGCCATTGACCAGTTGAAGGTGGTTGGCTCACAGGTGGGTGTGCCTGTATATACCGAAGAAGGCAATCGTGATGTTGTTGAAATTGCACAGCATGCTATTGCAGAGGCAAAGCAGAAAGGTCTTGATGTCGTGATTGTCGACACTGCGGGACGTCTTGCTATTGACGAAGAGATGATGCAGGAGATTACGCGCCTGAAGCAGGCCCTGAATCCTGATGAAACACTCTTTGTCGTAGACTCAATGACAGGTCAGGATGCAGTAAATACTGCAAAGGAATTTAACGACCGTCTTGACTTTGATGGTGTTGTCCTGACTAAACTCGATGGCGATACTCGTGGCGGTGCTGCACTGTCAATCAGAACTGTTGTGTCGAAGCCTATCAAGTTTGTTGGTACTGGCGAGAAGATGGAAGCAATAGATGCTTTCCACCCTTCGCGCATGGCTGACAGAATTCTTGGAATGGGTGACATTGTCTCTCTCGTTGAGCGTGCTCAGGAGCAGTTTGATGAGGAAGAAGCTAAACGCCTGCAAAAGAAAATTCAGAAGAATCAATTCGATTTTAATGATTTCCTAAACCAGATACAACAGATTAAGAAGATGGGCAATCTGAAAGATTTGGCTTCAATGATTCCTGGTGTTGGCAAAGCTATAAAGGATGTCGATATTGACGACAATGCTTTCAAGGGTATTGAGGCAATCATTCAGAGCATGACTCCAAAAGAACGTTCTCATCCAGAGATTTTGAATATGAGCAGAAAACAACGCATTGCACGTGGCTCAGGAACAAAACTCGAAGAGGTGAACCGACTCATAAAGCAGTTTGACCAGACTCGCAAGATGATGAAGATGGTTACTGGCGGTTCTCGAATGGGAATGATGAAGAACATGATGGGCATGAGAGGCGGCATGCCAAACATTCCAGGAATGCCAAAGATGAAATAATACTTAGAAATTAGAAATAAGAATGAAAATATAAAAAGGTTAGGCATAGGATTTGTAACTCTGTTATAAAAGAGCATTTATTGCCTAATTCTAAAATAAAGGATGTTATGCAGTTAATAGACGGAAAAGCAACAGCAAAGATTATTAAGGCAGAAATAGCCGAAGAAGTAAAACGGATTGTTGAGGCAGGTGGCAAACAACCACATCTTTCTGCAATACTTGTAGGACATGACGGTGGTTCTGAAACTTATATGAAGAACAAGGTCTTGGCTTGTGAGGCATGTGGCTTCAAGTCAACACTCATCCGTTTTGACGAAGATGTAACTGAGGAAGAACTTCTGGCTTGCGTTAAGCAGTTGAATGAAGACGATGATGTTGATGGATATATCGTGCAGTTACCGCTGCCAAAGCATATTGACGAGCAGAAAATTATTATGGCAATTGACTACCGTAAGGATGTTGACGGATTCCATCCCATAAATGTAGGACGAATGGCAATCGGTCTGCCTTGCTTCATTTCTGCAACTCCGCTTGGCATTCTTACATTGTTGCAGCGATATAATATAGATACTGCGGGAAAGAAATGTGTAATTCTCGGACGCTCTAATATTGTTGGAAAACCAATGGCTCAACTCATGATGCAGAAGCAGTATGGTAATGCTACTGTGACTGTATGTCATAGCCGCTCAACAACTCTGAAAAAGGAATGTCAAGAGGCTGATATTATCATTGCTGCAATAGGACAACCAGAGTTTGTTACAGCCGACATGGTTAAGGAAGGTGCTGTTGTCATTGACGTTGGCACAACAAGAGTCGTTGACGAGACTCGTCCTACTGGCTACCGCCTTTGCGGAGATGTTAAGTTTGATGAAGTTGCACCAAAGTGCTCTTATATCACACCTGTTCCTGGCGGTGTAGGTCCTATGACAATTTGCTCACTGATGAAGAATACATTGGCAGCAGGCAAGAAGGAGTATTATAAATAAGAATGTACGCGCGTACAATAATAAAATTATATATTATGACAGCAGAAGAATATTACAATCTAGGAAACGAATTCCGTGCTAAAGGCGACTATAGGCAGGCTCTTAACAACTATATGGAAGCCATAGAACTCGACCCGGATAGTCCTGCGGTTGTTGCAAAAGAGATTGTTGAAAACATTCTCAATTATTATTGTAAGCAGATGTATAATCCATAATGATATAGTATTCACTTTCAAGTAGGCCATATATAGATAGTATAAGAAGAAATAAACAAATATATAATAATAAAAAAAACAGAAAAGCGTGTGCGTATCAAGCGAACAACGCATGCGTCAACTGCGTTATCTTAAACAAAAAATATTATGAGTAAAATCAAAGGAGCAATTGTGGTCAACACAGAACGCTGCAAAGGTTGTTCACTCTGCGTGATAGCCTGCCCGCAAGACGTTATCGAATTGGCTGCAAAAAAAGTTAATGTTTCTGGTTACCCATACGTTGAACCTGTTCATCAGGATAACTGTGTGGGCTGTTCATCGTGTGCAGTAGTTTGCCCAGATGGCTGTATTACTGTTTATCGTAAAAAAATGGAGGAGTAAACGCAATGGCAGAACAAGAAGTAAAATTGATGAAAGGCAACGAAGCGATAGCTCACGCTGCCATTAGATGTGGTTGCGATGGATATTTCGGATATCCTATCACTCCACAAAGTGAAGTACTTGAAACTCTCGCTGAACTAAAGCCTTGGGAAACTACAGGTATGGTTGTACTGCAAGCAGAAAGCGAAACAGCGTCAATCAATATGATTTACGGTGCAGCTGGTGCAGGTAAGCGTGCGTTCACGTCATCTTCAAGTCCAGGTATCGCACTTATGCAAGAAGGTATTGCCTATATGGCAGGTGCTGAACTTCCTGGTGTTTTCGTAAACGTTCAGCGTGGTGGTCCTGGTCTCGGTACTATCCAGCCTTCACAGGGTGACTATTTCCAGGCAACACGCGGTGGTGGTAATGGTGACTACTATGTAATCACACTTTGCCCTAACTCTGTTCAGGAAATGGCAGACTTCATGGACTTAGCTTTTGAATTGGCATTCAAGTATCGTAACCCAGCAATGATTTTGTCTGATGGTGTTATCGGTCAGATGATGGAGAAGGTTGTCCTCCCACCACAAAAGCCACGTCGTACAGAAGAAGAAATCAAGAAAGAGTGCCCATGGGCTACATTTGGACGTACTCCAGACCGTAAGCCTAACATCATCACTTCTCTCGAATTGAAGTCAGAAGTAATGGAAGAGCGCAATATTCATCTTCAGAAGAAGTATCAGACAATTCGTGAAAACGAAGTAAGATTTGATACTCAGAACTGTGAAGACGCTGATTATATTATCGTTTCTTTCGGTAGTGCATCTCGTATTTCTGAGAAAGCAATCGAATTAGCACGTGAGCAAGGACTCAAAGTTGGTCTGTTCCGTCCTATTACTGTTTGGCCTTTCCCAACAAAGCAGATCGCAGAAATGGCACGTGGAAAGAAAGGTGTTCTCGTTGTTGAAATTAATGCAGGTCAGATGGTTGAGGATGTTCGCCTCGCTATCAATGGTGAAGTACCTGTAGAGCACTTCGGACGTCTGGGTGGTATGGTTCCAGAACCAGAGGAAATTGTTAACGCTTTGAAAACAAAATTGGTGAAATAAGATGGAAGAGAATAAGATTATAGCACCTGAGAATCTGGTGTATAAGAAGCCTACATTGATGAACGACACCCCAATGCACTATTGCCCAGGTTGTTCACACGGTGTAGTACATAAGTTAGTTGCAGAAGTAATCGAAGAAATGGGCATGGCAGACAAGGCTGTAGGTGTTTCACCTGTAGGTTGCTCTGTATTTGCTTATCGTTATATCGACATTGACTGGCAAGAAGCTGCTCACGGACGTGCACCAGCAGTTGCTACAGCTATCAAGCGTTTGTGGCCAGACCGTCTGGTTTTCACATATCAGGGTGATGGTGACTTGGCTTGTATTGGTACTGCTGAGACTGTTCACGCACTTAATCGTGGTGAGAACATCGTTATTATCTTCATCAACAATGCTATCTATGGTATGACTGGTGGACAGATGGCTCCTACAACTTTGTTAGGTCAGAAGACTGCAACATGTCCTTATGGCCGTCAGCCAGACCTTCACGGATACCCACTGAAGATTACAGAAATGGCTGCTCAGATGCAGGGAACATGCTACGTTACTCGTCAGAGTGTTGAAAGCGTAGGTTCAATCCGCAAGACAAAGGCTGCCATCCGTAAGGCTTTCGAAGCTTCTATGGCTGGTAAGGGTTCAAGCCTTGTTGAAGTTGTCAGCACATGTAACAGTGGTTGGAAGTTGACTCCTGCAAAGGCTAACGAATGGATGAAGGAAAACATGTTTGCCTTCTATGAGAAGGGAGATTTGAAGGATACTACCAAAGAATAACAAATTAAAGAGTAATACAATGCAAAAAGAAATAATAATTTCAGGTTTCGGTGGTCAGGGTGTACTCTCTATGGGTAAGATCCTTGCCTATTCGGGACTGATGGAAGACAAAGAAGTGACATGGATGCCTGCTTACGGACCAGAACAGCGTGGTGGTACATGTAACGTTACAGTTATTGTAAGCGACGATCGCGTGTCTTCTCCAATCCTTAGTAAGTATGATGTAGCTATCGTGTTGAACCAGCCTTCACTCGATAAGTTTGAACCAAAACTCAAACCAGGCGGCATTCTCATTTACGATGGTTTCGGAGTAATCAACCCTCCTACTCGTAAGGACATCGAAGTATATCGCATCGATGCTGTAGGTAAGGCTGCTGAGTTGAAGAACTCAAAGGTATTCAACATGATTGTATTGGGTGGTCTGCTTAAGGTTTGCCCTGTTGTGACTCTCAATGGTCTTGAGAAAGCTCTCTACAAGACTCTGCCAGAGCGTCACCACAAGCTGATTCCACTGAATATGCAAGCTGTTGAAGAAGGTTCTAAGATTATCGAAAAGATCTAATTCCTTATCATAATAAAGAAACACCGGTTGCAATTTGCAATCGGTGTTTCTTTATTTCTAATATTATTCTCCTAATATCTGCTTAGCATGTTCTTTCACTTTCACTTCCTTTGGACCTATAATTCGTTCAACAACACCTTCTTCTGATATAATGAATGTTGTGCGAAGTATTCCCATATAGGTTCTTCCTGCCATCTTTTTCTCTGCCCAGACACCAAATGCCTCAACTAATTTATGGTCAGTGTCTGCAATTAGCGGGAATGGCAGTTCGTGTTTTTCGATGAAGCGCTGATGTTTCTTTTCATCGTCTACGCTGACACCTACAACTGCATATCCCATAGATAGAAATCTCTCGTAATTGTCACGCAGGTTGCAAGCCTCGTTGGTACATCCTGGTGTCATGTCTTTTGGGTAGAAATATAGCACAAGTTTCTTACCGCTGAAATCGCTAAGGCGAAGTTCTTTGCCATTTTGGTCAAGTCCTAATATCTCAGGACATTTATCTCCAATGTTCATCGTTCAAATGTTTTTATTATGTGTTCTTAGTTGTTTTATTGCTACAAAAATACAATCTTTTCTAAATTTTGCCTAATAATTCATAGAGAATTATTTCCGTTATTCGTCATTTCGCTCGTAAAATGTTTGCCAATAGCAGTTTTATTCATTAAAAATAAGTAACTTTGCAACCATAACGTAAAACTATAGATTATGAAAGACTTTCATTTTTATGCTCCCACCGAAATAGTTTTCGGACGTGAGTCAGAAGAACAAATAGCAGATTTAGTAAAGAAACATAACGGTAAAAAGATACTTATTCACTATGGCGGACAAAGTGCAAAACGCTCTGGATTGCTCGACAAGGTTAAGAATCAGCTTTCTGATGCAGGAATAGATTGTTGTGAGTTAGGAGGAGTAGTACCTAATCCCCGCCTTTCGTTAGTTAGAGAAGGTATTGAACTGTGCCGTCGCGAAAGTGTTGACTTCATTTTGGCAATAGGTGGTGGCAGTGTTATCGACTCTGCTAAGGCCATTGGCTATGGTGTAGGCTACGATGGAGATGTCTGGGATTTCTGGGTGGGTAAGGCTGTTCCTGCATCATGCCTGCCTATTGGCGCTGTGCTTACAATCCCTGCTGCTGGTTCTGAAATGAGTAGTAGCTGCGTTATTTCAAATGAAGATACTGGACAGAAACTCGGAATAAATACCGATATTTGTCGTTGTCGTTTCTGTGTGATGAACCCTGAACGGACATTCACGTTGCCAGAGTATCAGACAGCTGCTGGCGCAACAGATATAATGATGCATACTATGGAGCGCTATTTCACTCAGTATCAGGACATGACTCTTACTGATGCTATGGCCGAGGCTCTGCTCCGAACAGTAAAAGATAGTGTTGTTGAAGTCCTGAAAAATCCCGAAGACTATCGCAATCGTGCTCAGATTATGTGGGCTGGAAGCCTTTCTCACAACGACCTTATGGAGTGTGGTTCTTGCAAAGACTTTGCTGTTCACAAGCTTGAGCATGAACTCAGTGCCATGTTCGACGTAACTCATGGAGCAGGTCTTGCTGCTCTTTGGGGCTCGTGGGCTCGTTATGTATTGCCTGGCAATGAGTCTCGTTTTGCTCGCTTTGCTGTCAATGTGATGGGAGTTGAAAACGATTTCAGCGATGTCTGTCATACTGCAATGCTTGGAATAGAGCGTGTAGAGAAGTTCTTCAGTTCTATAGGTATGCCAATAAGCTTGAAGCAACTGCTCAACCGCGATATCGCCGACGAAGAGATTGCTACTCTTGCTCACAACTGCTCTAAGCAGGGAAAGATTAAGATTGGCAACATCCGCCAGTTAGACGAGTCTGATATGGTTAAGATCTATCAGATGGCGCGATGATAACTTTGTAGAATTTGTATTTTAAGTTTCGAAAGCTTTTCTTTCTCAACATTCAAGGTTGTGTGATTATAAGGTTAAACAAGTTTTATAATTCATTTTCAGCTTAATATCAAAGAGCAAGGCGACCTTTAGACTTTGAAATCTCTGAGTGTGAAGACTTCCGAAACTTCAATTTTTTATTATCAGAAATGAATAAGAGTGTAGTAAAAGCAAATTCTCTTTTTCAGTTTCTTTGTTTGTTGGTCATGTCTTTCTGCTTTAATAACTTACAAGCCCAGCAGCCAAAGAAGTGGAAACTGCGTTTTAAGCAGAAGGTAGAGCTTCAAAAGCATAAAGCAGACAGCCTCTATCTCGTAGCCGACAGTATCGTAAAGGAGCGAAGGGTAGGTGAGCGCATCGACAGTATTATAGACATACGCCAGTCTAAATACAATTTCGACACACGCTATATTAGCAAACCTGCTGCACGGTGGACTTTTAAGGTTCGTCTTAATCTTGCAGGTGCACACATCGGTTCGCGAGAGCAAAGAGACGGGGTGCGTAGCACTATAAACCTCAACACCGAGGTTAAGTCTACGGTATCATTCGGAGTTTCCTATCGTGGCATTTCTGTTGGATTTGGCATGAATCCCGCTAAGCTGTTTAAGAAAAAATCCGATTTTGAGCTTAATATTAATTCCTATGCGCAGAAATATGGCTTTGACCTGACTTTCCTTCGTGCCAATAGCTTCAGCGGAGAAGCAAAGATAGGCGATAGTAAGTTTGATATTGAACGGGGAATAGTCAATCAGACCATGTTCTCTGCCAATGCCTACTATGCTTTTAATTATAAGCGGTTCTCCTATTCCGCAGCATTCAGTCAGTCTTTCGACCAAAAACGTTCTGCTGGCAGTTTCCTGCTTGGGCTTTCTTTCTTGGCTATGCGTACGAAGCATGACGGCAGTGAGGAATTAGGGTTGCCGCCTATGCGCATTTATATGGGTCATTTCGGACTTGGAGCAGGCTATGGCCACAACTTTGTTTTGCCGCATAACTGGCTTGTTCATGTGTCGACTCTTCCTACGATAGTCATTATTAACCGCAGCAACATTACTGAAGATGGAGTAAGGAAGAAGATGCCATATTATTTTCCAAGTGTTATAACTACTGGTCATGTTGCAGTAATTCATTATTTCAAGCGCTATTTTGCAGGGTTCACTGCGGTAGTCAATACCTCTGTTGTAGGGCGTAGAGACAATCTTCAGTTGATTAATACAAAGTGGAGAACACGCCTTGTGTTTGGTATAAGAATCTGAAAAAGCGATTGCAAAAACTTATAGAACATAAAACTGATGAAGGAAAGAATATTCGCTCTCAATTCTCCTATAATTAAACTTGCGCTGCCTTCTATTGTCAGCAACATCACAGTTCCGTTGTTGGGACTTGTCGATTTGGCTATTGTAGGACACATTGGCGATGCACGATCCATCAGTGCCATAGCCGTAGGAAGCATGCTTTTCAATCTTGTCTATTGGGTTTTCGGCTTTCTTCGAATGGGAACGAGCGGACTTACGGCTCAGGCACTTGGAGCAGGCGACAAACAGGAGATAGCTATGCTGCTTAGTCGCACAGTTGTTATGGGACTTGCCGTTGCTGCCTTCATGCTTGTTTTCCAGTCGCCATTGTTGATGCTTGCCATGCTTACAGTCAGTCCCGATGCTGATGTTGTTCCACTTGTGCATACCTATTATAATATATGTATTTGGGGAGCACCTGCCGTACTCGTAAGTAATGGAGTGATGGGCTGGTTCATCGGAATGCAGAACACGCGCACGCCTATGTTTGTTGCTATCTTTCAGAACATAACAAATATCTGCGCCAGTCTTGTTCTTGTTTTTGTTTTCGGCATGCAGTTAGAGGGAGTTGCTCTTGGCACTCTAATTGCTCAGTATGTAGGACTTTTTGCTGCGGTCTGTTTCCTGAGAAAGACATGGAGAAAGAACAGCCTGCAACCTTTGCGGGAGTGTTTCAGGAAGAATAAGCAGTTGGCAGACGCCAGTCCTCATAGAAGTAACTGGATGACAATGCTAAAAGTGAATCGCGACATATTTCTTCGTACACTCTGCCTTGTTGCAGTTAATCTATATTTTCTTTCTATTGGAGCAAGAAGCGGTTCCCTCGTCTTAGCAGTTAACACACTCCTGATGGAGTTCTACATCATCTTTTCCTTCATTCTCGATGGCTTTGCTTTTGCAGGCGAGGCTCTTGGAGGAAAATACTGGGGGGCAGGCGATAAACCAGCGTTCTGTCAGACTGTAAAGAATCTTTTTGCATGGGGCTTTCTCATGACTTTGTTTTTCACCGTAGCTTATATTCTTCTCGGCCAGTCCTTAGTTTCATTGTTAACAAGCGACATGGCTGTTCGTATAGCCTCTGAAGAATACATGGCTTGGACATGGCTCATACCCGTAGCTGGTGTTGCCGCATTTGTTTGGGACGGTTTGTTTATTGGAATCACTGCCACACGCGGCATGTTGCTGTCTGCCATTGTTTCCGCAGCAATATTCTTCACAGTCGATTATTTTCTTCATCCTCTCTGGGGCAACCATGCCTTGTGGTTATCCTTTCTTCTTTTCCTCGCCATGCGAGGCATAGTTCAAACCATTGTCTATTTTGTGAGAATCGAGTAGGCTCGGATAGTTATGAGAACCTTAACTCTAACGGGAACGTTAACGTTAACTAGTTATGAGTGTTGAGTTATGAGGACTTTGACTGATCATTAATCCTTATTCCTTAATCATTAATCTTTCATCCTTCATCATCCACGATGCCGTTGCATCGTGTAAACATACTCCTCAGTCACTTCGTGACAGCTCCCCTAAACTTAGGAGAGCAATTACTGCTTACAAACTGTAACTTTCAAAATCACTCCGATTTTTTGACGAAAAAAGTAAAAAATCTTGACAAATGGAATTTTCATTCTAGAGAAAGATTTTCCGTTTGGCACGAGGCGAAATGCAAAAATGTGTTTAATTGTTAATCAATCGGCTTAAACAATGTAAACGAACATAAGGAAT
>JAGAGD010000101.1 GCA_017627765.1 Prevotella sp. | reverse complement strand
GCTCATGTCGTCGCCCTCGCCGTAGATGGCAGAGGTAAGGCGGTTCAGTCCGTCGTAGCTGAACTTATATCCGCTCTTTGCAGCCGACGCGCCGTTCTGCCACTGCATGCTGCTTATGTTGCCGTTGTAGCATGGCGTGCCGATGCCGTCGGTATAGTGCAGCGTCTCGCTGAACTCCTTTGACGATATGGATGTTACCCAGTTGCGTATGTTGTAGGCGTAATCAACATCGCCGGCACTTCCGCTGCGCTTTACCTTAAGCAGGCGGCCGAGGTCGTCGTAGGTGTTCTCGACTATGCGGCGGGCGGTTACATCGTCCTTCATCCTCATGTCGATGCTCTGCAACTTGTCGTTGTTCTGGTTGTATGCGTAGGTGTATTCGGCAGCAGCCTCTATGCCGTCGGCATTATATTCGGTAGTGCTGACAACCTTAGGATTGTTTGTAAATGTGTAGGATGTAGTTGTCTCCTGCAATCCGCCGCCGAGATGTGTGCCGAACGTATGCACGGCACGGCCTTTGGTATCATAGTACACCGAGTTGTAGAGATACTCATTGCTCGATGTGCGTACTATGCTGCCTGTCTGCAAGCCCACGGCACATGCGCCGCTGGCACCCGCCATCTTCTGCTGCCAGTCTGACTCCTTGAACATTTCGGTTGCAAGATAGTCATAATTATCGTAATAATTAACAACTTCTACACGAAAATGACTCATCGTAGCTCCGCTTATGCCGTAGCCGCCAATCTGATATTTTGCGCTCTTGTTGCCAAACTCAGCCTTTGGCAGGGCATTCTCTCCACCAAAACCGTAATCGCACGACTCGCATACGCCCTGAACGGCAAGGCGTCCGAGGCGGTCGTAGAACATGAAACGGTACAGTCCCTTCTCACGCAGGTTGGCATCGCGCATATAGGTAAGGCGGTCGGCCTTGTCGTACCAATACTGTATGTACTCGCTGCCCGGCAGAATCTTCTTCACAACGCGTCCGCGCTCGTCGTAGCGGTACTCGTAGGCATATTTCTTTTTATAGTCACTGTTTCCAGAACTCTGGTTATATTCGTCCTGTTCCTTGTGGTGAGCATACTGATATTCGGGCGAGAGGACGTAGCGCAGCTGACCAAGGTTGTTGTAGACAAAGTATGTGTCGTTGTTGCCGTTGCGGCGTTCGAGCACCACATGACCGAGAAAATCCTTGTAGACCTTCAGCGACTTGCCGTCCTCGTCGGTCGTCTCCTCAACTTCGAGAGTACAGGCGTCATAGTAACCTTTGTCTGCAAGTGAATTCTTTTCCAGCGGAGCTGAGTACTTCCTCACCTCATTCTGCTTATTGGTTGAATATACTTTGTTCGCAGACTTTCCTGCCGTGTGCCATTCCGCACCTGCGCCACACGACTGCACAAGTCTGTCGAGCGCGTCGTAGGTGTTATCGGCATACGGATAAGTACCTGAGGCTGATGCCGAGTTTATGAAGTCGTTGGGCGACACATAGTCGACAGACGGCACGACCTGCGGAAGCCACGAGCGCGTCTCTCTGTCGAGCGCGTCGAGTTCCTTGAGCGTTGCCATATATGTTCCGTTGCCGCCGAGGGCGTTGGTGACGCTCTGCGTTGGGCGACCAAGACCGTCGTAGTATTGTACGGTGGTCTGCCTTCTAACGCCAAGCGAGTCGAGCATCGTCTCACTCTTCACATAGTTGCAGGACGAGGTCTGGGCGGCAGCCTGCGCTGCGATGAAGAGCAGCGCAGACAATATATTTGCTTTGTTTCTCATTGTCTTACTTTTTATAGTTATATAAATACTTCTGAAGGACGTTGCCGTATGCGTCCGTCGCCTTCTCAAGCCTGCCAAAGCTGTCATAGCTGTATCTGGTGGTCACACCGTTCGGCAGAGTCTCGGACTCCATTCCGACAAGAGGCTTGTAGGTGTAGGTGGTTATAAGGCCACCTTTTGCGTTAATGGCATCGCGTATTAATTTATAATCGGCAGCACTCGGTTCTGACTTGGACAACAGACTATTTATAGATGCTTCACCTATGGCAGACTTTACTTGAGCATAGGTGAGCCCTTCAATCTTAGCTATTGGGTACAACCCCTTATACGACCAAAGATAGACCATTTCCATAGCGTCGGTTGCAATTGAGCATACATTCAGAGAGTCATCATATGAATACCTTGCACGGATTTGAAGTTTAGCATCGCCTATGGATGTAGAATCCGAACTTGGCAAAAAATAATACGTTCCCTTTATAAAACGACTCATATAGTTTGTCCTCTGAGTGCTTATGCATTGTTCCTTGCCATCCGCAACCAAAAAGTTCTTGTTTACCACCACATCGTTCAGCCTGTGTTGGCCCTTCATTCTCTCGCAAACATCGTCAATTCCATCTGCTGAATATGTGATCTTTGTTCGTTGTATCTGGTTTGACAGACTTGTATTCTCATCAATCTGAGCCACCTGAATATTCTCGTTATTATTCTTGTATTTATATTCCTTGGTCCTGACAATCTGCTTGCCATCAGTACAGTATTCAGTTGTTGTTGTCTTAGTCAAATCAACTCGAGACAGAATATATGGATATTTCCAAACCATGAATCGTTTGAAATCAGTTCTATTATATTCGTCAAAATAACCACCAGGTTCGATAATAACTTTATCGCGAGCCACCATATTTGTTGAGTACCATTTATCCCTTTCACTGCCATCTTCGTGGAAGCTATGAGAAAAGTATTCGTTTACAACTTTTGAAATTAATTTTTTATTTGCATCACGAGTTTCCTGCCAGAGGACTTTTCCATTGGCTAAGCTTTCATAATAATTCATGAAAGCCATGCTTTTAGGCGCTTTGTTATCGTACTTCGTGATTACATATTTCAAGGGATTGCCCTTTGCATCGTATTTGCATTTTGTCACCTGTGTATATCCCACAATGCCAGGATTGCATGATGCGTAAAATGCGGGGAATAGAGGCTGACCAGATGTAATCGTCAACCCCCAAATAGAATGTGCAGAATATACTGTTGGCGGTCCCCAACCATTTGGCTCTAAATTGTAATATGTATAATCATTATTTTCTATTGTTTCTATGACATCCAATAGTAGACCTGTTGTGGTACCATCATTGCCATTGTAATCATAAGAGACATAATTGAGCAAGGATTTGTCATTATCATAATTACTGATTTTCTTTATTCGTAAGCCACCAACTACCCGAGTAAAATGTTTCTGCGGATACAAATTGAAGAATGTATTTGATGGATAATTGCCTTGTAACTTACAGCTAATACCATAGTCCTTAGTCCCAGTGCTCGGTGCTCCAATTATCAATTGATATGACCCTGCAGGAAGTTTATCCTGCAGTATGACCTTAAACTCAGTAGAACTCTTATACGTTACTGGAATCACTCTTGGTTCTGTCCCACCCACAATTACAACATTAAAAGATTTCCCATCAATTGCATTTCCACTGCACCTTACAGAGAGAGTAAAAGGCAACTCCTCCTTCAGCGTGAAATTATATGGGGCGTTACTAACTGGGTTCACACCTGCAGGAACACTTGGGGTATAGCTGAATGTTTTGATTATATTCACATCATATCCTCTTTTTAAGAATTCCTCATATTCCAGAGATTGCTTATAATCAGATGCAACAATACTATTTGGCTCATATTCATAGGTAGTATAACCACCTGTTGGATATACTACTTTGTTTAGCATAGCAGCCTGCATGTATTTACCATCGCTATTCCTGTTTGCACCTTTAATACCCGCTAATTCTTCTCTGTAATTTTTAGTCATGAAATTTGTTGGCGTAGGCAACAGTGTATGTCCATTATTTCCATACACCTGACTATTGGATGGATTATTCTGACCATTATAATATCCCCAATAGTCTTGCGCACTAGCTCTTTTTGACGGAAGTTTCAATGAATTATATGAAAAGCTGGTAGTGAGAGTATCAGAGGAGGCAATTTCCTTGACGTTATTCAGTTTTAATCGGAGTTCTGCCGTTGCATCCTGGGCTGGAACAAGGTTACCACCGATATTTTTATCATATTCAAAAGAACCATATGCAAATTTGATTGTTTTTATAATAGTATTATTTGATTTTACTGTTATCGCATTCAACTTTTTTCCACTACATTCTTTGCTGTCAGTAGTTGAAAATGTGACAGTTTGATTACTTGTTTTTATTTCTTTAAGGTATGAATTCCTAACAAAACCACGAGTCCAACCTTGCTTATATCCTTTCTCTTGTACATATTGCATATCTTCATTTTTGGTACTTTTTTGTGATATAAAAGTGTATCGTTCTATCACTCTTCCTCTTTCGGATTGTACAGGCTGGGTGTATGACAGTTCAACTTTTTCTCCCAAAGGTGTTTGGATACCTGCAAGATACCAACAGGATGTGTAGCTAAATCCAGCATCATTAACAAGCGTTTCTCCTTTTGTAAAAATATAGACATATCCATTAGAATCAGCTATTGTCCATTTTGAGATATTTCTTGGTTGGCCAATACCTTTTTTGACATCTAGATCTTGCCCAAAGTCAATTTTGTAACCTTCTCCGGCTTCACCTATGATATGGTAGTCTAATGTAGCTGGATCTATGAAGAACTTGAATGACTTGCCCAATACATTCACAGAATAAAAATCACGTTCTCCGTAGCCCCACATCAGATAATTCCTCATCTCCATAGATGGTTGATCTCTATATGGCGGATCAAAGGCGAAACTGTGACTCACGGTCTCCATCCACGTTTTTATATTGTCTTTGCCGTAATTGAAGTATTGAGTTCCGCTGGAATTCGGAACCTTCATATTTGTCAAATACTCCGTCCATGTCTTTGTGCTAATGGCACAACCGTCCATCTTCTGGTCAAGGTCTCCTGCACACACATAGTTGATACATCCTCCAACCATCAGATTCCATCCGAGTCCGACCCATGATGCCTCCTGCTCTACCTTGATGCCGGACGCATCATATCGCAGGACAAGAGGAATTTCGATGTCCTTGCATTTTATAGTGTACAGAGGAACAGAAATATCTGCCGTTCCCGTATATTCGTTTACAGACTCTTCTCCGTATTTCTTAAATGCAGCCGCTTCCGGAGTCCTGAAGTAGTCGAGATTTATCGATTTCTGTATGTCATCGCAGAGGGCAATCTGCGAAACAATCGTCAAAACACAGAAAAACAATATTCTTTTCATATTTCTTACATCTTAATTTTAACAACCTTGTTTTGTCCGTTAACAGTTATGTGCAGCATCACGCTGCCATTTGGAGCGCATTTCAGAGCCAGATGCTCGGTGTATGTTCCTTCGGGCTGCGAGCCGTGTGTTACTGCCGAGATAAGACGGCTGTTGGAATCGTAGACACAGAACGATACGCTTCCTGTTGCGCTCTGCGTATAGCTGAAACTGATTGACTTGCCGTCCGCTCCAGCCTCTATGTCCGATAAATCGACAGGGTAGTTGTCTGTCTGATTATCTTCAGTATTTCCGCCGCCGTTGCTTGCAAGAGCCTCGCGGACGCGCTCGTTCTCGCGGTCGGGCTGGAGCGTTGCCTTCTGTTCGTCGGGAAGGAACATGTAGGTCATGCTGCTGTACGGCTCTGTGCCGTCTGCCGTGATGCGGCTGTAGCTGACACTCTCCATCACAGGATAGCGGTAGCCTGCCATGTACCAGCGGTATCTGTCCTCGGTCATGCCTGCCGGAATGCTGTCCATCGCCGCCTTTATAGAGTCGGCGTTGTCATAAAGCACGATTCCGCTGCTCTGAGAGACAAGCGGCGTCTTGCGTCTGAACTCCACATGCTGGTGCGTGCGCAGGATGTGGCGGAGCGTGTCGTTTCCGCTTACCAGAACGCCCTTGCCGTCGGCTACGGTGTAGCTCTTGCCCCATACATAGAGTGTCAGACGGTCGGAATACACGCCCTTGCCGCAATAATATCCGCCGATGCTGTCGCCGTAGGCAAACGGATATTTCAGGACTGGCAGACCGCTCATGTAGTCGAGTCTGGTAGTTCTGTTTTCAAAACCATGGCTTACAAGGCTGTCGCCCTTCATGGAATAGTGATAAAGATTGTGGTTTTCAAGACAAGTAATTGCGCTTGAATCTACGTTTACCGAGAGTTTGCACTCCTTTGAGTTTGAAACGCTGCTGTCAAACTCCCAAACACAGTTCTCGCCCTTACTGCCATGCTCGGAATACGGCATCCGAAGCCTTGTGATTGCATCGCCGCTGCGGTAGCCGTTCAGTGGTTTGGTAACAGTCTGCGCACTCATCTGGTTGGCGCAGACAAGGCAGCATAGCAGTATACTGCATGCAAGCCTTCGCTGTAGTTTTTCTTTTTGTTTATTTATCATAGACTTAAAAGTTAGTGATTTCGCTGATATCAGATTGAAAGGACACGCCGCATTATTGAACACGGCGCACAATACAGGCTATACACCTCCTTCGTTTCTCATTAAAAACATGAGAAACTCAACATGTCATAATCATTTTTCTTTAATTTATAGTGTTTAAGGCAGTTACTTGCATTTTACGTTCTCCGTCTTCAACATATTCTAAATGCAACTACCCTAATCATATTCAATTAAGTAAAAGAATGAAGTCTTTAAAACTACTTTCTAATTTTCAGTTGCAAAAATAACATTTTATTTTCAAATACAAAAATAAATATTAGAATATTTTATCAAAAAAATGAAAACATTTTTATACTAATTCGGGATAAATAATAACATGAGGATGTAAAATAAACTGTGTCATGAATAATAAAAGCATAAAAGCATAGTTTATTTTTATGATGTCGAATGAAGAAATAGATTACAGGCTAGCCGCCGAACAGTTGCGTAGCGGCAAGCCATTGTTTGGAAAAGGTGG
>JAGAGD010000100.1 GCA_017627765.1 Prevotella sp. | reverse complement strand
TCAAGCTCCACACCGAAATATCTGCTATACTTGCCATAGAATACAGGCTCAGGCTTATAACTGTAATCATGGATATTTCTGTTACGGTCAACTTCATCATGATAGCAGTCGGAACAATAGTCATAACCGTCAAGATGATAGGCATCGTCCTCATGAAGCAGAGCATCACAGTTTGAACAGCGAGTGTAGTGATTCTCATAGCAGTGACGGCAGAGTGTTGTGTACTCGTCGCCGTAGCTGTCAGCAGTCCAGATAACATTTCCGCAGCGTTCGCAGGTCGTTGTATGATTTTCATAGCAATCAGTGCAGACTATCTCACCGCATACTTCCTCATAGTTGTCGTCCTCAATAAGCGCTCCGCAGTGTGAGCAGTAAACTTTGTTTTCTTCCATTTTGATTTCCTCCATAAATAAAAATTGCCCTCCCGAACTGAATCGGGAGGGCTTCGCTGTTTAGGTCAATATTCTTCTGCAAGCAGCATAGTGCTGTAATCGTCGCTGTCAATTATGTAGATTTTAGCAGTAACAGGTTTATCGCATGGCAGTAGATACTCCATGTGATATTCTGGCTGTTCAGAGCGGTGTATGATGCTCTGCATTGAACCTATAGGCTTCAGTTCAAACACCTGAAAGTAATCCCGTTCAGGCGGCAAACGGTCTATGCAGCTCCACAGGAAAAGCTGCAATTCAAGCGGTATTTCTAAATTCACACCTTTTGTTAAGTATCGCTGATTGTCAAACATTATTGTCACCACCGTTCATAAGCAGTCCTGCGGATATTGCTGCTCCAAGTTTCATTCCTGCTCTTGTTGATGCTCGGAATATAGCCGAAGAAAGACTTCCTACTAAATCCGTGAGTTCCTTAGACTGTTCCTCAGATAGCTTGTTCTCCGAGAAGTCATTAAGAAGTGCAGATGCTTTTTGGTAATCTGGCGAAGCGACAAGTCCAGTGTCCAACAGGTCTGTAAATTTGTTTGTAAGCTCATCAAGTATGTCCATGATACCCACCTCCAAGATTATTTGTTACGCTCCTATGCTCCTACCAAAATTATTGGCAGAGCCTACATAGCACTATAATTATATATAACTCAAGAAATAAAGTATTACTTTTTTACAGCACGATATAACATAATGATAAATGGTATCGTCTGAAATAACTCTATATGCACTGTGATAACACTTATAATCCAAAGATGAGGTAGAGGTATTACGATTACCTCTACCTCGCAAAATATATTATAGATAATAAAAATATGATAAATAATAGTAAAAGTAATTATATAATACAGTAATATATATTACTATATTATCATAGATACAAGAGATACCATATATGTACATACTACTTATACAGGAGGACTATCATGAAGAATGAAAAAGAAAAGAAGAATATAACTAAGTCTGTAAAGGTATCACAGAACCAGTATGATATTATTATGCAGAAAGCATCAGAAAAGCATATGAACTTTAGTAAGTATGTAGTAGACTGTGCTGTACATGGGAATAACGTCATTACTCCGCAGATAGCTGTAAAAGTACAGGAAATAGCAAATACTGCACTTGATTTGGCTGATAGACTGTCTTATGAAGAATATGATGCTAAAGATAGATTATATCAGCAGAGCAAAGAACTGAATGATTTGTTTCATGTAGATTCGCCATTGGAAAACTATGCAAAGATGATAAAAGAGATTGATAAAATTGTAGAGGGAGCTGATTCTTTATGGGTGTATTTAAAGTAATTCGTCATACTGATGGAGGATATGACTATCTTAATAATGCGGTGAACTATGTTATTCACGGACATACTGATTATGGTAATGCAGGCAGTCCTAATGTTGATTTGGACTTTGCTGCTGAACAGATGCACTATGTAAAGAAGTATTATGACAAGAGGAGCGGGAATCCTGTTTTTCATTTCGTTGTCGTATACAATACAAAAACTGCTTATGAGATTGAACGTGCTAAAAGTATTACTCGCTCTATTGCCAATTATTTTGCAGGCAGATATCAGATAGTATGGTGTGTTCATGAAAAGCATATGTCTAAGAAATATGGTAGTGTGTCGTCTATGTGTCATGCTCATTTTGTAATGAACTCTGTAAGCTACATTGACGGTAAAATGTTTAGTGGAAATTATGCAGAAATATACTCTTTTCTAAACTACATAAAGAGAGTTACAAATGATAAATCATGGAATATTATATATGGTTCGGAAAAGGACTATGAGACAGATGAAAATGATCTGATTTGATAAACTACATTCAGAAACACTCAAACTAACAGGTAAGTTCATTCTGTCCCATATCGTTATATATTTGATTACAGCAAATTATACAGCACTTAAAGATAGGCGGCACGAAAACTGAGGCATATGATTCTGAGGCGATTCAGTTCGTCTCAGATTATTTTGAAAATTTTGTACTACTTTCAAAATTTTTCGTCTGCAAAGATTTATCATACCAGTGATACAAAACGTGTTCCAAAATAAAAAATATCAAAAGTAGTACAAAAATTTCAAGAAGCAAAAAAGCAGAGCCGAATCAACGGCTCTGCTTCTTCATTAAAATAGTCCCATTAAAGCATTCATACTATCACGCATATGGTCAACTGAACTGTGACAATACAAGTCCATTGTTATCTGTACCTGAGAATGTCCGAGAATATCGCTCAGTGTTTTAACAGGTACGCCTGCTTCAATTGCTCTTGTAGCAAAAGTGTGTCTCAGGCTATGGAAGTTTGCGTGTTCAATACCAGCAACAGCAAGGAGATAATTCAGTGCATCACGCATTGTGCTTGGTTCTACACACGTTCCAAAGGGCATCGCAAAGATATAACCGTCAGGCATTACAGGAACGCCTAATGTCATATATTCCTGCTGCTGTCTCTGCTGATGCTGCAAAAGTTCATTCCAGATTACATCAGGTATAGGAATCTCACGAAAACCGCTGTCGGTCTTGACATCACCCTCAACAACCATAGTCATATTTTCAGAACCGTCAAGCTCATCACGCTCAAGCTGGTTTGTCTTGATACGCTGCAAGGTTCTGCTGATTTTGACAGTTCTCTTTATAAAGTTAACATCGCTCCACTTCAAGGCACAAAGCTCACCTATTCTTAATCCTGTTGCCAAATCAAACTTTATTGCAAAGCCAAGTCTGTGCATATGAACAACGCTTAAAAGCTGCATCTGCTCCTGTACAGTCAATACACGCATCTCCTTTTTGGCTGACTTTGGAATAATAGCATTGTCGGTAGGATTATGTAAGATTATACCATTGATTTTAGCCTGCTCCATAGCCTGATGAAACATATTGTGCATATTACGCAGAGTCTTTGAACTTAGTCCTCCCTTACCATCTGTTCTGCCATTGAGAAATCTGTCATTATAGAAGTTCTGAACAACAGGCGGCGTTATCTTCTGAATAGGTAAATCACCTATCGAAGGGATAATATGATTATAGACGTATCCCTCATAACTAATATAAGTTGATGGTCTTACATTGATATGTGCATAGTTATGAAGCCACTCTTCCAACCACTCTCTTAGAAGAACTTTAGCAGGAGTAATATATATTCCCTGCTGTTTCTGAAAGAAAATTGTATGGAGCTTGTCTACAACCTCTTTCTTTGTCTTGCCATAAACAGAACGCTGTATCTGCTTTCCCTCAGCATTCACACCGTCCGAATAACGTCCCTCCCAGACACCATTAGAACGCATACGAACTGAACCTTCATTATTACCTTTTCTTGACATAATTAATACCTCCTGAATTATAAAATTTCTCCTTTTGCATTCTGAAGCCAATTCAGAAAATGCTCTTTAGTGATTATAAGTCTCTTGCCTATCTTTATGGCTGGAAAACTTTTTGAGTTCATTACCTGATAAGCACAGGACAATGATATATTCAAATATCCAGCTACGTCCTTTGCATTCATAGTAAGCGGAAGCTCATCATTTGAATCAAATCTCGGTAAATCCATAAAATTACCTCCCTTCATATTTTTTATTTATATGTTATTGAGTTTTAATTTTTAACTTTCCGATTTGCCACTATTATTATATACAACCCATATATTTTCCCTTAACAACAAAAAAGGCAGAGCCGACTAATCGACTCTGCCGCCCCTGTAATATTCAATTATTTAACAAAGTTTCTATAAGTAAAACCACGCACCAGACCAAAATCATTTTCTTTCTCTATATTGTTGTAGAACGTTCCTTCAATGTAACACTCGCCCTTATTCAAAGAAGTAAGCTCTGTTACTGGCACTCCGATGTTTCTGGCAATTGATTTTGCAGACTGGTTATCGGGCTTAAAGTATACTTTAAGTTCCGCACCATTCATTGTTTTCAGTTTGTCTCTGTTTGATTCAGAAAGGCTCTGTGTAGCATAAGTAAGACTCATATGGAACTTTCTTCCCTCTCTGAGAACTTTCTCAATAGCACTGCCCTTGTTGCAATTCTGATTCTGCACCTCATCAATAACAACATTGATATGTCTGTCAGGATTATTACGCTGATAATAAAATAATGACATCAGCATCATGTCTACCAAAGCTGAACCACTCTGATCTGAATCAGGAGAAGATATGATAATCACACCGTTTCTGCCTTT
>JAGAGD010000099.1 GCA_017627765.1 Prevotella sp. | reverse complement strand
TAAACGAACATAAGGAATGAAAAAGTGAAAGGTGTCCTTTCGCGATGCGAAACGTGGCATATCGCAGTGCGATATGTGGCATATTGCAGTGCCAAAGGTGCCCTTTCACACTGCGAAAGGTGCCCTTTGACTTTTTTAACACTTACGAGTTGTGGAGCGAAACGTATAATGTCTTGATTACTAACATTTTACTAAAAACGACAAGAAACCGCCAAATACTCGCATATTTTGCAACTTTGTTTTTCTCGGTCCAAAATTTTTAAGTTATGGGCAGGGTTAGTTAATCAATTTTTTACCCAACTCCGCTCTGAAAATTGCAGGTTTTTCTATATACAAGTAGCAGTTTTCAAAATCCAGTTTCAAATCGTTATAAGTTATAAGTTATAAGATATGAGTTATGAGTGTTGAGAACGGGAAATTTAACTTTAACTTTAACGTTAACCTTAACCTTAACGGGGACGTGTCTTTAACTTTAACGCTAAAGTTAAAGTGATTGCAGCACTGGCAGCGACTTCAGTTCGGGGAACGAAGGCACATGAAGTCTGTAATACCACAGGATGACCTCCGTTATTCTGTTGCGCTGTGCCCTCGTTATGCTGAAAAGGTGCATCGTAGAGTAGGAGAGTCGCATGAGCAACTTTATAGATTTTGCCTCCTCCTGCACGAGAAAGTCGGGATGAGGCGGAATCATAGAAGTGAAACTGCCCTCTCTGAGGTCGAAGAAAATGTCCTTGTCGGCATCGTCAAGATTAGGATAGAAACCCACAAACATGCTGAAGCGCAACATAAATATAAGGTGGAAGTTGGCATAGCCGCTCTCTACGCTGTCAAGATAGATGATGCTTTTCTCTACAAATTCAAACAAGTGGCTGTTCTCTGCCTCGTTTTTTGTGGCATGAATTAGAAACTCCGAAAGAAACATCGCTATGGAGAGTTTTGCAGGAGAGAAGGGAATGGAAACAAAAGCAGTAGAAAGGCGTGCATCGCGCAGATGCTGCAACTGCATTCTTGGGCGATAGTCAAGTTCTATGTCGAGCAGAGTCAGCGGTTGGAAAAACTGCTTCTTCAGTTTGCCCCGCGAAGTCTTCGGAATCCTTATAATAAAAGATGTGCGCCCGAATGACTCTGTAAGCATATCTACAATAATCGACTGCTCACCATATTTCAAAGAGTGGAGAACTATAGCCTTAGTATTGCTCAACATAGGTTAAAATCTATTGAAATGAGGGTTATTCACTGCAAAAATACGAAAAATCATCAAAATATTGAAAAATTTTGTCAGAAAATTTGGTGGGTATTGAAAAAAGACTTACCTTTGCATCCGCAATTGAACGCGATGGTCCCTTCGTCTATCGGCTAGGACGAGAGATTTTCATTCTCTAAAGAGGAGTTCGACTCTCCTAGGGACTACAATAAAAAACGAAAAGAAGTATAAATTTAAGAGATGGCAAATCACAAATCATCATTAAAGCGTATACGTCAGACAAAGACAAGAACGCTTCATAACAGATACTACGCAAAGACAATGCGTAACGCAGTGCGCAAGTTGCGTGCGCTGACAGACAAGGCTGAGGCTGAAAAGATGTACCCTGTTGTTCAGAAAATGTTGGATAAACTTGCTAAGAACAACATTATTCATAAGAATAAGGCGGCTAACATCAAGTCTGGTTTGGCACTGCATATCAACAAATTAGGCTAAAGCTATAGCTAAATAATAAACCATTGAAGGCTGCAACCCAACGAGGGTTGTAGCCTTTTGCTTTTTATTCACTAAACAAACCTTTTCTTGACTTTTGCAGAGTTAAATCTGCCGTGTTTTTTAGTTAAAGTGTAGATAAATTTGTTTGTTTTTTTTAAGTTTTGCTTATATTTGAAGCAACGAAAAAGAGAGAGTCATTATTACTAATTGATTGCAATTGTTTTTTTGACAAGACAATGCCTCGTTCTTTTTATTCGTGTGGAAAAACCGTGTGTGGAGTAGCTAACCAGACATTCTTTTCGCTGGCTGACCCTCTAAGCCTAATCTACTAAATCTTATTAAGTGTCGCGAGCTTGAAACGAAAGAGGGAAATAGTATAGTGTTAAACTTTTAAATTAACAAAGTGTGAAAAAAGATTAAACGGGCGATCATGATGATCGCAATGGTGGGCGGAATGTTTTTCTCTGCGCCACAGATTGCAAGTGCCGATAATGGCGATAATGGAAATGGGCAAAACATTGAACTGGAAGTCATACGTTATAAGGATCTTAAAGTGACTCAAGTTATTTACAAAGAAAATGGTGACGCTAAATGGATGGAGATACGTTATGATGATGGAACTGTTATAGTTATAACCCCACCAGAAAATAAGGGGAAATAAAATCATTAGAAATATCTTGTAAAGTAATTGTTTATGTGGACATTGGGGCAAGACGATGTTCTTGCCCTATTATTAAAAATCTTATGAAAAAGTTATCATATATATTATTTTTAGCCTTATTCCCCTGTCTTTCCTATTCTGAATCGTTAGACACGGTTGTTTATAGAATAGTCTATAATTCAGATGTAATGCGCCATAAAGAGAGTGGTGTGTTTCATGAGACAGCTCATCTTGATATAGGAGAAAACGTTACTTATTTCTATAGTCTGCAATTTAGTAACTATATGGATGCAATGAATAGAATAGGGCAGTCGTCAACTAAAATTGGTAGTAATCCAGATTGGGGCGACTTACCAGGTCTTTCGTTTTACTTGTATAGAAACTATCCATCGAAAGGTAAGTCGACCTATTGCCATTTCATACACGAACCTCGCATATTCTATTACGAGGAGGATATACCACAAATAGACTGGCAGCTTGTTTCTGGCGATACAACGTTGTTGGGCTACCAGTGTCAGAAAGCAACCTGCAAGTTCAGGGGCAGGGATTGGACAGTCTACTACACAATGGATATTCCAATCTCTGAAGGCCCTTGGAAACTCTGCGGCTTGCCCGGGCTTGTTCTCTATGCAAGAGAGTCCTTAGGCGAGTTTACTTTCAGTTGTGCAGGTATAGAGAAACCAGAGAATGCCTATATAGAAGTAGACAAAAGACTATGGACAAAGGTGGGACAGAGGAAAATGGAAGAACAGCTGATAAAGTTCTATGATGATCAAGTTGATTGGCTTACTCGCGCTGCTGGGTTTGGATATATTGCAGATGAGGCAAAAAAGATGAACGTAAAGAAGCATAGCCTTGTTCCCTGCCTGATAGAATCGTTTAAGTAATTAATAGAATATGTATAGACTAATATTGATATTGTTGCTTATGTCTTTCTCTGCGTTGTCTTATGCGGAGAAATTAGACAAGATTGTTTATAGGATAGTCTATAATGCTGATGTGAAAGACCACAAAGAAAGTAAGATGTATCATGAAACAGCTTATTTAGATATAGGTGACACAGTATCATATTTCTATGGTTTACAGCTTAAGAACTATTTTGAAGCGATGAATTCAGTAGGACAGACATCTGGCATTATTGGTAGTAACCCAGGATGGGGTGCATTGCCAAGTTTATCATTTTATTTGTATAGGAACTATCCATCGAAAGGTAAGTCGACCTATTGCCATTTCATACACGAACCTCGCATATTCTATTATGAGGAGGATATCCCACAGATAGACTGGCAGCTCGTTTCTGGCGATACTACGTTGTTGGGCTACCAGTGCCAGAAAGCAACCTGCAAGTTCAGGGGCAGGGATTGGACAGTCTACTACACAATGGATATCCCAATCTCTGAAGGTCCTTGGAAACTCTGCGGCTTGCCAGGACTTGTTCTCTATGCAAGAGAGTCCTTAGGCGAGTATACTTTCAGTTGTGCAGGTATAGAGAAACCAGAGAATGCCTATATAGAAGTTAACAAAAAACTTTGGACAAAGGTAGGGCAGAAAGAAATGGAAGAACAGCTGATAAAGTTCTATGACGATATTGGCGATTGGGTTCTTCGGGCACATGGTTTTGCTTATATAGCAGATTATAATAAAAAGAATAATGTCAAAAAGCATAGTCTTATCCCCTGCCTGATAGAAACGTTTAAGTAATTAATAGAATATGAATAGACTATTATTGATATTGTTGCTTATGTCTTTCTCTGCGTTGTCTGATGCGGAGAAGTTAGACAAGGTGCTTTATCGCATTGTCTATAATGCTGATGTGAAAGACCATAAAGAAAGTAGCATGTATCATGAGACAGGCATATTAGAAATAGGTGATAGCATATCCTATTTCTATGGTCTGGAACTTAGAAATGATTTAAATAAACCCAAAAACACAGGGCGAGTAAGAGTAGACTTGAATGATCCAACTACTTTTCCAAGTCTTATAGCCCTTACATTTGGTGTATATAGGAATTATTCATCAAAGGGAAAGTCTATTTATTATCACTATATCCGTGAACCTCGCATATTCTATTACGAGGAGGATATCCCTCAGGTAGACTGGCATCTTGTTTCTGGCGATACTACGTTGCTGGGCTACCAGTGTCAGAAAGCAACCTGCAAATTCAGGGGCAGGGATTGGACTGTCTACTACACAATGGATATCCCAATCTCTGAAGGCCCTTGGAAACTCTGCGGCTTGCCAGGACTTGTTCTCTATGCAAGAGAGTCCTTATGCGAGTATACTTTCAGTTGTGCAGGTATAGAGAAACCAGAGAATGCCTATATAGAAGTAGACAAAAGACTATGGACAAAGGTAGGGCAGAAGGAAATGGAAGAACAGCTGATAAAGTTCTATGATGATCAAGTTGATTGGCTTACTCGCGCTGCTGGGTTTGGATATATTGCAGATGAGGCAAAAAAGATGAACGTAAAGAAGCATAGCCTTGTTCCCTGCCTGATAGAAACGTTTAAATAGAAAACAAAGCAATTAGGAGACAATGACAATGCAGAGATTTTTAATTATAATGCTATTGATATTGGCTGCTCATGCAGTAAATGCTCAACATTATGAAGGGTATGTAATATCAGACGATAACAAACCTTTGAAAGGTGTGTCGGTAATATTGTTGGACACCATTAAGCAGACATTGTCGTTTACTCGCACAAAAGGCGACGGAAAGTTTGAAGTCAACCATGCCGATACGGCTCAGGCGGGATATATTGTACTCTCTTGCATGGGCTATGAGCGTGATACCATCGGTGTGAGAACTATGAAGCAGGGAGATACTTACATGCTCTATTCCAAGACTTTCGAGATGAAGGAAGTGAAAGTGACGGCACGCCGCATAAGAGAACGTGGAGACACGCTGAACTATTCTATCAATAGTTTTATGCAGAAACAAGACCGCAAACTGTCTGACGTGCTAAAGAATATGCCAGGCATAACCGTTCAGTCTGACGGCAGGATAATGTTTGAGGGCAAACCAATAAACAAGTTCTACATAGAAGGGATGGACTTGATGGGGAATAATTACTCTGTTGCGTCTGAAAATCTTGCTGCTAAGAAGGTAAAGAAAGTTCAAGTGCTGAAAAACCACCAGCCTATAAAGATGCTTCGCGACATGACGTTTTCTGAATCTGCTGCGCTAAACATTGTGCTTCAGGAAGATGCAAAGAATATTTTCCAGTTTACAGGAGACCTCTCTATAGGAACTACCCTGCAAGGCAAGGCCAAGATAATTGGCAATGAAGGAATTGTAGGCATGTTGTTCTCAAAGAAAAAACAAAGTTTTAATGTCTATAAATTCGACAATACGGGTGAAAACCTCAATTTTAAACAGGAAGCAATAGAAATGATGGAGCGAATGAAGGGCACGCATCAGTCTCAGATTATAAGCGACTTGTCTACTCTTGCTCCTAATATAGACGACACGCGGTCAAGATTTAACCGTTCACACTTGTTCAACTCCAACTGGTTGTGGAAGGTTAAGGGCGGCAATGACCTTCGTTTGCAGTTAAACGCGTATACGGAAAGGACAAAGGGAAGTCTTATTCAGCGGACACGATATAAGGATATAGAGAATCTTCCAGAGCAGATAGAGGAAAGAAGAGTGATGAAATACAGCACACGTTTGCGTGGCGACATTCAATATAAAGTGAATGGTGAAAAGGTGTATTTCGACAACAATCTGCGTATAGCGGGAATGTTCGGGCACTCTAATTCAAGTACTATGCTGAATGGTGAAGGGGTTAAGCAATATGTGAGACCAGGAGAATTTGACGTAACCGACAATCTATACTTTAGGCATAAACTGAAAAATGGAAAAGATTATTCCTTAAATACTTCGCTGGGCTACAATCTTCAGCCAGGCAAGTTGCTGTTGCTTGACAATACGTTCCAGACTCATACGTTGCAGACCTTTATGTGGAAAGCTGGTACGGGCTATCAGAAGAGGATTTCTTTCTTCACCCTTTCTTGTGATTTGTCTGCAAACATTACTGCAAGAAACCTTAAACTGGAAAACACCTTGACCGACATAAGCCACAACTATCTGACAACATACACAAGCGTTTCGCCTACACTTACATACAACAGGGGAATGCTGCGCACATCGCTAAGCCTTCCAGTAGGACTCGATACACGCAGTTATAATAAAATGAATAAGGAAGCGGTAACGCTGAGGCCAGGACTGTCGGTTGTTCTTAAGCCTATAAGAGACGTAGAGCTGTCTGGTAGCTATAAATATAATATGGGAATCTCAGATTATATGGCAGTTGATACTATATCGTTGTTCTCTACATACACTATGATAAATAAGGGAATGGGAAGGTTTAACAGGACTCACAGTAATGTAGTTAGCTTGCAGACAACCTATAGGAATCTGCTTGGAGGCTTCTTTGCATCACTGCTTTGCCAATATACTGCTTCCTATAATAGTATAGTTTATGCTCGCGAATATAGCGACGGCTTCTTCTATTCCCATGCAACAGACCTGCGCTCTAATAATTATGGATGGTATTTGTTTGGACGCGCAGAGAAGTCTTTCTCTTGGGGACATTCCCTTATATCGTCAATGGTTTCGATGATGCATAATAACTATATGATGATGTATGGCGGCAGACTTCTTCCTGCGATGTATTCCAATAAGTCTTTTTCTCTCAGTCTGAGAATGCAACCGTTAGAGTGGTTCTCTTTCACTTTGTCAAATGCTTTGAGAGACACAAGGCAGGGAGGGCGGCATGGTAACGATCTGATTCCAAAAACATCATTCCAGACATATACTCTCAATGGGAACATCTACTTCATGCCAGGCGAATGGCAGTTTGAAGTTCGTAATAGTTTTGAGCATAGTACGCACGAAGGCATTCCAAATGTGTTCTTCACAGACATTGGTTTGAGCTGGAGACCGAAAAACTATGAGTTAGGTTTGCAGGTAAAGAACCTGTGGGGAAAGAACGAGTACACAACAAGTGTGGTTTCTAATCTGCAATATTCATTCTCTTATAGCCAGTTGCGCAATCGCGAGATATTGCTGAGGTTTGCTTTCAATATGTAGAAAGAAAAACTCTTAAAAAAACTATATATCGGTTCAAAACCCTTTTAATGTGCTTTTTTGCATTGTTTTTTGCTGATTTATGTAATAAAAAATGGTGTGGTTTCGCAATTTTTTTGTATATTTGCACACTCTAAGTATTATAAAAAAGAACATACCATTACGTTATATTCAAATGGCAGAAAATAAGAACAAGACAAATAACTATTCGGCCAGCAACATTCAAGTGCTTGAGGGCCTGGAAGCAGTAAGAAAAAGACCTGCAATGTATATTGGCGACATTAGCGAGAAAGGTCTGCATCACTTAGTAAACGAAACCGTTGACAACTCTATTGACGAGGCAATGGCTGGCTATTGCACTCATATCGAAGTAACAATCAATGAAGATAATTCTATAACCGTACAGGACAATGGTCGTGGTATTCCTGTTGACGAACACGAGAAGCTGCACAAGTCAGCTCTTGAGGTCGTTATGACAGTGCTGCACGCTGGAGGTAAGTTCGACAAAGGCTCATATAAAGTGTCGGGTGGCTTGCATGGCGTCGGCGTGAGCTGTGTCAATGCTTTGTCTACCCACATGCTTTCACAAGTGTTCCGAGACGGAAAAATCTATCAGCAGGAATACGAAAAGGGTAAGGCTCTCTATCCTGTAAAGGTGGTTGGCGAGACTACGCTGCGCGGAACAAGACAGCAGTTCTGGCCAGACCCAACCATATTTACCACAACTGTTTATCAGTGGGATATCATTGCTCGTCGTATGAGAGAACTTGCTTTCCTCAATGCAGGTATCACAATCAAGCTTACTGACATGCGTGCAGACGAAGAAGGTAAGATTAAGGAAGAGACATTCCATGCCAGCGAAGGTCTGAAGGAATTTGTCCGCTATGTAGACCGTCATCGCACCCATTTGTTTGACGACGTAATCTATCTGAAAACTGAAAAGCAGAATATTCCTATTGAGGTGGCTATAATGTATAACACCGACTATTCTGAAAACATACATTCCTACGTTAACAATATCAACACTATAGAAGGCGGTACCCACTTGGTTGGTTTCCGCATGGCTCTCACTCGCACTTTGAAGAAGTATGCCGACGCCGACCCTGCTATCTCAAAGCAGATAGAGAAGGCTAAGATAGAGATTGCTGGTGAGGACTTTCGCGAAGGACTTACTGCAGTCATCTCTATCAAGGTGGCTGAACCACAGTTTGAAGGACAGACAAAGACAAAACTTGGCAACAGCGAGGTAGCAGGAGCAGTTCAGCAGGCTGTTGGTGAAGCCCTTACTAACTATCTTGAGGAACATCCGAAAGAGGCTAAGCAGATTTGCGAGAAAGTGGTTCTTGCTGCAACAGCGCGTATTGCTGCCCGCAAGGCTCGCGAGAGCGTTCAGCGCAAGAGCGTTATGAGCGGAGGTGGTCTGCCTGGTAAACTTGCCGACTGCTCTAATCGTGATCCAAAGAAGTGTGAGATATTCCTTGTCGAGGGAGACTCTGCCGGTGGCTCTGCTAAGCAAGGCCGTGACCGACACACTCAGGCAATCCTTCCTCTGAAGGGTAAGATTCTTAATGTTGAGAAAGTCCAGTGGCATCATGTGTTCGAAGCCGAGTCTGTCATGAACATCATCCAGTCTATCGGTGTGCGTTTCGGTGTTGACGGTGAAGCCGACCGCGAAGCAAACATTGACAAACTGCGCTATGACAAGATTATAATCATGACCGATGCCGACGTCGATGGAGCACACATCGACACTCTTCTGATGACATTGTTCTATCGTTTCATGCCTCGCATCATTGAAGATGGACACCTGTATATAGCAACTCCACCTCTCTATCTCTGCACATACAAGAACATTAAGGAATACTGCTACACCGACAAGCAGCGACAGGACTTCTACGACAAGTATGGCAACGGTACAGAAGACAGCAAGGGTATTCACACTCAGCGATATAAAGGTCTTGGAGAGATGAATCCAGAGCAGCTTTGGGACACAACAATGAACCCCGAAACCCGACTGTTGAAGCAGGTTACTGTAGAGAATGCAGCACAGGCTGACGAGATTTTCTCAATGCTTATGGGCTCAGATGTTGAGCCACGCCGTGAGTTTATTGAGAAGAATGCAACTTATGCTACTATCGACGCATAAAGATTTTTGAACTTATTCATATAGATGAAAGGACTGCAATACATCACCATACCTCATACCAAGAGCATTATCAAACGTGTTAGTGCTATTGGTGATGATTTGCTTCTGTTCGACAACTTTGATGATGTGCCTCTTCCTACCGAACCAAAGCGCACGCAGTGCCTTTTCGTTGCACTCTGTCTTGATGGTCAGGCACAGTATTCTGTCGATACAAAGGAGCATAAGGTGAAGGCTGGCGACCTTATCATCATAAGCGAGGGGCAAGTCATAGGCAACTATATGCTTAGTCCAGACTGCAAAGGCATAGCGATGATGGCGAGCGACGGCTTCTTCCAGGAGGCTGTAAAAGAGGTTCACGAGTTGTCGCAGTTGTTCCTGTTCTCGCATACTCATCCCGTTTTGCATATTCAAGATGAAGTAGTCTCACGCTTTTGCGACCATTTCCAGCGCATAAAGGCAAAAATAGACGATACTGGTCATCACTTCAGAAGGGAGATAGTCTTGTCTATGTTGAAGACTCTGATTTATGAATTGGGTAATGTCATGTGGCATCTTCAGCAGAATGGTGCAAGTAAGCATACCCGTGCAGAGACCATCTTCTCGCAGTTCATCAGGCTGGTGGAACTCAATTTCAGGACAGAACGCCGTGTAGGCTGGTATGCCGAACAACTTTGCATCACGCCAAAGTATCTGTCAGAGACTGTGAAGTCGGTTTCAAAACGTACTCCAAACGACTGGATTGACAACTTTGTTACGCTTGAAATACGCGTGTTGCTGAAGAACTCCACAAAGAGTATTAAGGAAATTGCAACCGACTTGAACTTCCCTACGCAGTCGTTTCTTGGCAAATATTTCAAGGAGCATGTAGGGATGTCGCCTTCGCAGTATCGCAGACAATAGTTGTTTCGAGATAAAGAGTTTATACTTCATAATTATAAAAAGGTGGAAGGAGTTGTTCCTTCCACCTTTTTCTTTTGTTTCTTTCTTTTCCGTTTGCTTTTTCTTGCCTTTTCCTTTGTGCTTGCTGTAGTCAGAAAGTTGCAGATGTCGAGTTATTGGTAGCGCACCATCATTATTTCCACAGTCTTGTCTCCGTTTAGAGCAAATCCTATCTCTTCAAACTTAGGAAAGCCTTTCAGCTCAGGGTTGTTGCTCATTCCTGTAGCTTCAGTCGGAATCCCATTGCGGTCAAAGTCAACTGTCATGTTCTTGTTCTCGTCATGCATCACCATTATAGCATATTCGCCGTTGGGCAAATTGGTTTCAATTATCATTTCTCCCATCTGTGGTTTCGTTAAAGTTGCCCATGCAGGATTCTTATAGTCCATGTAGCGGTCTTTTGAGAAAACAACAATTCCAATCTGCCCTTTCTCGTTGTCTATGCCCGAAAGTTTGATTGTCAGTTTGTGAGCATTCATCTGTGTAAATGTTGCAAATGCCAAAGCAATGCTTAAAATAGTCTTTTTCATTTTATTATAAATTTAGAGTTGTGTGGGACTATTCCCGTTGCAAATATAGGAATAGTGCAGCATTGGCTCCAAATTTATGTGATGAATGGCTGTGTTTTGTGACGGAATGCCGATGAAATGGGGCGAGATGAGCGAATGTGTGACGAAAAGCACTCCTATTTTATGCGTTCAAGAATGGCAGCACGTAAAGATCTTGAGACTGGAATGCTATTGTTGCAGCCATCAAGGTGCAGCAGACATTCCTGCGCATTTCCCGTAACCATCTTTATGTAATTAGTATTTACAATGTATGCCCTGTGGCATCTTACGATGTTTTTGTGTTCAAAACATGCCTCTTCAATGCTTTTCATGGTTGTTCTTATCGTCTTTTTCTCTAATTCCCCATTGTTTCTAAAAGCAAACTTCACATAGTTTCCGTTGGCTTCAGCAAATAGGAACTGAGACATTGGAATGGCGAAAACAGAGTTTTTACCATCACCGATGCTTATGTTTTCGCCAGTTATATCTTCGTTTTTGCCCATTCCATCGGAGTCGTGCCCAATCCTTTCAAGCAGTTTCTCGTTCAGTTCGTTTGCCATCCTCAGGTTTTGCGATAGCAAGTTGTTTCTTTGCCACATAAGAGTAAGACCTAAGGGAAGTGGGAAAATTATTAAAAATATGGTAATGAAGTAGAAAAGCACTTTCGGGGTTGTAGGCATCTTGAATGCAATTACAAAGAAAGAATATACAAAGACGGCTATTGTTGCCAGTAGAAAGATTGTTGAAAGAAACTGCTTTCCGTATGTCCAGTGTTTCTTGTCATACCAGCGTGGAAACAGTGCTGGCAATATCCATCTGTGGATGCATTCTGACAAAGCCGAAAGTGCGCCGCATATCAAGGCAAAGATTAAATCCTGTTGCCAGCTGAACATCCAGCCCCATGGTTTTAGGATGTAGAGGCTTACAACAACAATCAGAGTTGTTGCAGTCATTGATTTATAGGGATTTAGCAGGTTCTTGTATGGGCTGCGCAGAAATTCGTTTATGTGTTCTTTTGTCAGTAACATCTTTTTGTCTGTAGTTTAGTCTGGTTAAATATATTTGTATCGGTCTTGTTGTCAGTTTTCAGAATTAAGTTCTTTAGCAAGATTGCAAAGTTCGTCATACCATTCTTGTCCGAATCGTCTTACAAGAGGCTCTTCCAGAAACCTGTAGACGGGCATGTTGAGTTCCTTACCTTTCTTCACAGCATCTTTGCAGACGTCCCATCGGTGATAGTTCAGTCCAATTAGTCCGTTTGAGAACTGTTTTTCGCGAATAGGGTAGAGTGAGCAAGACATAGGTTTGCAGAACTTTGTGCGTCCTTCTCTATATGCTTTTTCCAGTGCGCAGAGACAGTAAGGCCGCTCGTTTTTGCCCATTTCATCGGTGTTTTTATTGCCCATCGAGTTTCTGTAGCAAGTGAAAACACAGTCCTTTCCTCCAACAATGCTTGTAACCATATCTCCTTCTTTGTCGCAGTATGCCACTCCCTGGCGGTCAATCACAGCCTGTGCCTGAGCCGAAAGGTCGCTCCACACGTCATCTAATACTTGTTCAATTTTGCCGATTTCATCGAGCGAAACGGGTGCTCCAGCATCGCCTTCAATGCAGCAGATGCCCCTGCACACATCATAGTCGCAGCAGAACTTCTCGGTAATGATGTCTGGCGAAAGCAGTACGTCGCCAACTTGCAGTATTGGAAGAGACTTCATAGTGTTTGTTTTTTTTGCTTTTATCCATCAAGTATTACACCAATCGTGATTATGGTTATGAGTGTTAAAATGATGATGATAAAATATAGCAGAAACAATAATATAGATATTCTTATTATTCTTATGAATGATGCCCAGTAACTTAATCCGTAGAGTTGATGGAAGTCATACATCAGCACGGGAATAGTAATCCAGAAAGGTGTGTTGTAGGGGAAAAGGTCGCCGTCAGATTTATGCCACGTCAATAATACATAGACAATGTTTATAATCAGGAACTGCACGTTTATGTATATCTGCCCGAAGAAAGTTTCCACAATGTTGTATGGTTCTCGCTCATTGTGCGGTCTCACCTTTCTGAAAACTATTCTGCAAACAATCACTACAAAAATGTTCATCAGTATGTAGCGGTAGAGGTCGTGAGTATAGAAATATACTAAAATCTCCTTTGTCTTGTCAAACAGTTTTATGAAAGTTGCACTAAGGTCTTTCTTGTCAATGTTGTCTATTCCTTGTATAAAGGCATTATCATCTAATACCTTTATGTTGAATATAAAGAAAGTGGTAGCAAGCAAAATGCAGAATACAGCCAGCATTTTGAATGGAGGGAAATAGTTCAGATGATGACCAGCCAAGTAGTCTCTTATCATGTATCCTGGTCGCCAGAACAAGTCCTTGATAGTTCTCATCATGGGTCGGTTGCCCATTCCCCACACATCGAGAAAGTTCAGAAACAGACTCTTGTAGTTAAAGCCTTTCCATTTGGCAGGCAGACCGCATTGCGGGCAGAACCGTCCTTTATACCGATGGTTGCAGTGGCTGCAGACATGTTCCGTCATCTCGGCTTCTGGAGTCAGGTATGGGCGCTTTTGTCTGCGTTCGGTTTTTATAGCCCATGCTTTTATGTCTCTTATTTTCAAGTTTTTTCTTAGGGTTAAAGAGTTATTATTTTAGGAGTTTAAGGAAGATGGTGAGTTAATTGTAATTATCTTGTGTTCCCTAAAACTCGATTTCTTGTTTGCCGTGCTGCCTCAGGTATTCGTTGCAGCGCGAGAAGTGGTGGTTGCCAAACCATCCTCCTCTGTTTGCCGATAGTGGGGAAGGGTGTACTGATTCAAGTACGAGGTGTCGGTTCTTGTCTATCATGTAGCTCTTTCCGCGTGCATATCCTCCCCATAGCATGAAGACGATGTTTTCTCTGTTGTCAGCCAGTTGGCGTATGGCTGCATCGGTGAAAGTCTGCCATCCCAGTTGTGCGTGCGAATTAGCATGATGTGCCCTTACTGTGAGAGTAGAGTTTAGCAGTAGCACACCCTGTTCAGCCCATCGTGTGAGGTTTCCCGACACAGGAATGTCAGTTCCCAAGTCGTCGTGTATTTCCTTAAAGATATTTTGCAGCGAGGGAGGGAAAGCCACACCGTCAAGCACCGAGAAACTCAGTCCGTGAGCCTGATTAGGTTCGTGGTATGGGTCTTGTCCGAGAATGACGACCTTCACCTTGTCGAATGGGCAGAGATTGAACGCATTGAAAATTAGTCGCGCTGGCGGATAGCAGGTGTATGTCCCATACTGCCGTCTTACTTCTTCGGCGAGTCTGCTGAAATAAGGCTTCTCAAATTCCTCTTTCAGTTGTTCTTTCCATGTAGGCTCAATCTTTACGTCCATAGTCTGTTGTCTGTTATTCAGTTTCCGATATTTCTCTTGCTTTACAATATCTGCCTGCGAAGGTAATAATTTTTTGTGAGAATAGAAAATAAAAAGAACTTTAACATTAACCACAATGAGTTATTGAGTTATGAGTGTTGAGTTATGAGTGTTGAGTTATGAGTTATTGAGTTATGAGTGTTGAGTTATAAGTTATTGAGTTATGAGTTATTGAGTTATAAGTTATGAGTTATTGAGTTATAAGTTATGAGTTATCGTTCCCGTTATCGTTCCCGTTAAAATTCCCGTTATCGTTAAATAAAAATACTCAAATAAAGAAATTGCTCCCCTAAGTTAGGGGAGCTGTCACGAAGTGACTGAGGAGTATGTCTACACCATGCAATGGCATCGTGGATGAATAAAGATAAAGGAATGATGATTAAAGTTAAGGTTAACGTTAAAGTTCCCGTTAACGTTAAAATTAAAGTTTCCGTTCCCGTTATCGTTCCCG
>JAGAGD010000011.1 GCA_017627765.1 Prevotella sp. | reverse complement strand
TCGCACTGCGATATGCCACGTTTCGCATCGCGAAAGGACACCTTTCACTTTTTCATTCCTTATGTTCGTTTACATAGTTTAAGCCGATTGATTAACAATTAAACGCTTTTTAGCATTTCGCCTCGTGCCAAACGGAAAATCTTTCTCTAGAATTAAAATTCCGTTTGTCAAGATTTTTTACTTTTTCCGTCAAAAAATCGGAGTGATTTTAAAACTTTCAGATTGTAAGCAGTAATTGCTCTCCTAAGTTTAGGGGAGCTGGCACGAAGTGACTGAGGAGTGTGTTTCCACTATGGCGTCGCATCATGGATGAGTAAAGATGAATGAATAATGATTAATGATAAATTTAGGTTAATGAGCCAAAAATAAATCAAAGAAAAAACACATATCTAAATTTATATTGACAACAAGATTTGAAATCTCAGATAATTATATTATCTTTGCAGCACATATTTGATTTCATTGGGGTCTTTGACATATCAGAAACATCACCCTCATGTGCGTTGCCGTCAGTCAGAGTGTTGTGAATACCACTCAAATTAGTATCTTTGACATATCAGAAACATCCTGAACAATCACAATACTACTATCAGAACGGTTGTGAATACCACTCAAATTAGTAGCTTTGACATATCAGAAACATCTCGAGATTGATAAGCCGTTGTCTTCTCATTGTTGTGAATACCACTCAAATTAGTATCTTTGACATATCAGAAACATCTCATCTGTCATTGCTGTCTGCTCTTCGTCGTTGTGAATACCACTCAAATTAGTATCTTTGACATATCAGAAACATCTCTTGTTGGTAAGGATAAACATGTTAATGAGTTGTGAATACCACTCAAATTAGAATCTTTGACATATCAGAAACATCGAGCAAGAGTTCAACTCGAAGTTGCTGACGGTTGTGAATACCACTCAAATTAGTATCTTTGACATATCAGAAACATCTTTTTTGTTTACACCCCCCAATAATTAGGTGTTGTGAATATCACTCAAATTAGTATCTTTGACATATCAGAAACATCTGTAAGCGAGAAGTTATTATTGACGGTACTGTTGTGAATACCACTCAAATTAGTATCTTTGACATATCAGAAACATCAAGATTAACATTAAATGTTGATTTTCATGTATTTACAGTCAAAAATAGAACAACAAAAAGAGTTTCTGAAATAAGAAAAAATCCCGCTTGATGCGGGATTTTTTCATTTACAATCAACACGAATTTTCTTTATTATAGATATTTTGCCTATTCGGTTAACAGAAACCTTGACACTACCAATAAAATCATTTAAACTTCTAATCATAACCCATGATACGCCTTTCAGTTCTTCTGGTGTTTTACTTGCAGTATCAATATGTTGTCTTAACAAATAATTCATAGACGATATCTTTTGCACTCTAAACAAATGCTGGCTTACTAAATGATAGTTATCAGGATTGGTTACATCTAAAGACAAAGGGTCAAAACCACTTTCTTTGTCAGGAAGAACAAAATAATCGTATCGCTTAACAGAAAAGAGATAACTCCAACCTTCATCTGCTTTGTATGATTCATCTACTACAGGCATGTTGCTGTTAACCATCCTGACGGCTTCAAAGAATGTTACAACACGCTCATGCAGTTTTCCCTTGTCGTCAATATAAATATCAGAATGATGATTATTATTAGGTTTAACAAAATCAACAGGAGCAGTCTTTCCGTTATTATCAAAGAAACAAGTTCCGTCTCTGTTGCGTTTCTTGTGAAGTGCTATTGGTTTTTTCACATCGGCAGCCTTCACTATAACAGACTTAATGCAAATACCCTTCTCTTTGTTAAACCATATAGGTCTATCATCTAAATTTGTGAATGCCTCTTTTGCTTTGCCGCCAAACTCAGATAGTCTGTTTTGAAGAATAGCCTTGACATTCCCATTTATCACGTTCTCTACTTTCAAGTTTTCATTAACAGGAACACGCTTAGTATATAAGGTTATACTTTGTAGACATTTAACCTCAAGAGGAACAGATTTTGTCTGTCTATCATCAATCCATATTGGATTCTTATCTAATGAATTCTTTCCAGTAAATGCTTTTTTAGGGTCATTGTCGTACTGCATAAGCCGATTAAGCAGAGCAATTCTATATTTATCTTTTGTAACAGTAGATATTCGCTGTTCGTCAAAACTTTTATCTACAGTAAGTTTTTCTACTTTTTGTTGTTTTATTACTCCAAAATAAGTGTCATCATGCAGCTTTCCTCTTGGAGTAAGCAACGTTTGCCTATATCCACTCTGTTTACTCTTAGACTTTGTAATATTAACATTAGGAGTTGCTATTTTTGAAGAAGACTGGTAGAAGACTATGATGTTCTCTAACTGCCTTTTTACCTCTGCACGTAGTTTCCCGACAGGCATAGGAGGATTGAAAACCCAATTGCCTTTATCATCTCTATGCATATATTTCTGTCTCATCTGCAAAAGTTGCAAACGGTTATCTCCTTGAGAGTTTAAAGAGTTTAGATAGTAAATAAATTTTGGATTAGTGAAAGCAACGGTAATGGCATCCATTGCATGGTTTCTATGGTCGCTGCGTTTTGTCCAAACGCTTTGTCTAATTTGCTGAACAACCTTTTTGTTTTTGTCTATATATGAATCTATAAGACCCAATTTTTTATATTTATCCCAAACCAGTTCTTGCAATACATTTACCAGTTGCCAATCTTTACGCAACAAACTTGTTATTCTTCCAGTAGTAGGAACAACTTTTCTTGTAACATTTTCTAAAATCTCAATTGCTTTCTTATTTATATAGCGTGTAAGATTTAAGTCTCGATTTGAAGACTCATTTGGGATATCAGAAGCGGTCCGCAACAAGTTTTCTTTCTTTGCTTTGCTGAAAGCCCCCTTACTATAAAGGTCGTTAATTTTTAGGATATAATTCTGAACTGCCTCATCTCCATACTTTGCCTTTATAAAATCAATGGCTGTTGTTTTACTTTTAGTTAGATTGACATCTGAACATTCAATTGTAAGATTAGAAAAAGAATTATCAAAGCGTAAAGCCTTTGGAATTATATGTTCCTTATCAAATCCTCTGCCAAGAATTAACTCTTTCAAGTCTATCAACTTATTAGAGTAAAGCGTCTTATAACCATTCAGCGCCAATTCCTTATACAATCTGTATTTCAGCACATCGTTTTCGCTGACATAAGTAACATTAGCACCAAACTCTTTGAGTTTTTCCAATAATTCTGCCCTGCATGCTTCTTTCTCTTTCGTGTTTTTCTCTATGTTCTGTGATTCTTTCTTACGTCTTTCACTACTATTACTAAGGTCGCGGGCTAACTCTATACGAATTTCATCAAATTCTCCATATTCAGAACCATATTCATCCATTAAGTTGTTTACAAGAGAAACCATCTGATTAAGAACTCGCTCCACAAGAGGATTCCTCAAACTGTTATGTGGAATATGTTCCAAATGCTTTTTTAATACCCTTGCATTGTTTTCCTGCTTTGTTATTGAATGTTTTGAATGGTTATAGCCAACTAATTTACAAGCATCGCTATATTGATAGCCTTCTTTTAGTTTTGGTAAAATCTTTTGCAATGCTTTTGCGCTTAAACTGCCATATCCTTTTTCAAATACAATGCCTGCAATAACTTTGGAATATTCTTCGTTTTCAAATCTGAAAAATTCATTTATTCGCTGAACTAACTTATCATTACCAGAACGAGTATTATCTCCAGGAAAAGAATAAATAAGATGCCATAGCCTATAATATGGCTGGAAATAAATATCTGACTGTTCTGTTATAACACCTTCAACAGCTTCAATGTTATAACCTAAACTTTGAAATATCTGACAAATACAATTTACAACATCTTGTGCCTTAGACTTTTTTATATTAGGAACTTCATGTCCTGACAACTCCAAAATTTTCAGATAAGCCTTAACTAATTTTGCTTGTGTTTCATTGCCAATAAACTTCTCAAAATTCAAATCAAATGATTTTGCTTGTTTATTAACAAGGAGTTTCAGAACCTCTTTTTTCGTAAGTTCTTTCCTAATAGCTAATTCAGAAGCAAGCATTTTCTTCTCATCAAGAGTAAGACTTCGCCTCTCTAAAGTTGTAATTTTTGTAAGTGTTGTATCGTTTAAGCGCTGCCAAATTCTAAATTCCTGAAATAACGGAGAGGAAATTGGACATACCTTACTACCTGTTATTACAACTTGCTTCTTGCCATTCCGCTCTATTTCTATTTTTTTGCTCTCTATTTCGCATAGACCAACTTCATTTTTCTTACTTTCAATTGGTCTTTGGAAAAAGATAATCTTATTTTTCAGTATCTTTTTTAGATTTTTGGTTAACTCTGGATGATACTGTATTTGTGTTTTCCATATTTGTTCAAACTCCGCCTCATAGTCTTTTCTATAGAATACCTTGTTTTTTATACCTTGCAAAGGATGCAAATCTATTTCTTTCATAAGATATTCTCCAACAGTTTGATGTGTTTCTAACAAAATCTTACTTCTATTCACTATAGAAGATAAATAATCTCCCTGTTGTTCTTCTAAGTCAGAATCAAAATTATTACAACTTTTATAGCCACGTTTTTTATTTATCATGAGCAAAACTCTTGCAAGTTCTTCTAAAGAAACTTTTTCTCTTGCAGCTTTGGCTCTCAGCCTATATGTCTCGAAAGTTGTATTTTTGCCTTCTTCATAAAGATGTGTAGCATCATCAATTATGCCATATTCATATAAGATTCTTATTAAGTCAGTTCGGCGCTGTTTATAATGCTGCAATCGTCTACGTGAACCTCTACGGTCTCTCCTAATCAGATTAGGCGAAACAGTAAATCCTTCTATAAACAAATCTACAGGATTGCCACTATCTGAAATCTTATCCTTTGCATTGATATATGCAAAATTATCGAAGTTAACCTTAACAGTTCCAGATGCTATTATCTGGGAATTCCCATCATTATTTTCCGATTCTAAAACCAGAGCCCACCCAATGCTGGAAACTCCAGGGTCTAATCCTAATATATATTTCATTGATATTTTTTATTTAATGCATGCGAAGTTAACAAAAAACAATGAAAAAGACCATGGTAAATCAATCTTTTTTGATTAAACATCTGTTTTTTGAATTTTAAAAGATATAAAATTTGCTTATTATAAACTATTTTATTACTTTTGCAGTACTAATAATGAGTGATATTCACAATAAGGATTATTCCGTTGTGAACATTAAAGAGAGCCAAAACTATTTCTTAATAGTAGCGGTTCTTTTTTATTTTAATAAATAGATTTTCTTTTTATCAATTAGTAGTGCTTTGACTGGTATTTTTCAAGTATCACATATAGAACAATGCCCCTCAGTTGAATATTAATGATTAATGGAAAATAGAATTCAGAAACAACCTTAATCATTTATCCCTCATCTTTAATCAATGCAAAAGCAAGTTCAGACATTGCAGAAAGGAGTGATTAACTGCCGACTTTGAGTTATCGAACAAGTGCGATAACTCGGTATTGGGAAACAAAAAGATAGAAATAAGACTCTACAGGCTGCTGACAAACTGCTCTATTACTTGGGGGAAGTGTGCCATTTCGAGTTGATGCTCTTTCTCGGCTATATCTTCAACGGTGTCGGATGGAGACAACTTGCAACTGAACTGCGCTATTATCTCGCCTCCGTCGCACACGTTTGTAACATAATGCACTGTCATGCCTGTCTCGGTTTCGCCTGCTTTTTTAACAGCCTCGTGGACGAAGTGGCCGTACATTCCGTTGCCCCCGAACTTAGGAAGCAAAGCTGGATGAAGGTTGATGATGCGGCGAGGATACGCCTCAATAAGATAGTCGGGAACCATCAGCAGGAAGCCTGCAAGCACAATTACCTCAATGCCATAGTTGCTTAAGACGGAGAGAACATAGTCTTTGTCGGCAAACTGGTGTTTGGTTATAACAACAGAGTCAACTCCAAGACGGTCTGCACGCTCAAGAACCTTTGCATCGGCTTTGTTGCAGATGACAACGGCAATGTTTACTTCGCTGGAATCGGCAAAATAGTTGATTATGTTCTCGCAGTTGGTTCCACTGCCTGAAGCGAAAATAGCAATGTTGCGCATGGTGTCTTTATGTTACTTGAAGTTGTTTTCGTTGTTAATGAAATAAATTATGCTTACTGATAAATTGCTGATTTACAAAGGCAATCAGTCGTCAAGGAAGTCATCGTCGTCGTCGCCATCGTCGAAGTAGAGGGGCTCGATGAAGGCTTCCATCGCACGCCTGTCTTTCTTGGTAGGTCGTCCTGTGCCTCTTGCCCTGTCAATGAATCCGCTGATACGGCTCATTTCCAGAATCTCATACTGCTTAGGGTCGGTAACGTTCTCGTAGACCTCTGGCAGAAGTTTTGCACCTACTCGCTGCTCTATGCACTTGATGACGCGGAATGAATAGGTAACGGGTGGCTTCTTAACGCTGACTATCTCGCCTTCCTTGAGCGGGCGCGATGGTTTCACGTTCACTCCGTTGATGGTAACACGCCCGTTCTTGCAGGCATCGGCAGCAATGGAGCGCGTCTTGAAGATGCGTGCTGCCCAGAGCCATTTGTCAATTCTTGCCTCCATCTTGTTATGTCTTTGGCTTTTCGCCTTTTCCCTTTTTGTTAAACTGATTCATGGTGATGTCAATTCCTGCAAGCACAAAACTCTGAATCAGTTCAGTACAAGTGTCAACTACGGGCTGGAGAACTGTTTTTTCCTCTTCAGAGAAATGCCCAAGAACCCAGTCTACCTGTCCTCCTCTCGGATAGTTGTTGCCTATGCCGATGCGAAGTCTGGGATAGTCCTGCCCGATGAGTTGCTGAATGTGTCCTAATCCGTTATGACCGCCATTGCTGCCGTTAGCCTTCAGGCGGAACTGTCCTAACGGGAGGGCTATTTCATCGGATATGACGAGCATACGCTTCTGGTCGATGTTCTCTTTATTAAGCCAGTAGCGCACAGCATTACCACTAAGATTCATGAAGGTTGTGGGCTTCAGCAGGAACACTTTCCGCCCTTTTATTGAGGTTTCAGCGATATAACCATATCGCTTATCATCAAAAATAGTGTTGGACACTTTAGCAAAAGCATCCAACACTATATATCCTGCATTGTGGCGAGTGCCGTCGTATTCAGCACCTGGATTACCCAATCCCACAATTAAGTACTTATCCATTTATTAAAGTTAGTTGACCAGTTAATAATAAAATCAACTATTATCTGCACGAGACAGCATCGGAGCCGCGCTCTGCGAGATATGAAAATTGCTGAACGACTGATTATTCAGCAGACTCAGTTGTAGCACCAGCAGCAGAACGAGCAGCACGAGTCATCTTGACTGTACATACAACAACGTCCTTGCTTGTAGCCAGTTCGAGTCCTTCGAAGCTCAGCTCGCCAACCTTGATGCTCTTTCCGAGACCGAGATTTGTAACGTCGATTTCGAGTATTTCAGGAATCTGCTTGTAAGGAGCAGTAACGTTGATCTTGCGAATCTGCAATGCAAGACGACCACCATCGCGCACACCCTGTGCAAGTCCGTTGAGTTTAACAGGAATACCGATTGTGATAGGCTTTGTTTCGTTTACTTCATAGAAGTCAACGTGGAGGAGAGCGTCTGTTACTGGGTGGAACTGCAATTCCTTGATGATTGCAACGTGGTTTGTACCTTCAATGTTAATGTTGCAAACATAAACATGAGGAGTATAGATAACCTTGCGCAATTCGTTTGCAGGGATAGTGAAAGCGATTGCTTCTGGCAAACCGTCAGCATTCTTCTTCTCACCATAGATGTTACAAGGAACAAGTCCTTCCTTACGCAACATTTTTGTTTCTTTCTTTCCGAAAGTCTCGCGAACTTTACCGTTTAATTGAAATTCTTTCATTTTTTGTGTTACTCTAAATTAAGTTTGAAATTAATATTTTTGCTTAATTCGCCATCACACGAAGGCCGTCTCTATCAGACATACATGCTCTGTCAGAGATTCCGTATGCTCGAAAAAGCGGTGCAAAGGTAATTCTTTTTTACTAATTAGACAAAGTTTAGGTCAAAAAACATATAAATTGATACTAAATTCTTGCATGTGTGGATAAAAATAACTACATTTGCAGCGTTATTTTATTTACATATTTAGGATTTTTCAAGAGAGAAAAAGATTATGATAAACCGAGAATTAATACGAATTAAGATTGTTCAGTTGGTGTATGCTTATTATCAGAACGGCAACCGAAACATTGATAATGCAGAAAAAGAGTTGCTTTTCAGTCTTTCCAAAGCTTACGACTTATACAATTTACTTCTTGCACTTATTGTTGCTGTGGCTAAAGAAATGCGCCACCGCCACGAAATTGCAACTAAGAGAGCACAACGCGAAGAAAAAGAACTGCCTTCAGAAAAGTTTATAAATAACAGATTTGCACTGCAACTGGAAGACAACGAGATGCTGCACAAATTCACGTCTAACCAAAAGACTGTTTGGGAAACTGACATCGAATTTGTAAGAAGCATCTGCAACTCTATAGAAAGCAGCCAGATGTATACGGACTACTTGGCTGCAGAGGAAGACAACTATGAATGCGACCGTGAGCTATGGCGCAAGATTTACCGTGCATTTATTCAAGACAACGAGGAACTTGATGCCATTCTCGAAGAGAAGAGTCTCTACTGGAACGACGACAAGGAAATTGTAGATACGTTTGTGCTGAAAACCATTAAGCGATTTGACGAGAGCAAAGGCGAGAAACAGGAACTTCTGCCTGAATATAAAGACGAGAACGACCGCGACTTTGCCTGCACTCTGTTCCGCTCTGCAATTCTCAATGCTGAACAATATAATAGGTATATGAGCGAGGCTTCATACAACTGGGACCTGACACGAATGCCTTACATGGATGTGGTCATCATGCAGATTGCTATTGCTGAGATGATTTGTTTCCAGAATATACCTATATCTGTAACGATAAACGAGTTCGTCAACATTGCAAAACTCTACTCTACTCACAGAAGCGGAGGATATATCAACGGACTGCTTGATGCTATTGCACGCCACCTTATCGCCAACAGGGTTATCTTCAAAGTGATGGATGCTGACAAAAACAGATAATAGCTGTATTCAATCTAAAGCATCAGTGAGAAGATTTCCGCAGACTAAAGAACAAGAAACAGAACATATAATTAAATAACAACAAAGAAAAACTAAAAAGTTATGAACACAGCAATCCTATTACAAGCCGCTCCTGCACAACAAGGAGGAGGCGGAATTGGCTTCCTGCTAATGATGGTTGCAATCTTCGCAATCATGTGGCTTTTCATGATTCGTCCACAACAGAAGAAGCAGAAGGAAATCCGCAAGTTCCAGAATGCACTTGCTGAAGGTACAAAAGTTGTACTTGGAGGCGGTATCTACGGAGTAGTTAAGCGCATTGACCTTAACACCAACAAGGTGAAGGTTGAAATAGCACGCGGCGTAGAAATTGAAGTTGACAAATCATACGTCTTTGCCGACATCAACGCAACACAGGTAAACGCAACTGCTAAGTAATTAGAGAAAATGTTGCAGACTAAGGAACTGATACAAAGAAGCAAGGGTTTCTTACTCAAACTGCTGAGTAAGGAATTCTTGATTTTTTTGTCCTTTTTCGTTCTCAGCGGTTTTTTCTGGCTCATGTTCACACTGAACCAAACCACTGAGAAGGAAGTTTCTGTGCCTATCGTGATAACTAACATGCCTAAGAATGTGGTTATTACAAGCACCAATACAGACACCGTGCGTATAACTGTGCGCGACAAGGGTTATCTTCTCGGAGCCTACATCTTCGGAAACAAGATTCATCCTGTGGCTATAAACTTCCAGACCTTTGCAAAAGGCGATGGAATGGGAACAGTTTCTACCGCCGACCTGCAACGCCTCATCTATCAGCAACTCTACAATTCGTCGCGCATAGTCTCGATGAAGCCCGACAAACTGGAGTTCTATTTCAACTATGGTGCAAACAAACGCGTACCTGTTCGCTTTCAAGGCAAGGTGACTACTGGCGAGAACTATTTCTTGACAAACACAAGAATACTGCCAGACAGCGTTACTATTTATGCCACTAACGAACAGCTTGACCAGATTCGCTATGTCTACATCGAGCCTCTCAACCTGCACGACATAACGGACACAGTCAGGACTACGGTGAGAATAGAACGACAAACTGGTATCAAGAGCGTACCTTCTACCGTAAAAGTAGAACTCTATCCCGACGTGCTTACCGAAAAAACAGTTGAAGTTCCTATTACGAGTGTAAACATGCCTGAGGGAAAACTGCTACGCACTTTCCCGTCGAAAGCCGTAGTAAGGTTTGTGGTTGGCGCAAGCCAGTACCGCTCAATAACGGCAGATGGATTCAGCGTAATGATAGACTACAACGAAATCATGGCTCATCCTTCAGAGAAGTGCAAACTACACTTGCAGACTACTCCAAACGGCGTAAGCAAGGCAAGGCTGGAATTTAACCAAGTTGACTATCTGATAGAGCAACAGTAGTTACTGAAAATGAATAGGCATATTGCTATAACTGGTGGTATTGGCAGCGGAAAGTCGTATGTATGCAAGTTGCTTCAGCAGCGCGGAATAAGTGTCTACGACTGCGATGCGGCAGCAAAGCGACTAATGGCGACTTCGGTTGAATTGCAGAACGAACTGAGCCAACTCGTAGGCAGTGAAGTCTTCGCTGACGGAAAACTGAATAAACCGATAATGGCTAAGTTTCTTCTTGCCTCAGACGAGAACCGTCTTGCCATCAACAACATAGTCCATCCCGCAGTTGCCTCTGACTACATGCAGTCGGGCATTGAATGGATTGAAAGTGCAATACTCTTCGACAGCGGTTTCGACCAGCGGCTTCCACTTACAGCAATAGTCTGTGTGACTGCACCTCTCACTGTCAGAATTAGCAGGATTATGCAGCGCGACAACATCAGCAAGGAGCAAGCCGAAGAGTGGATAGCGCAGCAAATGCCGCAGGACGAAGTGGCTCGCCTTTCCAACTACGTCATAGTGAACGATGGAGAAAGTGACCTCGACCAACAAATAGAAAGTATTCTTAGTGATATTTATAGCAAAACAGAAGGTGTTTAACTTCATAATATAAGTAAAGTCATGAGAAAAATTATTTCAATGATTAAGTACCTGCTCTACTACTATAAGTTTAAGAAGAACAACACTCACAACAATGTGAGACCGACACGATTGATTCCGAGTCAAAACGTAAAGGTAGGCAAACACAGCTACGGTGCACTTAACGTTACGTGGATGGCACCGCGTGACGTAAAACTCACTATTGGCAATTATGTCAGCATTGGTCCAAACGTTCAGTTTCTTGTTGGAGGAGATCATAACTTTCACAGAATAAGCACATGGCCCTTTCAATCAATGGTATATCACCAGCCTACTTTAAACAGCGAAAAGAATCGTGATATCGTGGTTGAAGACGATGTGTGGATTGGAATGGAATCACTTATCATGTCTGGGGTTACCATAGGGAAAGGCAGTGTCATCGGAGCACGCTCTATTGTAACTAAGGATGTCCCACCCTACTCAATATTTATAGGAAACAAAGTCGTGAAGAAACGTTTTCCCGACAGTATCATCGAAAAAATAAAAGACATAGATTTCAGTTCTATCGAACATGTACAGTCCGATGCCTATGCAGAGTTCTGCAAGACAGAGATTTCAGAGCAAAATGTAGACGAAGTGCTGAAAAAGTTCTTAGGGCAGTAACCTGCAAATGGGAATTAAAGTGCAGTTTAACATGACAGTATGCTGAGTTTACAAAATAAATAAACGGGCAAAAGTAAATAAACGGAATATTAACAAACAATCCGCACGAGCTTATAAAACATAGAGCAACGGCGGAAATTAGCAAATTAAATAAAAAACAACAGAAAACCATGCAACAGACAATTCTTTCAATATCTGGGAGACCAGGTCTATTCAAATTAGTTTCTCGCGGAAACAAGAACTTAATTGTAGAAGCTCTCGACGAGACTCACAAGCGTATGCCAGCCTTTGCCACCGACAGGGTTACAAGCCTGGCTGATATAGCAATTTACACAGAGAGCGAGGATGTTCCTCTGATGAATGTCTTTGCTGCAATACGCGACAAAGAGGGAGGCAAGGAATGCTCAATTAAGTTTAAGAAGGTGAAGAGCGAAGAACTCCGCCAGTATTTCGCAACTATACTTCCTGAATTTGACGACGAGCGTGTCCACGACAGCGACATTAAGAAACTGCTGTCTTGGTATAACATTCTCGTGAAGAATGGCATCACAGACTTTGAAGAAGAGATGAAGCCTACAGAAGGCGACAACATTGACGACCGTAAGGAACAGGAATAAGTTTATTCCCGAATTACAGATAATTAGAAATGGATTAAGGCGGGTTCTAATGCAATGACTTAAACTATAGAACCTGCCTTAATTGTAAACTACAAACAAACAACTAAACCTTCGCAAGCTTAAGTTTCGTAAGGTTTTAAAGGTTTGCAGGTCGTTTTGCTTTAAGAAAACAAGGTGGGCTATGCTACCTCCTGCACCATAACAGGCTAAATTCACTTCATTACCTTAATAACCAGACATCATTATAACCAGAAAAGCTGGGTGCTTGCGAAACCATAATAAAAATACGCGCGTACATTTATATTTATCAAAGGACAAACTAAGACCTTAATGTGTTTTGTCTATAACAATTTTTTTAGATTATAGACACAAAGACAGAATCCTTTAGTATCATTTGTGCGGGCAAAATCATCAAACAACACAAAAAACACTAATCAAAATGAAAAAGAATCTTCTTGTTTTAATGCTCGCGATGATATCTCTCACGTGCTCAGCCCAGAAAAACGTTTATTCGTTTGAAGTCCGTGACGACGTAGGTCAGCAAGTAAGTCTAAGCCAATATAAGGGCAAAGTACTGCTGATAGTCAATACTGCCACTCGCTGTGGATTTACTCCGCAATATGAAGAACTTGAGAACATTTACCAAAAATACAACCAGCAGGGATTTGAAATACTTGACTTCCCATGCAATCAGTTTGGCGAACAGGCTCCAGGCTCTATTGAAGATATTCACGAGTTCTGCATGGTAAACTTCGACATCCATTTCCCTCAATTCGACAAAATTGACGTAAACGGCGAAAACGCATCACCTCTATTCACATACTTGAAAAGCAAGATGCCTTTCAAGGGTTTCGACCAGAGCGACGAGATGGGCAGACTCTTGCATGAGATGTTTATGAAACAGGATGCAGACTATGCAAAATCGCCCGACATAAAATGGAACTTCACTAAATTCCTCGTTGACAGAAAGGGTAAGGTTATTGCCCGCTTCGAACCTTCTGACAGCATGCAGAAAGTGGAAGAGGCTATAAAGAAACTGCTGAAATAAGAACATTTCAGAAAGAAGAACGCGCCACTTTGTCGGTATTATTCTGACAAATTGGCGCATTTTTCTTATTGGTACGGATATTGCATATACCTTAGTGAAAGCCCACTAAAAAGGGTTAGAAATAAAGTAAGAATAATAACAAAACTAAAATTAAAGGAGATAAAATTATGGAATATCCAACATTTCGCCGTAACTCATGGCTTCCAGAAGTATTCAACGACTTTTTCAACACAGACTATATGCCTCGTACTAACGCAACAGCACCAGCAATCAACGTTATAGAAAACGAAAAAGAATATCGTGTTGAGCTGGCTGCCCCAGGCATGAAGAAAGAAGATTTCGACATAAACATCAACCAAGATGGTAACCTTACAATCAAGATGGAATGCAAGCGTGAGATGAAAGAGGAAGACAGGAAGGCTCGCTATCTGCGCCGTGAGTTTGCCTACTCTAAGTACTCTCAGACACTTATCCTTCCTGACGATGTAGACAAGGAGAAGATTTCTGCCAAGATGGAAGACGGAGTACTTACTATCAACCTTCCAAAGATTATCAAGGAGGAAGTAAAGGTGGCTCGCCAAATTACTGTAGGCTAAAAAATTAAGATATAAACTTTGCGTTTACTTTAGAAAAAAACTATACCTTTGCAACATGCTTTAAAGCGCATCGAGCAAAGGTATAGTTTTTTTTGTGCCATAAAAGACGGAATACCAGACTATTGCGAAACTATCAGACAGATTTCTTTCTTTTGGTTTTGCCATCAGGAAACAATAGTAATCAATTTGCCACAATGCGTTTTGTTGCAGTATGACATAAGTGATTTGCAAGAATAAAAACAGAAAACATAATGCTTATATTAGAAATAATTCTTATTGTTGCAGGCATTGCCGCAGTGCTTTATGGTGCCGACTTCATGACAAATGGAGCAGTTGCTTTGGCAAAAAGAATGCAGATTCCAGAAATAGTAATTGGTCTGACAATAGTAGCAATAGGCACTTCTGCACCCGAATTGTTTGTCAGCATCGTCTCAGCAATCAATGGCACTCCCGACCTCGCTGTGGGTAATGTTGTCGGCAGCAACATATTCAACACACTGCTGATAGGAGGTGCTTCGGCTGTTGTTGCACCTATCATCATAACCAAAGAGACGGTGTGGCGCAGTTTGCCTATAGCGGCAATAGCATCTGCCATGCTTATTGTCTTTTGTCTTGACAAGTCAATATCCAGAACTGATGCCGTCTTGCTCTTTGTTGGTTTTCTTGTTTTCATGTTCTATACGGTTCGGTCGGCAAAGAATGCCGATCAGGCAGAATCTGAAAACAAAGACAAACAGGATTCAGGAAATGTATCTATATGGAAACCCATAGGGCTAATTGTCTTAGGCTTGGCACTGCTTATTATTGGCAGTAATGTATTTGTTGACAATGCCTCAAAACTGGCTGCTGCCCTTGGAGTTAGCGAGGCTGTTATTGGTCTGACTATTGTTGCAGGAGGCACATCACTGCCAGAGTTGGCAACAAGTGTTGTTGCAGCCCACAAGGGTCAAAGTGCCATGGCAATAGGCAATGTCTTAGGTTCAAACATTTTCAACATACTGATGATTCTCGGAATTGCAGGCATCATAAAGCCAATGAACATTGTTGGAATAACAACAATAGACCTAAGTGTTATGCTTATTAGCATTATTATCTTATGGCTATTCTCTTTCACGAAACTGAAAGTACAGCGCTGGGAAGGTGCTGTTCTTCTAATCATTTTTGCAGGATATATGGCTTGGCTGTTACACTAAGCCAATAAAAAAAGTTGAAAGGCTAATGCTTGAGAACACTTTTTCCTCCTGGCATTAGCCTTTCAGCTTTCAATTTTTCAAATGCGTGCAGACGCAGTTATTTCATCAATTCAGCAAGTTTATTCAGCAAGTCGTTTCCTCTTAGGTCGGAAGCAATAATGCGTCCCTCACCGTCAAGCAAAACATTTGACGGTATTGACATTACCCCATAGAGTGCAGCGGCATCGCTGTTCCAGTATTTCAGGTCGGAAAGTTGTGGCCAAGTCATGTTGAGTTTGTTAACAGCAGCCTTCCAAGCAGCCGCATCCTTGTCGAGTGAAATACCGATAATCTCATAGCCCTTGTCCTTAAACTGCTTGTAGCTTTCCACTACTGTAGGCATCTCTTTGCGGCATGGACCACACCAACTTGCCCAGAAGTCAATAAGCACATATTTGCCTTTGCCGCACCACTCGCTCAGTTTATGCATCTTTCCTTCCATGTCTGCTATTTCAATATCGCTGAACATCTGTCCTGGACGCTTCTTTTCCATGCCTGAGTAAATGCGCTTAACCAGTTCCATTCTCGGATGGCTATAATAAGGTTTGCTGCTATCCATGAATGGAGTAAGTTCCTCATAAGTCATGCTGTAAGCCAAATCGGGCAAGAACGCTACAACAGTGAGCGGTTCGCTACACTCTTTCAGGGTTTCAATCTTCTTATTGTTCATTTCCAGAGCCTTATCTTCCAGCCTTCTTGACAGCTCATTTGTGTCAACGCTATCCTTCATAGACTCTAACTCTTCATAGATTTTGGTAAGTTCTTCATCCAGAAGAGTGAAAGTCATGTCAACAACAGCAACCTCTTCGTTCTGTTTTGAGCCAGTCAGTTTATTCTCTTTCAGGTTCACTATCATTGGTGTGCTGTCGGCAAAGAAAGGAATATAGAACTCGTCAGTACCTATTCCTAACAGAGCATTTTCAGCATGACTGGCATCATAGCTGAACTGTCCGTTCTTAACAACTGCCGTTGCCAGTTCCTTAGGTCTTGATGTGAGGTCAAAGATTGTAACCTTCTTCAGCTCAGCAGGAGCCTTGCCCCTGATAGAGACTTTCACCTGTGCCTGTGCAAATGCTGCCATCAGCAGCATGGTTGCGATAAAATAAATTCGTTTCATCATACTATTGTTTTTCAAAAATAATCTGCATGCAAAGATAATAACATCTTTTCAAATACAACTATTTGAACAAAAAGAAAATACAATTATTTAAAAAGAATTTTGGAATATAAGAAAAAAGATATACCTTTGCAGCCACTTTTTATAATCAGAGTGCTTGGTAACCTCTTAAAAAACAAGAATCATGAACAATAAACACAACTCTGTAAGTATGCTGTTTATGCTTTTCAGCATACTTTTCTGCGTTTGCCTGATAGCGGCAAACCTCTTTGCAACAAAGCAGATAGCGTTAGGAAACATTAGTCTGACTGGCGGTTTGTTGATATTTCCTGTGTCCTACATAGTCAACGACTGTGTATGCGAAGTATGGGGATACCGAAAAGCCCGCCTGCTGATATGGACTGGATTTGCCATGAACTTCTTTTTCGTCATCATGGGTGCGCTGTGCGACATCATTCCACCAGCACCTTACTACGAAAATGCTGAAGGATTTCATGGTGTATTCGGACTTGCACCCCGTGTGGCACTGGCTTCTTTCTGTGCTTTCCTCGTAGGTTCGTTCTTGAATGCTTACGTCATGAGCCGCATGAAGATTTCCTCTCATGGCAAGAACTTCTCTATGCGTGCCGTTGTCAGCACCATTGTCGGCGAAGGAGCAGACTCTCTCATTTTCTTCCCTCTTGCACTTGGTGGAGTAATCCCTACAGAAGCGTTGCCTCCGCTGATGTTCTGGCAGGTTGTACTGAAGACCGCATACGAGATTGTTGTGCTGCCTTTAACCATACGTGTGGTTAAATTCGTGAAAGAGCACGAGCAGGTTGATACCTACGATGAAGGTATCAGCTACTCTATTTGGAAAATCTTCAGCATTTAATTTTTTTACTTAAATATGCAAAAACGATGAAAAGAAAAGAAGAAGGACTGCAAAATCTAGGCAATAAAACGGGTTATGAATTTGACTACTCACCAGACGTTCTTGAAACTTTCGAGAACCGTCATCGCGACAACGACTACTGGGTCAGATTCAACTGCCCTGAGTTTACGTCGCTTTGTCCTATCACTGGTCAGCCCGATTTTGCAGAAATACGCATCAGCTACATACCAGACGTGCGCATGGTGGAGAGTAAGAGTCTGAAACTGTACCTCTTCAGTTTCCGCAATCATGGTGACTTCCATGAAGACTGTGTAAATACAATCATGAAAGACCTTATCCGCCTGATGGACCCTAAGTATATCGAAGTGACTGGCTTGTTCACTCCGCGCGGAGGAATAAGCATCTGGCCTTACGCAAACTATGGCAGAAAAGGCACAAAATATGAGAAACTCGCAGAGCAAAGACTTATGAATCGCGAGTAAAATACTTATTGAAAACATAAAAATCTTTCAGCTTCTGTTCTCGACTGAACAACTGCTGAAAGATTTTTTTATGGTTTTATCTATCAAATTATTTCAGTAAACAATTGAAGTTTCACTGCCCCTTAACTTCTTAGTTTTTTAGGTTTTAAGAAAAAAATACAATTATCAAGACACTCTTCACCTCAAAAACCTAAAAGACCAAACAGCCAGACAAACAAAAACTGACAACCTTAAACCAGCAAACCGCTTACTTCTTTCCAGTTTCTTTCTGTCTGTGATAACCTTGAATATTGTCTTTGAATTTCAGCACAAGAGTATCACGACTTAGCATCAATATGTCAGCTGTATCGTTTTTTGCCTTATCACCTTTCAGTTCCCCTTCTTTAGTGAATATCGACGAAGTCTCCGTCAGAATCAGTTTGCCGTTGTAGATATGCCACTCTGTGTAGCGTTTCACTTGCGGCTGTTCTACAGGCGCTTCTTTTTCAAGTGAGCTGCGCTGCCAGTATCTTCCTATAGGCATTGCAGCAAAATCCTTTTTCAAATTGAAACCACATTCGTGCGGTTTCATCTGAGCCCTCACCGCAGAATCTATTTCCGCCTTCTCCTCTCTTGTTATGCTGGCTTCTTCCTGCGCTTGCAGAACAGATTGCCTCAGAGTCGGCATCGCATCATAGACCCATGCACCCTTCAGATTGTCTAAGTCGACAACGGCAAGGGCTTCACGCTTGTTTTTAGGATTTATCAGAATTGCGACTTTGTCTCCAATCTCTGGCATGCCATGAACCCTATTCATGCGACGTGCCATTACAATATCGTAGGAAACAGGGTCGCTACAGTTTTCTGGCAGGAATACAAGCACGGAGTCTGTACATCCCTCACAAGCCAGACCGTAGACAGTAGAGTCGTTAACAGCCTTATAAGCCGATTCCGCTTCGGGCAGGTCCTCAATCTTCGGTGGCTTTTCATCGCTATTGCAAGCCACAAGCATAATCATGACAGCAACGGCAAAAAGTCTTATGCTCAGTTTCATATTATAATCTATTTGTTTTCGGTTGTTTTACTCCAAAATAAATGTAGTTAATCCATGCCAATCAGGCATCATAATTGCCCTTCAACATAGCATATACACTGCATTTCAGATGCAAAGGTAATTAAAAATCAATGAAATATGGTTTTTAATCAAAAAAAATACGAAAATTGCATTCTTGTTTGATTTTTTTTACCTAATTTTGCGCCTACAACGCTATAAACTGTTAATAAAATTGTAACTTAAATATAATATCTAAATGAAAAAAAGGATTCAGTTCAGTCTCGTCTATCGAGACATGTGGCAGTCTTCTGGTAAGTTCCAGCCACGAAAGGACCAGTTAGAGCGCATCGCTCCAGTCATTATCGAGATGGGATGTTTCGACCGTGTAGAAACCAATGGTGGTGCATTCGAGCAAGTTAACCTCCTTGCAGGCGAAAACCCTAACGATGCAGTTCGTGCTTTCTGTAAACCATTCAACGAAGCAGGCATCAAGACCCACATGCTCGACCGTGGTCTTAACGCCCTCCGTATGTATCCAGTGCCAGACGATGTTCGCGAACTTCAATATAAGGTTAAGCACGCTCAGGGTGTTGACATCCCTCGTATCTTCTGCGGACTTAACGACACTCGTAACATCATCCCAAGCATCAAGTGGGCTAAGGCTGCAGGAATGACTCCACAGGCAACTCTCTGTATCACTACTTCACCTGTACACACTGTTGAATACTACAGCAAGATTGCTGACGAAGTAATCGCTGCTGGTGCTGAAGAAATCTGCTTGAAGGACATGGCAGGTATCGGTCAGCCAGCAATGTTGGGTGCCCTCACAAAGGCTATCAAGACCAATCACCCTGACATCATCATCCAGTATCACGGACACTCTGGCCCAGGTCTGTCAATGGCAAGCATCCTCGAAGTCTGCAACAATGGTGCCGACGTTATCGATACAGCCATCGAGCCACTGTCATGGGGTAAGGTTCACCCAGACATCATCTCTGTTCAGAGCATGCTGAAGAACGAAGGCTTCGAAGTTAAGGACATCAATATGAATGCTTACATGAAGGCTCGTTCACTCACTCAGGAATTTATCGACGAATGGCTGGGCTACTTCATCAACCCAGGAAACAAGCACATGTCTTCTCTCCTTCTCGGATGCGGTCTCCCTGGCGGTATGATGGGTTCTATGATGGCAGACCTTGCTGGTATCCACCACGTCATCAACAATACTCTTAAGGCTAAAGGCGAACCTGAATTGTCAACCGACGACATGCTCGTTAAGTTGTTCAACGAGGTTGAGTATGTATGGCCACGCGTTGGTTATCCACCACTCGTAACTCCATTCTCTCAGTATGTTAAGAACATCGCCCTCATGAACCTCCTCACTATGGCTCAGGGCAAGGGACGTTTCGTAATGATGGACGACTCTATGTGGGGTATGATTCTCGGAAAGAGCGGTCGCGTTCCTGGCGAAATTGCTCCAGAACTGAAAGAACTAGCTGCAAAACAAGGTCGCGAATTCACAGACGCAGATCCTCGCACACTTATTCCTAATGCACTCGACGACTTCCGCAAGGAAATGGACGAGAACGGATGGGATTACGGTAAGGACGATGAAGAACTCTACGAACTTGCTATGCACCCAGAACAGTATCGCAACTACAAGAGCGGTCAGGCTAAGAAAAACTTCCTCGCCGACCTGCAGAAGGCTAAGGATGCTAAACTCGGAACTGCTCTCTCTCCAGAGAAACTCGCTGAGTTCAAGCACGCTAAGGCTGACGCTATCGTTGCTCCTGTTAAGGGACAAATCTACTGGGAATTCAATGGCGACGGTGAGCAGGCTCCTACTGTTGAACCTTTCATCGGAAAAGAATACAACGAAGGCGATGCTTTCTGCTACATCCAGACTCCATGGGGCGAAATCATGCCTGTGCCTGCTGCTCTCGGAGGCAAACTCGTTGAAATCAACGCTAAGCAAGGAACAAAGATTCAGAAAGGCGACGTTATTGCTTACATCGAGCGTAACAATGCTGAATAATCTTGAAAGAATGGATATTCTAAAGATTATTGATAAATACTATAAGGAGAATGTTGCACTGCGCGACATTCTCCTTATTCATAGCAGGGCTGTAACAAAACGTGCCCTCATCATCGCAGAACACCATCCAGAACTTAATCTCGACAAGGACTTCATTTCTGAGGCTGCTATGCTTCACGATATAGGCATCGTCTGCTGCAACGCACCTGCAATCCACTGCTTCGGAACAGAACCCTATATCCGTCACGGACTGGCTGGCGCAGAGATGCTTCGCCGCGAAGGTCTTGAACGACACGCACGAGTATGTGAGCGACATACTGGCGCAGGACTTCCGCTCGACGAGATCATAGACCAGAACCTGCCGCTTCCTCACAGGGATTTCCAGCCCGAAACGCTTGAAGAACAAGTGATTTGCTATGCTGACAAATTCTATTCTAAGACACGGTTGGAACACGAAAAAACACTTGAGGAAGCAGAACGAAGCCTTATGAAATTCGGCATGGCTGGAGTAGAACGCTTCCGTCATTGGGCTGAATTGTTTGAGTAAAGGCATAAAAAACGCTCAAATTGTCGTTAAAATAAGATAATCAGCGTTGTTTTATAAAAAGAATATGTAATTTTGTCGCCTAATATGCGCAGGAGATTTGTCATATTTCTATCGTTGTTTGTCATCATCTTTGTGATGGCAAGCACTAATATGTCAGAACCAGCCAAGTCTCACTCTAATGGAAACTGCCGTTTGCCGTCTGCAAACGGTTTTCTTCCCAGCAACAAACTTTCCTCTAACGACACTCTAAAGATAGGCGGTTTTCAAGCCTACGAACAACCCGAAGACTCTCTGGCTGAAGATACTCTGCTCATGGATTCACTCGAAAAGGCAATATATATTCACAACAAGTTGGTTGACGACTCTCTGCGTCGCGACTCAATCAACCGTGCCAAGTCTAACGGAATAGAGTCTCCTGTAACTTATTCTTCGTCAGACTCTCTTGTCTACGATGCTGAGAATAAGGTAGCCTACCTGTATGGCTCGTCAAGCGTGGACTATCAGAACATGAAACTGAAGAGCGACCGCATCAGCATCCGTCTTGACAACAATCTCGTAAGGGCTACGGGAACACCCGACTCTACTGCTGAAGAGGGTGTGAAGGGCAAACCTTTGTTCCGCATGGGCAACGAGGAATATGAAAGCGACACTATTGCCTTCAACTTCAAGTCGAAGAAGGGTATCATCAGGAATGTAAATACTGAGCAGGAAGACGGATTCCTCTTCAGCGAGCGCTCAAAGCGTGCAGCTGACGGCACGCTCTATCTTGAACACGGAAGATATACCACCTGCGACGACCCACATCCCGACTTCTACATAGCTTTGTCGCGTGCAAAGGTGCAGCCTGGCAAGCGAGTCATTTTCGGACCTGCCTATCTTGTCGTTGCCGATGTGCCTCTGCCTTTGGCTATCCCCTACGGATTTTTCCCATTCACTAAGAAATATAGTTCTGGCTTCATCATGCCTTCCTATGGTGATGAAAACACACGAGGATTCTATCTGCGCGACGGAGGCTACTATTTTGCACTGAGCGACATGTGGGACTTGAAACTGCTTGGCGAGATTTACACTAAAGGCTCGTGGGGACTGTCTGCTGCCAGCAACTATGTGAAGCGATATAAGTTCTCTGGAAATGTATATCTGAGCTATCAGGACACTAAGACAGGCGACAAGGGACTGCCTGACTATATGCATCAGAAGAGTTTCAAGATTCAGTGGAGCCACCGACAGGATGCTAAGTCCAACCCGTTCAGCCAGCTGTCGGCAAGTGTCAACTTTGCTTCTTCGAGCTACGAGCGAAACAACCTGACAAGTATGTATAATCCGCAGTCAATGACTCAGTCTACGCGTACTTCTTCTGTCAGTTGGAGCACTACATTCTCAAGCATCGGCATGTCGCTGAGCAGCACTGCCAACTTGTCGCAAAACATGCGCGACTCGTCTATAACGATGACACTTCCCGACCTCAACATCTCTATCTCGCGCTTCTATCCCTTCCGCGGCAAAAACAGCATTGGCAGCAAGTGGTATGAGAAAATCTCCATTAGCTACGACGGACAGTTGAGCAACCAGATAAGCACGAAGGAAGACAAGCTGCTACACTCCAACCTTGCAAAAGACTGGAAGAACGGATTCCGTCATCATATTCCAATCAGCGGACAGTTCACTCTGTTCAACTGCATTAACATCACCCCTACATTCGACTTCACCGACAGAATGTACACGAGCAAGATTATGAGGAGCTGGGATGCTGAAGCACAGACGGAGAAGATGGACACGACCTATGGTTTCCACAATGTATACAACTGGAACGTGAATATTTCTGCTTCTACAAAACTCTATGGATTCTATGTTCCTAACAAAAAGATATTCGGCGACAAGATTCAGGCTGTACGCCATGTGCTGACACCTACATTCAGCTTCAACTATGCGCCCGACTTCAGCTCTTCACGCTATGGCTACTACGAGACGTATCAGCGAACCGACGAGAACGGAAACGTGTCGCTCGTGCAGTATTCGCCTTATCGTGATATGCTCTACAGCGTGCCTGGAATAGGAAAGACGGGAAGCCTCTCGCTCAACCTGCAGAACAATCTCGAAATGAAGCTGCGCTCTGAAGAAGACTCTACTGGATATAAGAAAATCAGCCTCATTGACAACTTCGGACTGCGCATGAGTTATAACCTCTCTGCTAAGGAGCGTCCTTGGAGCGACTTGGGAATGGATATTCGACTGAAGTGGTGGAAAAACTATACCTTCAATCTGAGCGCAGTTTTCGCTACCTACGCCTACGAACTTGACAGCAACGGAAAGCCTTACATCGGCACTCATACTGAATGGGGCTATGGCAGATTCGGACGTTTCCAGGGTATGTCGCAGAACATCTCTTACACGCTGACACCTGAGAAACTACGCAAACTGTTTTCTGGCGGCTCCGACGACGACGATGATGATTATGCCAACAACGAAGATGACTACGAGGGCGTAGACACCAACAGGGAATCTAACATCGACGACGACATGGAGCGAGCCAAGCATGCGGCAAAGAAGAAGACTGCGAAGGCTAAGACCGACTCTGACGGATATATGACTTTCGCAATGCCATGGTCGCTGACTTTCGGTTATGGAATAACCATGCGCGAGAACACAAGCGGAAAGTTTAATACTAACCGAATGCGCTACCCCTATAAGTTCTCTCAGACGCTTAATGTGAGCGGAAACGTGAGAATAAGCGACGGATGGAACATCAGCTTCTCTTCTGGCTACGACTTCGACAATCATAAGATTTCTATGACAACGGCTTCGCTCTCGCGCGACCTACACTGCTTCAGCATGTCGTGCCAAGTTGTGTTAGCACCTTATACCAGCTACAATTTTACTTTCCGTGCTAACGCTGCTACCCTTACCGATGCTCTGAAATATGACAAGCGCAGCAGCTATTCTAATGCCATACAGTGGTACTAAGATAGTTCATAGTTCATAATTCATAGTTTTTAGTTTATAAGTATACGAATTAACTCATAACCAGTTAAAGTTAAAGTTCCCGTTAAGGTTAAGGTTAAGGTTAACGTTCCCGTTATCGTTAAAGTTAACGTTAAGGTTGTTCCCGTTCCCGTTGTTAACGTTGGAAAAATCAGAGAGATCTGTGGCATCTGTGTGAAATTAATCTTGGATGATTAAGGATGAAAGAATAATGATTAATGTATTAACTTGTCAAGTTACAAATTGTAATTTTCAAAATCATCCCGATTTTTTGACGAAAAAAGTAAAAAATCTTGACAAACGGAATTTTCATTCTAGAGAAGGATTTTCCGCTTGGCACGAGGCTAAATGCTAAAAAGCGTTTAATTGTTAATCAATCGGCTTAAACTATGTGAACGAACATAAGGAACGAAAAAGTGAAAGGTGTCCTTTGGCGATGCGAAACGTGGCATATCGCAGTGCGATATGTGGCATATTGCAGTGCCAAACGTGCCCTTTCGCACTGCGAAAGGTGCCCTTTGACTTTTTTAACACTTATGTATTGTGAGGCGAAAAGTATAATGTCTTGATTACTAATATTTTACCAAAAAGGGCGAGAAACCGCCAAATACTCGCATATTTTGCAGCTTCGTTTTTCTCGGTCGTAAATTTTTAAATTATGGGCAGGTTTAGTTAATCAATTTTTTACCCAACTCCCCTCTGAAAATTGCAAGTTTTTCTCTCAGCAAAGACAAGAAACGGAAAACTGCTTTCAGATTGAAAGATATTGTACTTTGGCTCTCATAGCATGAAATGTCCTTGAATTTTCCTATCAAATAGAATTATTTTCAGAGTTTTATATAATATAGAAAAGTTGCTTCAATAGATAGAATCATTGGAAAAACAGTGCCGCACAGAAAAGCAGACACACAAGAAATACAAGTTATAGCAGAGACTACAAAAGTCAAGAATATAGATTAAGCAGGTTTAAACTAGCTTAATCTATATTTTACTTTAAATACGTTGATTATCAATATCTTGTAATTAAATTCTAAAAAAATAAACATATATTTGTAAGGCTTTGTGAAAATTAAATTTATGACATATTCCAAAACCACAGTTTGGTAATAAAAGTAAATATTAAGCATATTAAAACCGTTTTGCTTTGATAAAAATTTTGATATTAAAAGCAAAATGATTATTTTTGTGGTCTTATATATATGCATTTTAACGAACTGATAGAGCGACAAGTCATAAAATGCCAACATCGCATAAGCCAACTGGAACAAGGGGAACAAAAAGAAAGGAGAAGTTGATATTGTTGGTATCAGTGAGGCAAGGCTGAAACCCGTGTGGGCTGTTGAAGTGAAATGGTCAAATAAACAATTTGCGAATCCATAGGCAGAATTAAAGTCATTAGAAACTTTTATGAAGACCAACGGACTGACTCATGCCATTGTTACTTCAATCTCGGAAACAGGTAAGAAAGAGATGCCCTATGGCTGCCTACTGTTTATGCCTATCGCCTGCTATGCTTATACTGTTGGTGGAAAACACTTTAAAAGCGACAAAACAGTCGTATGGACTATAAAAAAGAAGATTAACATGAAGAAGATAGACGAACAAAGTATGGAAAACGCAAAACGACTATATGAGTCTGGCGATATCAGCAAAATAGAGGTGGGAACCACCAAGGGCTTACAAGAGATACATCATTATCTGTTTGATGGGCTTTATGACTTTGCAGGAAAGATACGTGAGAAGAATATTGCCAAAGGCGGTTTCCGCTTTGCAAATAGTATGTATCTCGTTCCTGCTCTTGAGGCTGTGGAAAAAATGCCTGAGAGTACATTTGAGGAGATTATAGCCAAATACGTGGAGATGAATGTGGCTCATCCCTTTATGGAGGGCAATGGTCGTGCAACACGTATCTGGCTTGACCAGATATTGAATAAGAATTTAGGTAAGGTTGTTGACTGGCAGTATATTGACAAGGATGATTACCTCTCTGCCATGGAGCGAAGCCCCATTAACGACTTGGAATTTCGTACACTCTTAGGTGCCCACCTGACAGATAAGGTTGATGACCGCGAAGTCCTCTTCAAGGGAGTTGAGCAGTCATACTATTATGAAGGATATAGGAAAGGAGAGTGAGCAAATGATTAAAAACGTCCAAAATAATTAATAAATGGACAAACAGACAAAGCAAATTCGTAAGAAGTATGAACTGCATCAGCAAATAATAAACTTAGAGTATGAACTGGAATGAAAATTAAATCACCTACAGACAAGAAATTCATAAGTCATATAGTTGCACTCTATAGCATAGACAATATATTGACAGGCATATCTGACAAGGAGCAGGAGATGGGGACGTATTTTCTCCATTCTTTTGCCGATTTACGATACCATCCTGTTGTTTTTAAGCACGAAGGCATATGGTGTATAAACATTCATAACGACGTAATTCTTCAGAATATCAAAGATGATGAAGGCAGAATGAACAATATCTATGAATATTTATATGCAAACGTATTGGGAAGAATCAATCTGATTGATAGGTTACAGGATGAGCATCTCATATATTTATCAACAGACATTAAGAAAAAATATTCCGTAAATATATCTGCACTTCTTCCAGAGGCACGCAAGATAGAAGATCCATGTTTATGTGAACTACTAGATAAATTTGAGAACACCAAAATATATCCATCAGACGAATTATGCAGACTTGTTGCAAATGGTTTTAAATCTGAAGATGAAAAGAAGTATTGGAAACAATATTATTTGAGTGTCTTTGCTGTAATAGTTGCGATAGTTTTACCAATAATCCTTAATAAATGTACCTCAACAAAGATAGATGAGGAACAGGTCGAAAGGATTATCAATGTAATAAGCGAAAATAACAAAAAAGAAGTAACAGAAACAGGGCAGAATAAAATTATGTCTCTTCCCGTTACAAATCCCCAAAACGATACTATAAACAAATAGAATAATGGAAAAACTAACAATGCAGACCATGGACATCGTGGATGAGAATATAAAGCGAATTGGGGATTTGTTTCCCAACTGCCTGACGGAACGGCTGAACGATGAAGGGATTCCTGAAGTGGCTATTGACTTTGACCAACTTCGTCAAGAGTTGTCAAAGAGCATTGTGGAGGGTGCTGAGGAACGCTATCAGTTTACTTGGCCTGATAAGCGCAATGCTATCCGTCTGGCAAATGCGCCTACCACCGATACCTTGCGTCCTTGTCGTGAGGAGAGTGTGGACTTCGACAATACTCAGAACCTGTATATTGAGGGTGACAATCTTCAAGTGCTGAAGTTGCTGCGGGAAAACTATCTGGGTAAGGTAAAGATGATTTACATTGACCCACCTTATAACACAGGTAACGACTTTGTGTATAACGATGACTTTTCGCAGTCAGCTGGAGAATATATGCATAATAGCGGTCAGAAGGATGAGGAAGGCAACCGCCTTGTTACCAACTATGAAAGCAACGGGCGTTTTCATACCGACTGGCTTAATATGATTTATCCACGTTTGAAAGTGGCTAAGGATTTGCTGAGTGAGGATGGATTACTATTTATAAGTCTAAATGACAAAGAGGTTGCTAATGCACGTAAAATATGTGAGGAGGTTTTAGGTGCTAACAATTTTGTTGCTGATTTGATATGGGCTAACAAAGAAGGTGGAGGTAGTTCTGATAGCAGACTATTCCGTATTAAAAATGAACATATTTTATGCTTCACTCGAAATATTGAATCTGTTGAAATTAAAGGTGTTCCTATTTCCAATGCTGACAGATATAAAGGTAAGGATCAGTATTTTGAAGAACGTGGACCTTATTATTTGCAAAAGCTTGGGATGGGATCGATTCAGTATTCTGCATCTCTTGATTATCCAATAGAAACTCCTGATGGGACAAAGGTAATGCCAGCAGATAACAATAAGGGGAAAAAAGCTTGTTGGAGATGGTCTAAAGATAAATTTCTAAATAATTTGTCTCGAGGCTTCGTTGAAATGAAAAAGGATAGTTCTGGTATATGGACAATTTACACAAAACAGTATATGATGTGTGATAATGATGGTAACATTATCGAACGCACACAAAGACCTATGGGCATAATTGAAGAATATTCAAGTACACAGGCAGCAAAATTGTTGGAAGCCATTAATATTCCGTTTGATTATTCGAAACCAGTTGAACTAATTCATTATCTTGTTAATAGAATAGATTGTAAGGATTCTATCATCCTAGACTTCTTCTCAGGCTCAGCCACAACCGCCCATGCTGTAATGCAACTCAATGCAGAAGATGGCGGCAAGCGCAAGTTCATCATGGTTCAGCTGCCAGAATCCACAGACGAAAAGAGTGAGGCTTATAAGGCTGGTTACAAGAATATCTGTGAAATCGGCAAAGAGCGCATCCGTCGTGCTGGGAAGATAATAAAAGAGGAGCATCCTGAAGCAAAGAACCTTGACACAGGCTTCCGTGTACTGAAGCTCGATTCATCGAATATGCAGGATGTTTATTACACTCCATCAGAGTTCAATGAGCAGAAACTCTTTGACGACAATATTAAGCCCGACCGCACAGAGGAAGACCTGCTGTTCCAGACGATGATAGAACTTGGCATTGAACTGTCTGCCAAAATCGAGCAGACGCAGATTGCGGGTAAGACGGTCTGGAGTGTCAGCGATGGCTACCTGATGGCCTGCTTCGACGAAGAAGTGAATGAGACGACCATCACGGAGATAGCCCGTCAACATCCCTACTACTTCGTCATGCGCGACAGCAGCCTCGCCAACGACCAAGTTGCCGACAACTTCGAGCAGATTTGGGAAGAGTATAGTAAGGACACCGTAAGAAGAATATTGTAAGGGTTATGGAAGAAAACAATAAAATACTCATATATACAGATAGCAGCGGACTCACGAAGATTGACGTGAGACTGACAGAAGATACGCTATGGCTTACACAGGCTCAGATGTGCGAACTATATCAGACGAGTAAATCGAACGTCAGTGAACACATCAAGCATATCTTCGAAGAAGGCGAACTGCAGGAAGAAGCAGTTGTTCGGAAATTCCGAACAACTGCCGCAGACGGCAAGTCATACCAAACTACCTTCTATAGTCTTGACATGATTATAGCCCTCGGCTATCGTGTACGTTCCATCATTGCGACACGCTTCAGGCAGTGGGCAACGGAACGGCTCAAAGAGTATATCGTCAAAGGATTTACACTCGACGATGAACGACTGAAAAAACTTGGCGGTGGTGGCTATTGGAAGGAACTTCTCGAACGCATCAGAGACATTCGTGCTACTGAAAAGGTACTCTATAGGCAAGTGCTGGAAATCTATGCTACAAGTATTGACTATGACCCACGAGCATCTATATCTCAGGAGTTCTTCAAGAAGGTGCAGAACAAGATTCATTATGCCATCCATGGGCGCACGGCAGCAGAGTTGATAGTGGAGCGAGCAGATGCAGAGAAAGATTTCATGGGTCTTCTTACCTTCAAAGGAAATCAGCCCACATTAGTAGAAGCCAAGACAGCGAAAAACTATCTTGACGCTAAGGAACTCCGAGCTATGGGGCAACTGGTTTCGGGATATCTGGACTTTGCTGAACGGCAGGCAGAACGTGAACAACCAATGACGATGAATGACTGGGCCAACTATCTGGACCGCATTCTCACAATGTCAGGGGAGCAACTGTTGCAAGATGCTGGCAGCGTTTCTCATACAGAAGCAATGGAACATGCCACAAACGAATATCGCAAATACAAACAGCGCACCATCAGTGACGTAGAACAGGACTATCTGGATTCTATCAAACGTTTGGGTAATATAGGAAAAGACGATGAATCAAAGGAGGGTGGCAAATGAAGTTTAAGTTTAAGATACAACAATACCAGACGGATGCTGTAGAGCAGACGGTGAGCGTGTTTGCCGGACAACCGTCGAAGACCAATGCACAGTACCGTCGCGACTTGGGTAAACGTAAGGGACAGATTACGTTTGAAGAGGAATATGTAGGATGGCGCAACAACGATGTGGAGTTGCAAGGTCATCAACTGCTGACCAACATCCAGCAACAGCAAGCCATTGGCAACATACCGAAGTCAACAAAACTCAGTCTGCCTGACGGACTGGGCGCTTGCTCACTCGACATTGAGATGGAAACGGGTACAGGTAAGACCTACGTCTATATCAAGACGATGTTTGAACTGAACAAACGCTATGGCTGGAGCAAGTTCATCGTTGTGGTGCCGAGTATCGCCATCCGTGAAGGTGTGTATAAGAGTTTCACAATGCTGGAAGACCACTTCATGGAGCAGTACGGCAAGAAAGCCCGATTCTTCATCTATAATAGCGGCAACCTGACACAGATAGACTCATTCAGCAGTGATGCCAGCATCAATGTGATGATTATCAATGTGCAGGCGTTCAATACCTCATTCAAGGAAGGTGCTGCCAACAAGGAAAGCCGTATCATTTATTCCAAGCGTGACGATTTCCAGAGTCGCCGTCCTATTGATGTGATTGCTGCCAATCGCCCCATTATCATCATGGACGAGCCGCAGAAGATGGAGGGCGCAGCCACCCAACGTGCGCTGAAGAACTTCAAGCCGCTGTTTGTGCTGAACTATTCGGCAACTCATAAGACCTCACACAACTGCGTCTATGCGCTGGATGCCTTCGATGCCTACCGCCAGCGATTGGTGAAGAAGATTCAGGTGAAGGGTATCACCCTGCAAAACCTTTTGGGCAACCAGAGCTATATCTACTTCGACAGCATCGTACTTTCAAAGAACAAGGCACCGGAAGTAAGACTGGAAATTGAGGTAAAGGGCGCAACAAGTACCCGAAGGCAGATATGCAAGTTCGGACAGAACGATTCGCTCTATGATACATCTGGGCTTCCTGCCTACAAGGATTTTGTTATTACCGACATCAATCCCCTGACAAATACCGTCTATTTCATGAACGGCGATGTGCTGCGCAAGGGTGAAGTGATGGGCGATGTGTCTGAACAACAGATACAGCGCATTCAGATTAGAGAAACCATCCGTTCACACTTTGAGAAAGAAGCAGCACTCTTCAAACAGGGCATCAAGACGCTCTCGCTCTTCTTTATCGACGAAGTAGCCAACTATAAGGGCTATGACGAACAGGGCGAAGTCGTAAAGGGCTTCCTTTGGAAAGTGTTTGAAGAGGAATACACCCGTTTCCTCAATGAGAACCTTTCGCTCTTTGAGGATGATTATCAGCGTTATTTGAAACGCTTTACGGCAGACCAAGTACACAATGGCTATTTTTCCATCGACAAGAAGGGACATGCCATCGACAGTGTTGTAAAGCGAGGTGAAGACTTCTCTTCAGACATATCAGCTTACGATTTGATTCTTAAAAACAAGGAGCGTTTGTTGAGTTTCGATGAACCGACACGATTCATCTTCTCGCACTCTGCACTGCGTGAAGGATGGGACAACCCGAATGTATTCCAGATATGCACCCTGCGCCATGCTAGCAGTGCGACTGCCAAGCGTCAGGAGGTAGGTCGTGGACTGCGTATCTGCGTTGACCAGCAAGGCGTTCGCATGGATGCAGAGCGACTGGGTGAAGCCGTGCATGACATCAATGCTCTTACGGTCATTGCCAACGAAAGCTATAGCACCTTCGTTGATGCGTTGCAGAAAGAGACACGCGAAGCCTTGCGTGAACGTCCTACACAGGCAACAGTGGCTTACTTCGAGGGCAGAAAGTTTATGGTTGGTGATGAAGTGCATGAAATCTCAACGATGGAGGCAACAGCCATCGTCAACTATCTCTATGAGAATGACTATGTGGATGACAAGGGTAACATCCAGCAATCATATCACGAAGACCTGCGCACAGGTAACCTTGCACCGATGAGTAAGAAACTGGCTCCCATCAGTGAGCAGGTTCATAAGTTAATACAGGGTATCTTTGACCCGTCTGCCCTTGATGACATGATAGAGGATGCTAACGAGTCAGCAGAGGCCGTGAATGACCATCTGAATGACAATGCCAGCAAGGAAGAGTTCAAGCGGCTGTGGGAGGAAATCAATCACCGCTATGTCTATACGGTGCATTACGACAGCGAGGAACTGATACAAAAAGCCATAGCATCCATCAACAAGAATCTGCGTGTTACCGAACTGAAATATGTGGTGACGACAGGTGAACAGGGAACGGATGACCTTGATTTTACAGGCGACCAGCATACCCGTACACAAACTATGAAGGAGGTATCGACAAGCGATGTGTCATACGACCTCGTTGGCGAGATAGCCAAGGGGGCAACGCTGACAAGAAGAACGGTGGTTAGCATCCTGAAAGGCATTTTAACGGCAAAGCTCTATCTGTTCAAGAACAACCCTGAAGAGTTTATCCGTAACGTGATACGTCTGATAAAAGACCAGAAGGCCACGATGATTATAGAGCATATCGCTTACAATCGCACCGAGCAGCAGTATGACGCCGACATCTTCACCAAGGAGAAAAACCGCCAGCCGATAGAAAAGGCCTATGAGGCAAAGAAGCACATTCTGGATTATGTATTTACGGACAGTAAGGGCGAAAGAAAGTTTGCCGAAGCACTCGACAAGGCTGATGAAGTCTGTGTCTATGCACGTCTGCCACGCAGTTTCCAGATACCTACGCCAGTAGGAAAGTATGCCCCTGACTGGGCTATTGCCTTCAATGACAATATGGGCGTAAAGCACATATTCTTCGTGGCAGAGACCAAGGGTAGTATGCTGTCTATGAACCTGAAAGGTGCAGAAATGGCAAAGATAGAGTGTGCCAAGAAACTCTTCAACAATGTATCGACAAGCAAAGTACGTTACCATGAGATAACGGACTATGATACGATGTTGAATGTCATCAATAGCTTAGAGTAAGCTGCAAAAAATGGGAAAAGGAGCGTATTTTCTATAAACCATTGAGATAAAAGTGGGCAATGAGGCTTCGGCTATATATTATAGTTGGTGGGACTGCAGCTGATGGTATAAACCGAAAATCCTGCTAAATAACCAAACGAAAAGCTTACCGCTTCAGAAACTTTAGCAACAAAATATTCTGCAAACAGTCGTTCAATAAAAAAGTTTTTAGTAATTTTGCCCGATAGAAAATATTTGAACAAATGGAATATATAGTTTCTGCACGCAAGTACAGACCAATGTCTTTCGACACCGTTGTTGGACAGAAAGCACTGACAACTACGCTGAAAAACACGGTGAAGAGTGGAAAACTTGCTCATGCCTACCTGTTCTGCGGACCACGCGGAGTGGGTAAGACCACTTGCGCTCGCATCTTTGCTAAAGCCATTAACTGCACTAACCCAACGGAAGATGGCGAGGCTTGCAACGAGTGCGAAAGCTGCAAGGCTTTTAATGAACAACGGTCGTATAACATATTCGAGCTTGATGCCGCATCAAATAATGGTGTAGACCAGATTAAGGCACTGATGGAGCAGACACGAATACCGCCACAGGTGGGTCGCTACAAAGTGTTCATCATCGACGAGGTACACATGTTGTCTACTCAGGCTTTCAACGCTTTTCTGAAGACTCTCGAAGAACCGCCAGCACATGTCGTGTTCATCCTTGCCACAACCGAAAAGCATAAGATTCTGCCTACAATCATATCGCGCTGCCAGATTTACGACTTCGAGCGAATGACTACTGCTAACATAGTCAACCACCTGAAGATGGTTGCCGAGAAGGAAGGCATAACCTACGAGGAGGAGGCGCTAAACGTGATTGCGGAGAAGGCTGACGGAGGAATGCGCGATGCTCTTTCCGTTTTCGACCAGACGGCTTCGTTCTGTCAAGGCAACATAACTTATCAGAAGGTTATAGAAGACCTGAACGTGCTCGACAGCGAAAACTATTTCAACATAATAGACTGCGCTCTCGAAAACAAAGTAAGCGACATTATGGTGCTGCTCAACACGGTGATAAACAAGGGTTTCGACGGAGGACATCTAGTAAACGGACTGGCTGCCCACGTGCGCAACTTAATGATGGCTAAAGACGAACAGACCCTGTCGCTCATAGACTGCAGCAACAAGATGCGCGAGAGATACAAAGAACAGGCTGCCAAATGCAAGCCGCAATTCCTCTATTCTGCACTGCGCATAATGAACGACTGCGACATAAACTACAGGCAGAGCTCTAACAAGCGACTGCTCGTAGAACTAACACTCATAGAGGTGGCACAACTCACACAGGAGGAAACGCCAGGCGTGGGGCATCGCCCCAAGCGATTGAAAACCCTGTTCAAGAAACTTATAGCCAATAAACGGTCAGAAGCTGCATTGCAGGTGGCAGCGACTGTTGTGTCGAAGCAGCCAAAGCAGACCGCTGCTAATCGGCAAACTATTGACGTGGCTGCACCAACAGCCGACCAATCGGGGCAGCCAGCAGAAAAGCAGAAACAAGCAGGCGGCAGAATACTGAAAATGGATGGAATATTCAATAATTTCCATTCTCTCTCAGAAGCCGAAAAACCTCACTATCAGATTCAGCCAAAAATAGAAAACAAAGACGAGAACAAGGAATTTACGCAAGAACAACTCGAATTTGAATGGATGGCAATGTGCAACAGAATGCCTCAGGATATGTATGGAATGGCCTCGCGAATGAAAAACATCATTCCGAAAATAGCTACCCTTCCAAACATAGAACTAGAAGTGAGCAACCAGACACTTCTGAAACAAATAGAAGAAATAAAAGGCAGGATAAAGGCAACAATGGCAAAGCAGTTGCACAACGGAAACATCGAACTGATACTGAAACTTGCCAACAACGAGAGTTCAATAAAAATATTGAGCAAGCGAGACTTGTTCGAACAGATGATGTCGAAGAACAAGGCAATATCTAAAATGCACAAATTATTAGAATTTGAACTTAGTTAGCTTGCAGACATCGCACATATTTTGTAACTTTGCACCCCGATAATGGTCCCGTAGCTTAGCTGAATAGAGCGTCAGATTCCGGTTCTGAAGGTCTTGGGTTTGAATCCCAACGGGATCACAACAATAAGAGAGAGATAATGCAAGCTTGTTTGCGATTATCTCTCTTTTTTGTTGTTTGCATCTGCCCGTGGCAGGGTAAGGGATGGACAAAGTCAATCCCAACGGGATCACGAAGGAAAAAATGATACTTGGATAAGGAAAGTTTTCTTTCAATTATTCAGGTATCATTTTTAACTTTGTAGGATGGCTGGCGCCAGACTACAGGGATATCTAATCCCAACGGGATCACAACAATAAGAGAGAGATAATGCAAGCTCGTTTGCGATTATCTCTCTTTTTTGTTGTTTGCATCTGCCCGTGGCAGGGATGGATATAAACAACAATTTTATATTTGCAGATATTCCTCATACACACATTTTTTAGGAAAACAGGTTTAGTTTCGGGAAAAATTTGTATATTTGCACGAATGTAATGATTTGTCTGTGTTGATAATAATAACGGGATGCAGACAATGAGACATTAGCAATTACTAAAAAACACATACAATAATTATATAAAACAATAACAAATCATGGAATTAACCGAAAGATTTCTAAACTACACTAAGTTTGACACGCAGTCAAGCGAGGAATCGCAGACCGTGCCAAGTACGTCAAAACAGCTTATCTTCGCACGCTACCTGAAAGAGGAAATGGAGCGCGAAGGTCTGGAAGATGTTGAAATGGATGAGCAGGGCTACCTCTACGGTACTCTAAAGGCTAACACAAAGAAGCAGATTCCTACAATCGGTTTCATTTCTCACTATGATACATCTCCTGACTGCAGCGGTGCAAACATCAATGCTCGCATTGTAAAGAACTATGACGGCAACGACATAGAACTTTCTCCAGGAATCATCTCTTCCCCAAAGAAATTCCCTGAACTGCTTCAGCACATGGGTGAAGACCTTATCGTGACAGACGGAACAACCCTTCTTGGTGCTGACGACAAGGCTGGTATTGCAGAGATAATGCAGGCTATATGCTATCTTCGCGACCACAACGAGATTGAACACGGCGACATTCGCGTAGGTTTCAACCCTGATGAAGAGATAGGTATGGGTGCACACCACTTCGATGTTGAGAAGTTCGGTTGCGAGTGGGCTTATACAATCGACGGCGGAGATCTTGGAGAACTGGAATATGAGAACTTCAATGCTGCTTCTGCTAAGGTTAACATCAAGGGCGTCAGCGTTCACCCAGGATATGCTAAGGGCAAGATGATTAATGCAAGCCTCGTAGCAATGGAATTTGCAAAACTTCTTCCTGCTGACCAGACACCAGAGACAACAGAAGGCTATGAAGGTTTCTTCCATCTTATCGGTGTAAAATCTGCTTGTGAGTCAGCACAACTTTCATACATCATCCGCGACCACAACCGCGAGAAATTTGAAGACCGTAAGGTGCTGATAAAGAAATGTGCAGATGTAATCAACGAGAAGTATGGCGAAGGCACATGCAGCGTAGACGTAAAAGACCAGTACTACAACATGAAAGAGAAGATAGACCCATGCATGCACGTCATCGACTTGGTAGTCAAGGCTATGCAGGAGTGCGAAGTTCCTCCACGCGTTAAGCCAATACGTGGCGGTACCGACGGAGCTCAGTTGTCTTTCAAGGGTATTCCTTGTCCAAACATCTTCGCAGGCGGTGTGAACTTCCATGGTCCTTACGAGTTTGTCTCTATCCAAGTAATGGAAAAAGTAATGCAAGTAATCGTAAAGATCTGCGAACTGACAGCACAGTATAATGACTAAATAGTTGACAATTGACATAATTCAGACATAAAGACAAAGAAAACACAAAATAAAGAAGATATAACATTCATATTATGTGTTGTCCGTACAAAAACATTGAAGAATTAATTTCTGAAATTATTGATTGCGCCAGATGTGCCAGAAAAGAACTCACAGCAGGATTTGAAGAAAGATCTATAACAACGCAATGCTGATTGAGATGAAATAAAACTCTATTCATGCAGAAGTTAAAGTTCCTCTGAGAGTTAAGTATAAAAGGCATATAATAGGCGAACATAGAGCGGATATTATTGCTGAACATTCTGTAATAATTGAATTAAAAGCAATACACAACCTTATAATAATTAATGAGATTCAATTAGTCAACTATCTTACGGCAACAGATATAGATAATGGTCTTCTAATAAATTTTGGATCAGAACGTTTAGAAATCAAAAGAAAATACATAAAGTATAAGAAACTTTTCTAAGATGCTCACTTGTCTTTATGTCTGAACATGTCTTTATATCATAAACGATGTATTTATTCAAATACCCTATGGGAATTGAAAACATATTCTTATACCTTTTTACATAATTAAGTTTTTGCTCCGACAAAAGATGTATTCTCTTAGAGAGTTTATTGAAATACAATATGTCCTTACGTCTTTTTGTTTATAAATCAATTATCAATTAACTTAGATGGGCGAACTTCCAGCACTTATAACCGACCTAGCACTTATTCTTGTAGTAGCAGGTATAGTAACAATAGTATTTAAACGACTTAAGCAACCTTTAGTGTTAGGCTATATCGTAGCAGGATTTCTTGTCTCGCCCCACATGCCCTACACCCCTTCAGTAGTCGATACAGCCGACATCCAAGTGTGGGCAGACATCGGAGTAATGTTCCTTCTCTTTTCTTTAGGACTCGACTTCTCCTTCAAGAAAATTGTGAAGATGGGTGCCTCCCCTATCATTGCCGTCTGCACAATCATCTTCTCCATGATGCTTCTCGGAGTAATTGTAGGCAAAATATTCGGATGGGGACGCATGGACTGCATCTTCTTAGGCGGCATGCTCGCCATGTCCTCTACCACTATTATATATAAAGCATTCGACGACATGGGACTGCGCCAGCAGCAGTTTGCAAGCCTTGTCATGAGCGTGCTCATCCTCGAAGACATCCTCGCCATCGTCATGATGGTCATGCTGTCTGCCATAGCAGGAGGTTCCGATGCAGGTGGAGGCCAGATGCTATCGAGTGTACTCAAGATAGTATTCTTCCTCGTCCTATGGTTTGTTGTCGGCATCTTTGCCATTCCACTTTTCTTGCGCCACAACCGCAAACTCATCAATGCCGAAGTTCTACTCATCGTTGCCTTAGGACTATGCTGTGCCATGGCAGTCTTCTCTTCAAAAGTAGGCTTCAGCAGTGCCTTCGGAGCCTTCGTCATGGGTTCAATACTTGCAGAAACCATTGAGGCAGAAAAGATCATAAAACTCGTCGAACCAGTTAAGAATCTCTTTGGTGCAGTGTTCTTCGTATCAGTCGGCATGCTTGTCGCCCCCCAGATACTCTTAGACTATGCCCTTCCTATCATCGCCATTGTCCTAACCATCTTGCTCGGTCAGGCCGTCATGGGAACATTCGGATTCATGCTGAGCGGACAGTCCTTGAAGTCAGCAATGCGATGCGGATTCTCAATGGCACAGATAGGAGAGTTTTCCTTCATCATAGCCTCACTGGGTCTTTCACTAGGAGTCATTGGCGACTTCCTCTACCCCGTCGTTGTGGCAGTATCAGTCATAACAACCTTCCTCACCCCCTACATGATTCGCTTTGCCACGCCATGCTATTCCCATTTAGAAAAGCGCATACCCGACAGATGGATTCAACAGTTAAACCGCATCAGCATAGGTCACCCGTCAACAACATCCCACAACAACAACTGGCATACGCTTTTGCTCCAGATGCTACGAAACACAATTATCTATGCAATTCTCTCCGCAGCAGCAACAGCACTCATGCTGACATTCTTCGAACCATTCATCAGCAGTCTGTTTGGCGCAAAACTAAAGCTGTGGGCCAACATTCTTAGCGGAATCCTTACAATACTACTGATAGCACCATTCCTCCGTGCTATGGTAATGAAGAAGAACCATAGCGAAGAGTGGAAGAATCTCTGGAACGAAAGTTGGTACAACCGTGTCCCATTACTCTTCACAGTCCTTGTCAGACTCGTAATAGCACTCACCTTCGTCTTCACAGTAATAAACCACCTTTTCCACTTCTCACATGCACTCCTGATAAGCATAGGGCTACTGCTAATCGGCAGCATCATCGTGTCGCGACGCATCAAGAACCGCAGCATACGCATGGAACGAATGTTCATTCAGAACCTCCGTTCACGCGAGATAAAAGCACAAGTGCTCGGCACTAAACGACCGCTATACGAAGGGCACTTACTCGACCGCGACGTACACATAGCAGAGATTCAAGTACCCGAAGGCTCTAAGTGGGCAGGCCGTTCCCTAAAAGAACTAGAGATAGGCAGCCGTTTTGGAGTACATGTCAGCAGCATTCTCCGTGCAGGCAGACGCTACAACATACCAGGCGCCGACGACGTAATCTTCCCTACAGACAAGATTCAAGTCATAGGCAGCGACGATCAGCTGAAAACCTTCAACGACACAATCACACACGAAGTATACGAAGACGATCCCGACATAGAGAAACGCGAAATGAAGCTGCGTCAGATGATAATAGGCAGCAACAGTCCATTCGTAGGTAAGACCCTCAGCGAGAGTGGAATACGCGATGCCTACAACTGCATGGTAGTAGGACTGGAAGAAGGAAAAGAAACCCTTTCAAGCGTAGCCCCCGACTATCGTTTCTCAGAAGGCGACATCCTCTGGGTAGTAGGCGAAACAGACGACATCACCAAACTCTTAGGATAGAATTAAGAACGTTAAAGTTTTCATGGCGTATGCCCCAGTTAAAGTTAAAGTTCACGTTAAGGTTAAGGTTCCCGTTATCGTTAACGTTAGATTAGTTCCCGTTAGCGTTCCCGTTAACGTTAAAGTTAGATAGGTTCTCGTTGTCATTCCCCCAATTCTCAGTCAAAAAATCATTTTTTTGCCTAATTATTAGTTAATAATAAATAAAAGATGTACCTTTGCAACTGATAAGCAGCATTTGGCTGATAAAGAGTTATGTAGAAGTTTCTTAAAAGTAATATAATTTAGGTGGAAGTTAGTTGAGCAAAACACAAAGCCCGACATAGTTCCACATATAATTATATATATTTAGAAAGCAACTACTGAAAAACTCTATACCTGCCTGTTTGCGCTATCTTTACAAGGCTATTCCTAATAGCTTCGAGCAAACGGAACAATCAGGAAAACCCATCCTTCACTTCCCTTGCTCACACCATAAACACTTAGCGATGCAGACTATCGAAGATGCCTCAAAAAATAGTCCGTCAGCAATGCCAGCCACCCAAGCTGACAGCGCCGTAGGCGTGCCAAAACGCAACTGGTTCGTCGCCATCGTTAAGCGGAACACTGAGAAAAGCTGCCGCGACAAACTCAGCAAGATGGGCTATGAGTCATACGTTGCCACCCAGACAGAACTGCGCAAATGGAGCAACGGCACAAAGAAGACCGTAGAGCGTGTAGTCATCTCAGCCATAGTCTTCATCAAAGCCACCGAGCAAGAGCGTCGCTTCCTCGTCACCCTACCCTTCATCAACAAGTTCATGACCGACAAATCGGGACAGAAAAATCCCTATGGACGTTCACCCATAGCCACCATCCCCGACAGTCAGATGCAGACACTCCAGTTCATGCTCTACAATGCCGACAGCGAGGTAATCTTCACCGACACCCCATTCCGACTCGGCGACAGCATCAGAGTAATACGAGGCAGCCTTAAAAACTTCTGCGGCAACATCGTCCAGACCAACGGCACCACCTACGTAGTGGTCAATCTCGACCTGCTCGGCACAGCCATGACCCGCATCTCCATCTCCGACATAGAGAAGATATAGCCATCAGCACCTTCCTTTCGGAACAGTAACAAGAACGTCAAACTTGCGGGTGCAAAAGTAATAAATAAAAATAGAGACACCAACAAATTCTCGCCCTTCTTGTTAATCAATCTTTTTCAGTTGACAAGCTTAATTTAGTTCATAGTGCATATCTACGCTGGATTAAAGAATAACGATTAAGGCTAAAGTTAAAGTTAACGTTAAAGTTAACGTTCTCATAACTCAAAACTCATAACTAGTTCCCGTTCTCGTTCCCGTTCCCGTTGAATAGATTCCCGTTAACGTTATCGTTGAATAGGTTAAAGTCAAAGTTAAAACATGAAATCCTACATATCTCCAGATACACAAATAATAAAAATAGGTATAGAGCTCCCCATAATATCAGGCTCAGAGCCACAAAAAGAATACGACCTCAGTTTAGAAGTAGACACCACAGGAAGCAGTCCATCAGAAGGCAGAGCAGCCCAAACCACCTTCTACAACGAAACAGAAGACAACTGGAGCGAATGGGAACAGCAATCATAATGCATAGCCACATTAGGCGAATGATTAAAGAATAAAGATTAAAGATTAAAGTTCCCGTTCCCGTTGGATAGGTTTCCGTTCTCGTTAAGGTTAAAGTTAAAGTTCTCGTTGTCGTTCCCGTTGGATAGGTTCCCGTTCTCATAACTCATAACTCATAACTAGTTAACGTTAAAGTTAAAATAACAACATGAGCAAATCTATTATTCCGCTTAAAATATCTCAACTAGCATTACTCGTATCACAGCGCAAACACATCCCTGTGAATGTAGCTTTAGCATACATATATGATTCACCATTCTATTCCAAATTATACGATATAAATTCTAAATGGTGGTATTTAGACACAGAATCGCTTTATCGTTTATTAGAGCGAAGCTGGTTGCCTAATGAGCGAACAGCATCAAACAACGTAGTTTTATTTTTGACTTTTTGCATTGAGAATTATGCAGAAAAGCACAATATAACCTCTTTAGAAGCATATTCTCTCTTTCGCCGCTATTTAGTCGACCAATATTTAATTAATGGATTCGATATGCTACATACACAAGGCAAAGACATGATATTGCAAGATATAGAGTTGTATATTGAAAATCATAAAAAATAAGATGGCATGAAACTATATCATGGTTCAACTGTGGCAGTAAAGAATCCAAGTATTCGACAAAGCCGTGCAAATACAGACTATGGTAAGGGATTTTATACCACAGTAGATTTAGAACAGGCAGAACGTTGGGCTCGCATTCGTCAGAATCGGGCAGGAAGTGGCAAAGCAGTAGTCTCCGTGTATGAAGTAGATAATAATCTGCTGCAAAAAAAAGACTTAAACATAAGGGAATACAACGGAGCAACAAAAGAATGGCTTGATTTTGTAGTTGCCAATCGTCGCTTTGCCCCATTACATGATTACGACATTGTTCTTGGTCCCGTAGCAAATGATAATTTGTATGCAACCATTAGTCTTTATGAAAATAGAGAATTAAGTGCAGAAGCTGCTGTTGTACAATTAAAGACACATGTGCTTTTCAATCAAGTATCGTTTCATACAAAGAAAGCATTGTCGCAATTGCATTTTGTTGAATCAATAGTCTTAGATAAGTAAGGTTTATAATAATAGCCTAGTATAATTAAATTTTAAGCATCACTTGGCGTAGCCCAGAATATAGTCTTTATGTCAGTTCATAGTACATAGCCACGCTGGATTAAAGAATAACGATTAAGGCTAAAGTTAAAGTTAAGGTTAAAGTTAAAGTTTTCACCGTTCCCGTTAAGGTTAAAGTTATTCATCCTTTACAAATGAGAAAACATAATAAAGAATATTCATAACACAGAAATAAATAATTTAATAATGGATATTATTCAAAAATACGATTATCTAATAGTTGGTTCAGGATTATTCGGTTCAACATTTGCTTACAGGGCAAAAAAAGCTGGTAAACGATGCCTTGTTATAGACAAGCGCCAACATCTTGGAGGCAATGTTTATTGTGAAAAAGTTGAAGGAATAAATGTGCATAAATATGGTGCACACATTTTCCACACATCGAACAAAGAAGTCTGGGACTTTGTCAACTCAATAGTAGAGTTCAATAGATATACCAATTCTCCCGTAGCAAATTATAAAGGAAAGCTCTATAATCTGCCTTTCAACATGAATACTTTCTATCAGATGTGGGGAGTGACTACTCCTGAAGAAGCCATGAAGAAACTTGAATCTGAAACGTCTGAATTCAAAAATAAACTAGAAGCTGAAGGTGTTTCAGAGCCACGCAACCTTGAAGAACAAGCCCAACTACTAATTGGCAAGAGTATTTACGAATCACTCATCAAAGGTTATACAGAGAAACAATGGGGAAGAAAATGCACAGACCTTCCTGCTTTTATTATAAAGCGACTACCTGTAAGATTGGTATTCGACAACAACTATTTTAACGACACATATCAGGGAATTCCCATAGGAGGATACAACAAGTTGATAGATGAGCTGTTAGATGGTGTTGAAAACATCACTGATATTGACTTCTTTGAATGCAATCGCTCCTTTGATGAAAACTTACGCCTTCATGAAGTAAAATGCTCAAAGTTTACAATACATTGCGACAAAATCGTATATACAGGTCCTATTGACCAATTCTATAATTATAAATATGGTAAACTGAATTATCGCACAGTACGTTTCGAACAAGAGGTTCTTGACACCCCTAACTATCAGGGTAATGCTGTGATAAACTATACAGATGCAACTATCCCTTATACTAGAGTTATTGAACATAAACATTTCGAAATGTTTGGCAACGATGTTATTTCTTGCCCAAAGACTGTTATAAGCAGAGAATATAGTACAGAGTGGCAAGATGGAATGGAGCCATACTATCCAGTGAACGACAGTACTAATAATGAAACAGCAGACCGCTATCGTGCATTAGCAGCTAAAGAGCAAAGTATTATTTTCGGTGGGCGTTTAGCTGAATATAAATATTACGATATGGCTCCTATTGTAGAAAAAGTGTTGAATATTACATTAGTATAAAAACAGAACAAAAATTTGATTTAATGACATCATTAAAAAAAGAGATAACAAGTGGTGTATTTTATATTGCAATTAGCAGATATTCAGGTATAATACTTAATATTTTTATTTCTGCTATTTTAGCTAGATTAGTTCCCCCATCAGATTTTGGACTAATTGCTATCGTAAATGTGGTTATGACTTTTTTCTATATTCTTAGCGATATTGGTTTATCTCCTGCTATCGTACAAAAAAAGGAACTTACAAAATACGATTTAGACCATATCTTCTCTTTCACATTTTATATGGGATTAGTACTAACAATTGTATTTTTTATCTGTGCCTGGCCTTTAGCATATCTTTACAATGAACCACAAGTAGTCAGCGTTGCCCAATTGATGAGCATTGTTCTGCTATTTAATTGTATAAAAATTGTCCCAAATGCACTCCTTACAAAAGCAAAACGATTTAAATTTCAATCATTTACAGGGCTTTCAGTCGGGTTCTTTACAAGCATCATTTCTGTAAGTGCTGCATATATGGGGTTTGGTGTATATGCACTAATTTTATCTGGAATAATATCAAATCTACTTATACTCATTATTTTTTATTTTCAAAATCCCCTCCATTTATATTTAAGAATAGACTTGACACCATTTAAAAAGATTTTTTCATATTCTGCATTTGTTTTTCTTTTTAACTCAATAAATTATTTTTCTCGTAACTTAGATAAGCTCTTAGTCGGTAAATATCTGAACCTTACATCTTTAGCATATTATGAGAAATCATATAATCTTATGATGATGCCTTTACAGAATATTACATTTGTTATAACCCCAGTATTGCATCCAATATTTTCAGAATTTCAGAATGATTTAAAGTTCGTTGCTGATAAATATTTAAAACTATTAGTTATATTAGCATATATTTCTTTCCCACTATCTGCATACATATATTTTGTTGCGCCAGAGCTAATTCAGATTATATATGGTCCTAAATGGCTTCCAGCCATTACACCATTCAAAATTCTTGCATTAACACTTGGCCAACAAATTTTAATAAGTACAACAGGATCAATATTTCAAGCTGTGAATTCTACAAAATTATTTTTTATAGGAGGTTGTATTTGTGCATTTCTTATGATTACAAGTTTTTTTATTTCTCTATCTATATGGGGCACTATAACCGCATTAGCTTGGGGATTTTTAATAGCTCAAACTCTAAATTCATTTCAAACTTATTATCTTGTTTTTAAGATTTTGCTTCATTCATCTATAAAGAAAATGATAATAGACCTGTCAAAACCACTTTTATCGGGCATCATTCTTTTTATAATACTATTTTTATTTAGCAAAAATGTTACTATTGGGAATTTATTTGCCTCATTAATAATTAAAAGTTTAATAAGTATTTTAGTTTGGACTATTTGCATGCAATTTATATCTGAATACGGAGTAAGAGGATTTTTTCAAAACTTTAAAATGAAATAACATATATCTTTTTCACACATAATAACCTTTAAAAAACATAATATTAATAACAAAATATAGAAAGTTTCATTGCTCAGAATTCATTAATTAGCAAGGACTTTATGGAAGAAAAAGCACTTCATAGTTGTACTCCAGAAAGAACAATAAATAGTATTAATGCATAATATAAATTGGAAAATATGAATAAAGTCGCAATTATAGTAGTAACCTTTAATCGTTTTCAATTGCTAAAAGAAGTAATTAAAGCGTTAAGAGAACAGACATTTACCAACATGGATATTATTGTTGTTAATAATGGCTCTACAGATGAAACTAAAGAATGGCTAACTATCCAAAATGACATCACAACAATTACCCAAGAAAATGTTGGTGGAGCTGGTGGATTCTTTACAGGAATAAAATATGCCACGGAGCATGGATACAAATATTGTTGGATAATGGACGATGATGTCATTTGTAATAATGATGCATTATCAGAATTGGTAAATGCATATAATGCGGTTCCAAAAATAGGATTTGTTTGTAGCAGAGTAATTGGCATTGACGGTAGACCTATGAACACTCCCAATGCTGATATGCGTGCAACATCCAATGGCTACTCAGATATTTTTGATTATGTTGCAGCCCATGCTATGGTTAAAGTACAAAATGCAACCTTTGTTTCAGTTTTTTTTAGCACGGATATTGTTCGCGAGTTAGGCCTCCCAATAAAAGAATTTTTCATCTGGGGTGATGATACAGAATACACAGGTCGCATTTCTGCAAAACACCCATGTTTTGTAGCATGCAAAAGTGTAGTTTTGCATAAGCGTACTATTCAAAAAGGTCTTGACTTCATGGAAGAGAACGATCCAAAACGTTTAAAAAACTATTTTTACTATTTTCGAAATAACCTTTTTATTTTGAGAAAAACAAAAGGCGAAAAAGCATTTCGACACGAAATAAAAGAAAAAACAAAGTTTGCAATCCGCCTTTATCTACGTGGCGACAAATCTCATGCATCTGTTTTATGGGAAGCAATAAAAGCGGCAAAGAATTTTACACCTAAAGTATTATTCCCTGAAAAAATTGAATGAATTCAAAAGATAATTACATATCAATAGCAAAGGCCATTGCAATAATTCTAATGGTTGTTGCTCACGCAATGCCTCCAGAGAAAACAATTCGCTTTATTTCATTATTCCACATGCCTTTGTTTTTCTTTTATAGTGGTTACTTTCTTAAAATTTCGAACAACACCGAAAGTTTAAAATTATTTATTAAGAAACGTGTAAAAGGATTGTATTTACCATATATAAAATGGAGTCTTTTTTTTCTTTTTACACATAATATATTTTATAGAATAGGCATTTATAATTCAGATTATGTGTATTATAACGTTCATCAAAGTCTTTATGAAATAAAAGATTTTATACTCCATGCTATAATGATAATTTTTACTATGGATTATCACGAACAGCTATTAGGTGGATTCTGGTTCCTTAAAACATTATTTCTTTCATCTCTATTAGTTTCATTTTTAATGTTCACAACACGGAGATTTAATAAAAATACTGCTATCGTTTTGTGGATTATTCTATGGGTAACTACTATTTTATTGAGAAAAAGTAACATATCATTACCAATATTCGGAAGGGCATACCTTATTACTTTTGGTTCCTTATTCTATATTTCTGGATATTTATATCATATATACGAAGAAAAATTGAACTTAATCAACAGAGGATGTTTTTTTTCTTTATTGCTATTAATTTTAATTGCAATTTACTACCCGGGAAGTCTATCAATGACATCATTATCAGCAAGTTGTGTTTTTATTTATCCTATATTTGCATTTTTAGGGATATCATTTATAGCATATATTTCCAGAATATTGAATAATACCCAAATGAGATTTTCTTTATATTATATTGGACAGCATACCATGCCTATACTAGCTTTGCACATGTTAGCATTTAAGATAGTAAATTTAATAAAGATATGGCATTACGGAATGAAGCCAGAACAACTTGCAGAGTTTCCTGTGATCCAAAATAATAATGAAATTTACTGGATATTGTATGCAATTGTTGCAATATGCCTACCACTGTTAGCAAACAAACTATACAATATGATAATTTATAAACTGAATAAGAAGTGTCTAAAATAAATATCTTGTTTATAAGCAATGATGATAGAAAGATGGCTGGGGCATCACATTCTCTATATAACATGATACGTTCCGTCAAAAATAATGTTCATCCAATAGTACTAATGGCAGAAATGGGTGACACTTATGATTTCTTCATGTCACATGACATAGAATGCATTGTTGTTCCTTTTATGCAATTATATTATTTTGTCAATGATAAGAACCCCATAACACGTTTTCTCCGTTATCTCAAGCACATTGTAGAATTTGAACGTAGTGAAATACGTTGTGCGGAAAAAGTATATCAATTGTTAAAAGATAGAGATATTAGAATAGTTCATTCTAACTCGACTATAATGACTATTGGTGAACGAATTGCACAAAGATTAAAAGCAAAACACGTTTGGCATGTCCGGGAATTTTTAGACCTTGACTTTAATATTACCCCATTTAGAGGTAGAAAACGTTTAGAGAATAAAGTTCATAAGGCAGATGCCACGATAGCCATAACAAATCCTGTGTATAAGCATTGGCATTTAGAAAAAATGAGCAACTCTTATGTTTTATGGAATGCTGTGCGTAGTAAATCAGAAATTTGCTTTATTAAAAATAAGCTACCATATTTCCTTTTCTGTGCAGCACAGCTGAGCAAAATGAAAGGTGCAGACGCTGCAATCAGATGTTTTTCACAATCAGGTTTATCTGAAAATGGATATAAACTAATAATGGCTGGCAGGTGCTCTGAATCTTATAAACAAGAACTTAGTAATATTGTCCATGAATACAATTGTGAGGAAAGTATTAAGTTTATTGGATATCAGAAGGATTTAAAATCACTGATGACCAGTGCCACAGCATTTCTTATGACATCATTAAATGAAGGAATGGGGCGTACAACCATAGAAGCAATGTTCTACGGATGTCCTGTTATTGCAAGACATTCTGGAGGAACTGTCGACTTCATGAAAGATAGCAATACTGGGTTCTTTTTTGACACAGAAGAGGAATGTATTAGACTCATTAAAAAAGTTGCACAAGAAATGCCACGCACCGTTATTCTTAATGCACATCATTTAGCAAAAGAGTCTTTCTCTGAAGAATCTTATGGCAGCAAACTTCTTAATATATATAATCAACTAATTAAATAATTTAATATATATGTCAGATCCCTTTGTAAGTGTAATTGTCCCCAATTACAATTATGCTCGTTATCTAGATGAACGCTTTAGTTCTATACTAAATCAGACATATCAGAATTTTGAAATAATTGTACTTGATGATCACTCTACAGACAACAGCATAGAAATAATTGAGAAATATAGAGACAATCCACATTTCACACAAATTGTTGTAAATAAAGAGAATAGTGGAAAAGTCTTTTCTCAATGGCATAAAGGTTTTGAACTTGCAAAAGGAGAACTTATATGGATTGCTGAGAGTGATGATACTTGTACTCCAGATTTGTTGGAAAGGTTGGTATGTGAATTTCAACAAGATAAGAAAATTGTATTAGCATTTTCTATGACCCGTTTATTTCGTGATGATGGCTGGTCCTTTGACATTCCATCCATTGACAAGAAAAATGTTATAAGAACTGAAGGCAAGCGTTTCATTAGCAGATACATGAGCGAAGGATGCTATATTACCAATGCAAGCAGTGCGCTCTTCCGCCGTAACACTGCCTTAAGCTTAGACAAACAATTCACTACATTTAGAAATGTAGGCGATAGAATGTTTTGGATTGAGCTTGCAGAACATGGTAAAGTATCAATAATTAATGAGTACCTTAATTTCTGTCGCAGACATGGAAGTAATGTCACAGAAAAAAACATCTCAACAGGAGTTTTACAACGTGAAGACAAACAAGTAATGGATTATCTAGTTAGAAAAAAGCTCATTAGCCGACTACGTTGTTTGCAAGCCTCTTCTCGATATGTATATGGTCACATATATAAATATAATTTTGATCAATCACAACTGAGAGAAGAGCTCATGAAAGTTTGGGAAGTTGGTCTATGCAGAAAAATATATCTTCGATTATTAGATTTGAAAGTTTTTCTTAGCAAAATTAAAACAAAAATATAAAAACATGGTAAACTTAAAAATAAAAATACCAGACACTTTCCTAAAAGAAGAAGTACGCTGTGATTATAAAATCACCCGTGAAATGAAAGAGCTTTGGGCTATTGAATTAGACTTATATATGGAATTAAAAAGAGTGTGCAATAAATTTAATTTAAAATTTGCAGCAGACTCTGGTACTCTTTTAGGGGCAATTCGACATAATGGGTTTATACCTTGGGATGACGATATGGATTTCTCTATGCCACGCGAAGATTATGAAAAACTATGTGAGATTGCCCCAAAGGAATTTGCCCCACCATACTATTTCGAGAACTTTTATACAGACCCCCATTTTGTATATGGGGCAGCAAAACTAATGAACAATAATACTACAGGGGTTGTTAATCCTTTTACAAAACACCACGGAATTTTTATAGACATCTTTCCTATGGATGACAGAACTGATAATAAAAAAGAAGCACTACAACAACGCAAAGAGGCTAAAAAACTATTTGCACAATACCAAAGAATTGTAACCTGCTCTAATAAAAATTATTATAAAGAGAGAAAGATTTCATTATTAAGAAGGTGTGTTAGGTTTCTTTTGTATTATAAGATGAAGATATTACATATTAAGGTTGGCGATTCTTATCATAAAAAATTATTTAAGCGTTTTGAAGATGTATGCAAGCGTTTTAATAACCAAGGCTTCAAATATATGGGAGCAATAGGGATAGCTTCAAAAGGTATGGTACTAAAAGAAGACTTTAATTGTTTATATGAAATTGATTTTGAATTTTTAAAAATACCCGTTTACAAGCATTATGACATATACTTGACAAGTGTTTTTGGTGATTGGCATAAAATGGTAAGAGGAGGAAGTTTGCATACATTTATAGTATTGGACACAAGCAGACCTTATATAGAAGTTTTAAAAGAAAGAGGCATTATATTATGAACAAGAAATTATGTATCATCATTCCGATGTTTAATTCGGAAGATTTTATAGAACAAACTATTAATTCTATTTTGGATTCAAATCTTAAAAAAGATTTATATAGTATTTTGATTGTGAATGATGGCTCAACAGATAATGGTCCAAATATAGTTAAATATATAATGAAAAATAATCACCTTGTTAATATGATAAGTAGAGAGAACGGGGGATTGAGTATGGCGAGAAATACTGGTATTGAGAATACTGATGCTGATTATATTTGGTTTTTTGACTCTGATGATACTGCAAGCTACGATCTTGATGCTATAGAAGAAGCATTAGATGACTCAACGGCAGATGTATATGCGTTCCAATATAATTGGTTAAATACAGATAATAAATTCGTTGGTATCGGTTGTCATCACCCAACAGTAATACACAATAAATACATCACAGGCCGTGACGCTATTATGCAAGGATACACACCAGGTTCTGTATGCGGTATGTTATTAAGAAAAGATTTCTTAAAAAGAAATGGACTTCGTTTTCAACATGGCATCACACATGAAGATGTGGTTTTCACTTATACTATGTTAACAAAGGTTTCTAAAATCTATTTTTCATATAAAATTATTTATAATTATATATTAAGAGATAACACCATGAGTAGAGCTCTTGATATTCCAAGAAAGATAAAATACCTTTCTGATGATGCTGAGGTTATAAAAGCCTTTAGAGGTTTATCTGAAGAATATAAATACAAAGACAGACAACTTTCAGAAAAAATCAATAACTATGCAAATGGAGTTCTTTTTGGACTTGTCTATACTTTATTCAAAAATAGAAAAAAATGGAAAAAAAATGGAATTAATAAAGCAGTACTTGACAGATTGAAAAAAGAAAAACTATACCCACTAAAATTATCATATCATTCGCTAAAAAAACATATTGCTTGTATCTTATTAAATATTGAATGTTTAATTAGTTAGAACAAAAAAATCGTTTATATATTCATAATTTTTCATCTTATGATTATTCGAAGTAAAGCTCCATAGAGATTAGGTCTAACAAATGGAGTCTCAGATGTTTCTCCTTATAATGATATTTATGATTGATTAATCCTAAATGCAACCATAAATCTCTATGGCTATTGTACAATTGAATAGACGGACGATGGCTTTATTAAAATAAATTCTTACGATACAAATTGTAAAGAACAATATAGAAGTGATGTGGTTATACCTGAAGAATTTAAAGCGATTTTGATTAGGTGTGCTTATAATAGGATCGTAAAAAAATGATAAAAATATCTTTTATAAAGATAAGCTTTTATTTTTAGAACAAATGAAAGAATTTAAATTATACCCAATTAAAGAAAATCTCTTTCATGGAAAACTACAATTCTTATATAATTCTTAAATATAGAAAGATTGTATAAATTATTTCTTTAATAATTTTATTTCTGATACCAGTATAAATGAATTTAATATTAGTTACATTAACGACTCCAGCCTCAGAAAACATAAGAGGAACATCAGCCCTTCCTTACCATTTAATGGCAGAAAGGAATGGAAATATAGATATTTCTATATATACATTTAATGCGAATGCTCTTTCTGATGAGAAGATAAAAGAGGTTGAAAAGGAGTTGAATGTTTCAATAAAGACAATACCACTTCCAAAGTGGTATCAATGGATGTTTAAACTTCATCTGCTATTTTTACGTATATTCCTGAAATATCCATTCTTAAACTATATAAAGCTGCCACAAAAGTATGTTGAAGAGATTAAATCTCAAAATCCAGATTTAATCTGGGTGTATGGTGAGGAACTTTCACGAGTGATTAAGCAGTTTCCAAATACTAAGCGAATACAGTTAGGTCCAGATACAGAGTCATTATATTATTACCGTATGCTTGGTCAACGATTTGTAATGAAAAATCCTATTGACTATTGGAAATGTGCTTTAATGTATAGGAAATATGCTCGCATGGAAAGGAATTTCTGCACAGATACTAACTTTATTTACTATGCAGTTGGTGAAGAGGATATTAAGTTCTTGAAGAATCTTAATCCGAAAGTTAATGCTAAGTTCCTTAGACATCCGCATTATGAGGTTAGGGATAACTTTAACAAGGGCAGACGCCAAGAAAACTTTAACGTTAACGTTAACTTTAACAAATGCGGACGCCATGAAAACGATAACGAGTACGGAACTCACACAGATAATAAATCTATAAGCAAAAAGTTCCATAGTCCGAAAATTAAGTTGCTGATTGCGGGACAGTATAATCTTTATATGAAGCAGGAAGCGGACTTACTTATAGAGCAAATCAGTGCTAACGATAACGTTAACGTTAACGAGAACAGATTCCCCCTTGCCCCCTCTAACTTAAAGGGGGAATTGAGAAACGAGAACGAGAATTCTAACTTTAACGTTAACCTTAACTTTAACGAGGGGGATGACTCTTACGATAAATCAAAGCATATAAATCCGCGTAATCTGTGCAATCCGTGTGAGATTCCTGAGAACACTATAACACAATCAACAAGTGAAGCGCCCATTGTTCATAGTTCACAGTTAAAAAAGAACTACACAATAACATTTCTTGGTAAAGGATGGGAGAAGCATGTTGAGAATTTGAGGAAAGCTGGATTTGAGGTTAACCATATTAAGTTTGCGCCTGACTATATAGAGGAGATATGTAAACACGACATTCAGATTACCCCGATTGCTATTGGAACGGGAACTAAAGGAAAGGTGCTGGATGCTTTGGCTAATGGCTTGTTGGTTATTGGTACAACATACGCATTAGAGAATATTGCTGTTAAGCATGGCGAGTCTTGCATAGAATACCACTACCCTACTGAAGTTATAGATATTCTCAATGACATTCCTAACAATCTATATAAATATGAGAGAATGGCAGAAGCAGGAAGACAAGCTGTCCTCAAATATCATAACAGGAGAAAGATTTCATCAGAACTCTTTGGAGGATGATTAACTTTAACGTTAACTTTAACTAGGGCATACGCCATGATTAACTTTAACGTTAACGCTAACTTTAACTTTAACTAGGGCTACGCCATGATAACTTTAACGCTAACGGGAATTTTATAAAAACAGAGTATATGAAGACAAGGAATTTTAGAGAATATAAAGTTTGGCAGGATGCTGTTGAATATGCAACTAAAGTATATGAAGTTACATCAAAATTACCTTGGTTTGAGAAGAAAGGACTTTGCGACCAACTTCAGAGAGCCGTTGTGAGCATTTCTTCAATTATTGCGGAAGGTGCTGGACGTTCAACAGATTCAGACTTTGCACATTTCCTTTATATGGCATTAGGTTCTGCTAATGAAGTAGAAACACAATTACTAATTTCAAAGAATCTAAACTACATTGATTTAGAACATTATAATATGCTGATATTAAATCTTACAGAAATCCAAAAACAAATAGTAGAATTAATAGCAGCAATAAAAAATAGTTAAGGTTAAGGTTAAAGTTAAAGTCAATAATCATGTTTTTATATTTAGCAATTTTCTTTTTGATAGTAGCCATTTACTTCTCTACATACGAGAAGAAGGCTAATGATGTTCGTATCTTAGTCTTTTGCATGGCGCTCTTAGGTATATTCGTAGGTATTTCTGATATGCTTGGAGGATATGACCGTTACATCTATGCGGAACTTTTTGATGATGTTGCAAATAGGATTGTTAATAAAGAAAATGTATTTCAAGCTGAGATTTTTAATCTATACAGAACAGAACCTGGGTATAACATATTTAATGTGTTGATTGGACTATTTACTCGAAATCGGTATATATTCATTTTTATTACAACTATAATAATATATGCTCTCTTGTTTGCATCTTTCAAGAGATATATGGAAAACTACCCGTATGCAGTATTATTGTTTATGGGTTTGTGGTTTTTCTTTACTTTTACTTACTTCAGACAAGTAATGGCAGCATCAATTGCTTGGTTGTCTATACAATATATTGTTGACAGAAAACGTTGGCGATTTCTTAGTGTACTTTTAATCGCAATGCTTTTCCATAATTCTGCAATTGTTTTTGTGCCACTTTATTTTGTTCCTATAAAGAAATTTGATAAAACTCGTGTACTTATTGTAATGGTTATTTGCCTGCTTTTAGGATTATCGAATATTACAGGTGGATTATTCGAGGCATACGGTTCAATCGTAGGAGCAGAGGATAGAGCTGAAATTTATACCTCTGATGAAAGTGGTTTTCGTATAGCATATTTAGTTGAAGCAGTTTTCTTTCTTGGCTATATTCTATATAATTACCATAAAATACCACAGAAACCACTTAATTTAGTCATGTTAAATATGGGTCTTATCTTCTGTGCTATTCTCTTAATATTCGTACGTTCCGAAAATGGAGGACGTCTTGGATGGTATTATATGATTGGAATTATTGCTACTATTACATATTTAGCTACCCATACAAGAAAGATTACATATCTTGGTGCAACAATGTTATTCGTTTCTTTATTCCTATATTATCGTATTCTTTTTGCATGGGGGGTACTCCTTAGTCCATACAAAACCTTTTTCACAGATGGAGTAAGAGAAGGCGACTATATTGAAGAGAAATATGAGTATGACCATAACTACGATATAGATAAGTTCTATAAATAAGACAAAACCTACGGTTTTTAACTTTAACGTTAACCTTAACGGGAACGAAAACGTTAACGGGAGCATTAACTAGGGCATACGCCATGAAAACTTTAACGTTAACGGGAATTTTATAAAAACAGAGTAGATGAAGACAAGGAATTTTAGAGAATATAAAGTTTGGCAGGATGCTGTTGAATATGCAACTAAAGTATATGAAGTTACATCAAAATTACCTTGGTTTGAGAAGAAAGGACTTTGCGACCAACTTCAGAGAGCCGTTGTAAGTATTTCTTCAAATATTGCGGAAGGTGCTGGACATTCTACAGATTCAGACTTTGCACATTTCCTTTATATGGCATTAGGTTCTGCCAATGAAGTAAATAGTTAAAGTTAAGGTTAAAGTTAATATAATATTATGCTAATAACAGTATTTACACCGACATATAATCGCGCACATCTGCTGCCGCGCCTCTACGAGAGTTTATGTAAACAGACATTTAAGGATTTTGAATGGCTTATAGTGGATGATGGGAGTACAGATGAGACGAGGGAAGTTATAGAAAACTTTAACCTTAACGTTAACGGGAACAATGACAGACTCCCCCTTGCCCCCTCTAACTTAGAGGGGGAATTAAAGATTGGGAACGAGAACGAGAATTCTAACTTTAACGTTAACCTTAACTTTAACAAGGGGGATGACTCTAACGATAAATCAAAGCAGATAAATCCGCATAATCTGTGCAATCCGTGTGAGATTCCAGAGAAGTCTTTTCCTATACGCTATATATATAAAGCTAATGGAGGGAAACATACTGCTATAAATGTGGGAGTAAAGGAAGCTAAAGGGGAATTATTCTTTATTGCTGATAGTGATGATATGCTGCCAGTTAATGCTCTTGAAGATGTTGCAAAAATGTATGAAGGCATTAAATGTGATAATTCTTTTGCTGGGGTATGTGGACTTGATGGTACTTTTGATGGTAAGGTTATAGGTAGTGGACTTCCTCAGGATATAATGGATGAGAGCTCATTATGCATCCGCATGAAATATGGTGTTACTGGAGATATGAAAGAAGTATTTAAGACTTGTGTATTAAAAGAATTTCCATTTCCAGAAATAGAGAATGAAAGATTTTGCCCTGAGATGCTTCTATGGAACAGGATTGCTACAAAATATAAATTGAGATATTTTAATAAGGTAATATATTTGGCAGAATATCAAAATGATGGTATTTCTTCTGGTATCGTCAAAGCAAGAATGAATAGCCCTATAGCCGCCATGATGACATACGCAGAGATGACGAGATATAGTAACGTGCCTTTCATACAAAAGATGAAAGCTGCTATAAACTACTGGAGATTCCGTTTCTGCTATAATAGAAACGATAACAAAACTATTAAAGACACTATTTGGAATAAAATTCCTACTATAAACTGGTACTGGATTATTGCCATGCCTCTTGGATATGCTATGCATAGGAGGGATATTAACGGGAACGGGAACTAATCTAACTTTAACGGGAACGAAAACGGGAACTAGAGCATACGCCCCCTTTCCCCCTCTAACTTAGAGGGGGAATTGAAAAATGGGAACGGGAACGTTAAAGTTAAGGTTAAAGTTAAGATTTATTATTGAATAATGAAAATACTACATATAATTACTTCGTTACAGACTGGTGGGGCTGAGACATTGGTTGTGAACCTGATGCCTCGCTTCAGGGATTTAGGGCATGAGGTTGGACTTGTTGTTTTTAACAATGAGAAGACTAAGCTGATGGAGAGACTGAAGCACGAATGTCCAGAATGTAAGATTTATGAATTGGGAACTTCTTGCTACAATCCGCTATATATAATAAAACTGATTGGAATAATGAAGAAATATGATATTGTGCATACTCATAATTCTTCTCCTCAGTTGTTTGCTGCAATAGCGAACTTATTTACACGAAAGAAACTTATTACAACGGAACATAATACATCTAATCGCCGCCGATATTGGAAATGGTATGCCAATATTGACAGATGGATGTATAACAGGTATAATCGCATTATATGCATATCCAATCAGGCAGAGGAAAATCTGCGTAATTACCTAAAACGAGACAAACTGCCTATAGTAACTATATTTAATGGTGTTGATATAGCAAGTTTTCATAACGCGAAACCTATAGAAGAACTTAAGACAGATAAGTTTGTTGCTATAATGGTTGCAGGTTTCCGCAAACAAAAAGATCAAGACACATTAGTTAAAGCTATAGCAAAACTGCCAAAGGAGAAATTTGAACTTTGGCTTGTAGGTACTGGTGAGAGACTTAACGACGTTAAGAACTTGGCTAAAAACTTAAACATTGAAGACAACGTGAAGTTCTTGGGATTGCGTACTGATGTTGCAAGACTGCTTCACACAGCCGATGTTGTAGTTATGTCATCGCATTATGAAGGCCTATCCTTATCGAACATCGAAGGAATGTCTGTAGACAAACCTTTCATCGCAAGCGATGTAGACGGACTGCACGAGATAACTGAAGGCTACGGCATACTCTTCCCACATGAAGACTCAGACTCCCTTGCTAAGATAATAGAACGACTATCTACCGACCAAGACTATTACAACCAGGTAGCTTCTTCCTGCTACGCCCGCGCCCAACAGTTCGACATCACCAAGATGGTAGAAGGGTATGAAGGGGTGTATACTCAACGATAACGGGAACGGGAACTAATCTAACTTTAACTTTAACGTTAACCTTAACGGGAACTAGGGCATACGCCATGTGAACTTTAACGAGAACGGGAACGAGAACGGAATTAAGAATAATTACTAACTATGAATGAAAAATTAAAGGCAAGGAATTTTAGAGAATATAAAGTGTGGCAAGATTCTGTCGAGTTTGCTACTAAAGTATATGAAGTTACAACTAAATTACCTTGGTTTGAGAAGAAAGGGCTATGCGACCAGTTGCAAAGAGCAGTTGTGAGCATTTCTTCAAATATTGCTGAGGGTGCTGGACGCCCTAATGACACAGACTTTGCACATTTCCTTGATGTGGCACTTGGTTCTTCAAATGAAGTAGAAACACAATTGCTTATATCGAGAAATCTAAAATATATAGAAATGGAACAATATAACTTGTTAATGCTTTCACTAACAGAAATTCAAAAGCAACTAACAGGTCTTATTGCTTCGATAAGAAAATATTAATAAATATATTAACGAGAACGGGAACGAGAACGAGAACGGGAACGGGAACGGGAACGGGAACTAGTTGTGAGTTATGAGTTATGGGTTATGAGTGGTGAGTTATGAGATCCTAACTTGATTACTTAGCATATTATCTTGTATTGAGGATGAATAGAGAATTTAGTTTTGAAAAATAAATAGTATCCTATTAGATGTACTTATTTTGAGTTTTGCATACGCCCCCGCCCCGTCGGGGCACCCCCTCTAACTTAGAGGGGGAATTAATACTAGAGCTTTGGATGGAGTAAAACTTAAACTTTTAATAAATACCATAAACCTGCAGAATAACGGAAAACAACATGACGGAAGAGACGGAATTGAAGCATAGCAGCGATTCCCCCTCTAAGACTAGAGGGGGTAAGGGGGCGTTGAGAAACACTAAACATGTGATAAACTTAAAAAGCATGAAATTCTTACGTCGCCAACTCAGAAACAATAGTACACCTGCAGAGGCTGCACTATGGAGAATATTAAAAGGCAAACAAGTTGCAGGACTACAATTCCGTCGTCAGTACAGTATTGATAAATATATTTTAGATTTTTACTGTCCCGCTTTACGCCTTGCTATTGAACTTGATGGTGACTATCACAATTGCAGTTCAGTACAAGAGCATGACAAAAGTCGTGAAGAAGAACTATTCAATGAATATGGTATAAATACTTTGCGATTTGAGAATAGATTAGTATTTGAACAACCAAATTGTATTGTGTACGCTATTTCTAAGTTCAAAAACTATTAGCAGCTTTGAAACAAGCATACATAAATAAATTAGAACACTCATAATACAACTTATAACTCATAACTTATAACTCATAACTAACCAACGTTAAGGTTATTTTAATCATGAAAATAATAAGAGCTTGTACGGTATCGATGTCGCTGGGGGGTTGTGAAAGGAATGCTGCTTGACTTGAAGACGAAGTGCGAGGATGTATATTCTAGACGGAAAGTTTTTAACTTTAACTAACCGTGAAATATAAGTGTTAAGTAATGAGGATCTAACATAATTCCTTACAACTTAGCAAATTATCTTGTTTTGAAAATTGATGTTTTTTTATTTAGAAAAGCTCAATAACATATCAGAAGGTGAAGGAATTTGTTACTATAATATAACAAAAAATAATCAGCTCGATTATAAATAAATCAATTTTTAAAGTTTATGAGTAATAATTTAAAATCAAAAAGAATTGTAGTTTTTGGTGCCACCGGGCATCTTGGAACACATATAGCTATCCATTTAAAAAATATTGGATATGATGTAATTCCTGTAGGACATAGAAAAGATGATAATGGTTTCTTTTTAGATCATGGAATGAACTATATTAGTTTAGATATATCGAAAGCTGAACAATTTGAAAGATTACCAAAAAAGAAAATATATGCAATCGTTCATTTTGCTGGAGCATTACCTGCATCAATGGAAGGATATAATGCAGATCTATATATAACATCTATCATTCAAGGAACAAAAAACGTTCTTGAATATACACATAATGTACACGCCGATCGTATTATATTCCCACAGTCGCTTTTCGATGTAAGTTATTTATTTGGTACTAAGGTTCCAATTCCTGCGGATTCATTACGAAAAGCACCTCTTAAAGGGGATCACGCAATGTATGTAATTGCAAAAAATGCTGCTGTCGATATGATAGAGCACTATTATGAAACTTATGGCTTAAAACGGTTCATATTACGTTTATCAAGAGTTTACATGTATGATCCTAACCCATATACATTTACTAATGGTAAAAAGGTATTAGTTACTGACAGATTTTTTATTTATCAAGCTATCGAAGGTAAAGATATAGAGGTCTGGGGAGATCCATATCGATTATTAGAAACTTGCTGTATTAAAGACTTTTTACAAATCGTAGAGAAGTCATTAATAGCAGAAGTTGATGGCGGCATCTATAATATTGGCAGTGGCGGAAATACATTGCTTCAACGTGTTAAAGACATTGTAGATGTATTTAGTCCTAAAAACAAAAAGTCAAAAATTATTTTATGCCCTAGAAAAGCAAATTCATCTCAATTTGTCCTTGATATAAGAAAAACAGTTTCTGAGCTAGGATATGAACCTAAATATACATGGAAAGAATACTTACTTGACTTCAAAAAAGAAATGGAGGAGCAACCTTTTGGTAAACTATGGGGGTATGAAAAAGATTTTATCACAAAATACAATTAAAAATAATAGCCTGCTATAAATCTTTGAATCCATGACAAACAATTATGAGAGAAAAAAATAAAATTATAAGAGCTGCAACTGTTGCTCAATCCTGTAATTTCTTTCGTGATGTTATGATTGATATGAGAGAGCGAGGATATAATATGATTGCTCTTTCATCTCCTGGGCATCAACTAGATAGCATAGAAGACTGTGGTTTTCATATTATACCTATATCAATGGAAAGGCATATATCCTTGAAAAAGGATGTTGTTTCTCTTTTTAAACTGATAAAAGTATTCCGCAGGGAACACCCGCAGATGGTACACTCTATGACTCCTAAGGCAGGACTGCTCTGCATGGTGGCTGCTTGGCTGACAAGGGTACCTGTGAGAGTGCATACCTTTACAGGACTTGTATTCCCTACTGCACAAGGACTGAAACGAAAGATACTGATGCTGACAGATGCTATAACCTGCGCCTGTGCTACTCATATCATCCCTGAGGGAGAAGGTGTGAAGGCTGACTTGCAGAATAATGGGATAACTAAAAAACCGATGAAGATTTTAGGTTATGGCAACGTGAGAGGCATTGACATGACAAGGTTCTCTCGCAGAGAGTCTATTATGAGAATGGCTGAGAACCTAAGAGATAGTGATGCCTTTACCTTTCTTTTCGTTGGTCGCATTGTAAGAGATAAAGGCATTAACGAACTTGTTGCTGCCTTCAAACGGTTGAATGAGGAATTTCCTAAGACAAGGCTTTGGCTTGTGGGGCATTATGAAAATGAATTAGACCCTATTAGTATAAGTTCACAAGAAATAATCAATGAATCCCAAAATATAAATACACTTGGAACTATTTTAGGCGATGAACTAATTGCATACTATGCGGCCTCTGATTGTTTCGTATTCCCAAGCTATAGGGAGGGATTTCCTAACACTGTGATTGAGGCTGGAGCAATGGACCTGCCTTGCATCGTTACTGACATTAACGGTTCACGCGAGATTATCTGTCAAGGTGAGAACGGAATAATCATTCCTTCTAAAGACGAAGAACTGTTATATAAGGCTATGAAGCAAATGATTACTGACGAGAAGGGCAGAAAGAAGATGACTGGCAATGCAAGAAAAATGATTGCAGACCGCTTCGAACAAAGCTTCGTCAGACAATGCTTGTATGACTACTATGACGAGATTCTTCCACACAGATAGTTTAAGTTCACACAGAGAATTAAAGGCACACAGATTGCGCAGAGGACACAGATTTTTTATCACACAGAGAATTAAAGGCACACAGATTGCGCAGAGGACACAGATTTTTTATCACACAGAGAATTAAAGGCACACAGATTGCGCAGAATACACAGATATTTAAAGTCACACAGATAGCACAGATTACACAGATATTATTAATTGTATAAAATATTAGAGATCTGA
>JAGAGD010000010.1 GCA_017627765.1 Prevotella sp. | reverse complement strand
GAAAAAGTGAAAGGTGTCCTTTCGCGATGCGAAACGTGGCATATCGCAGTGCGATATGTGGCATATTGCACTGCCAAAGGTGCCCTTTCACACTGCGAAAGATGCCCTTTGACTTTTTTAACAGTTATGAGTTATGAGGCGAAACGTATAATGTCTTGATATTGAGCGATTTACTAAAAACAGCGAAAAACCGCCAAATACTCGCATATTTTGCAACTTCTTTTTTCTCGGTCCAGAATTTTTAAGTTATTTGCGAGGTTAGTTAATCAATTTTTTACCCAACTCGCCTCCGAAAATTGCAGGTTTTCACTCTCCAATCCATAAATTCTAAGAGACAACTTACAATCTGTTAGCAGATTGTCCAGAATTCTGTCACACCATAATTATTTTTCAATTGCTTAATCAGCCTTGCCCATTGCAACCTATTGATATATAATCTTAAAATTCGGCTTGTTTGCATGGAAGAACAATAATTATAATCATATTTTTACGTTAGCTTTTCAATCACGATATATTGTAAAAGAAACTGTTAAAGACAATAAAACCCAACTAAGATGAAAAATATATTTATAATGTTCATTATTTTCTTTTGCAGCAACTGTAAAATAGAAGCACAGCAGAAGATAACAGTTAGCGCATTCTACTCTGATTATGTGGCGAAATATGATAAGCTGCCAGATTCAACGTGGTCGCTTTCTCAGTATGTACAAGTCCGTATTGAGCATGAGTTCCCTAAAAAGAGTAGAATATCGGATTATAGATTTAAAAATACTCATATTACTGCTAATTTAGCAGCTAATTTTGTTTTTAGCTCAATTATACTTGAGACATCAAAGGGTAAATTCTTCCCCAAATATCCATATGAGATAATGGATTTGCTCAATGACACAACGCAGCATCCTCAATACCTCTCATATTCTTTTTATTCACCGATAACTTATGGAAAGAATTACTCAACGCAGGTTTTCTATGCAATGCCTAATGTTCAGTCTTGGTACATTGGTGACAAAAATAATGTTGACACAATTTGTGTCGAATTCAATATAGAGCCAACTCTTTTCTATCTTCGATCAAGTCGCCCCGTCTCCTATGTTAACCGCAAACCGACGATGCGGTTCTTGTCGAATGAAATAGAGCCAAGTTTCTATCTTTTCTACAGACCTGCATACAATCACTATACTTTTTCAGAGAAAGGAAAATTCATAGATTTGCTTTTTGAGAATGTTGATTCTACAAAAAGTGATAAAAGTGGCAAAATTGAATATTATTGGGATTATAAAGAAAAAGACTCTTTGGATATAGAAAGGGTTAAAAATGTAAGAGATTGTCTTAATACATGGTTTGGAGACGACTTATCTCCAGATACCTTATATGTAGTAAAATCAACCCAAAGGACTAAGATCACTATGGGTAAGATAACCCGCTCTTTTACATCAAACTGGGCACATACTCATGATAAGTTTTCTTCTTTTTTCATTGACAGTGATCTTTTCTATACCCCCACAATGATGCATGAGCTTATGCATTGTTATGTAAGAGATTTTCAATCCGATAATCCCTATGAACAAAACTTCTTCAAGGAAGTATTAATTGAATATGTAACATGTTTCCTCTATGATAGCCTATTTAGTGTAACAACCTTTTCAGATAAGATTGAAAAGATGGAAAAGGATGGGCAGACGATAAAAATAGCTCGTAAGCTATTGAAAACCAACAAAAGTAATGGTATATCTTTTGGGGGTAAGGAATATGATACAAACTGGATTTATTATGACTTGCTACCATGCCGTTTGCATGAATATGCCGAGCGGAACGGAAATGAAGAAAGGTTTGTGGAAACTATCATTAGCTACTTGAAGAAGCTTGATGAGAATCATGCGCCTTCCTTCAAAGAGTTTTCTGAATATATGAAAGAGAATGGTTTTAGGAATGTTGATGGTGTATATAAGCTATAAACAGCAATGAATGAAGCCCTTTCCTCATTACACACAGCATGATGCAATGGACTGCGGACCTACCTGCCTGAGATTACGGTTATGTATTTGTGGTATATTGATATTTTTTAGTATCACAAATATTTACACATTCTATGACTGTTGGTAAGCAAACTGACAAAGTATTTATTCCAGACTCTATCTTTTTTGTGCTTACAGAGATATATGGGTTAGATTAAGGTATAAGAAACATGTCATTAGCTCAAAGCAGAAAAGATAAGAATGTGCGGGAATATATCAGAAAGGTTGATTCTGTTAATTTTGTAAGAGCATGTGGAATTGTTGCCAAATATGGGTGGATTGATGAGAAATGCGTTAGAGGGAAATATGCAGACGTAGAAAGTGTTAAATCTTCACTATATGCTATATTTTACATAATCCGCAAGAATTTAGAAATGACTCAATCAGAAGGCTCTTGATTACGGAAGTTAAAAAAGGCAATTTGTCACCACAGGCATATTTGCTGTTTTTAGATAAGTATTTTGTTGTCTGTGAAAAGAAGACAGTATTAAACTCTTCATTCAAAGTGTGGCTGGATAAACCTTTTGTTAAAAAAGAGGATAAGCAACTCTCTGACAGTATAATGAAAGAGGTTGGCTTGTCAACATTGCCTGATAGTATTTTTAAATAAAGCAGATTCTTACCGAAAATGTATAATTAAATAAGAAACTTTATCAAAAAAGTCACCGCTAACTCTGACGAGCTAACGGTGACTTTGTCTTTTATGCTTGTTTTTAGTGTATTGACTTATGCCTCATCGCGGAGTATTGGCATGGTCATGCAGCGAGCGCCGCCGCCTGCGCGAGGCAGCTCTGATGCTGGTACGGTGGCTACAAAGCTCTTGTAGTCTTCCATGTTTACCTTTCCGCTTACGATGTCTTCGGCATTTAGAACGCTGAAGCCTGCCTTGTCGAGGGCGTCGATGGTGCGGGTGTTGCGCTGATAGCCAATTATCTTCTCGTCGCCAAGAGAGAAGAAGTTGGCGCCGCTATGCCATTGCTCGCGCAACTGAATCCATGGGTCGTTGCCGCCGCCTATGATTGGCTGGATGTCCCATCCCAGACTGTTGAGTCCGTCTACGATGTTGTCCATCGGGCAGTAGCTTATCTTTCCATGATTTATGCTTATGAGGGTAGTATCTTTGCCTGCGAAGATACCTTGTTTCTTTAGCATTGGTTCGAAAGCCATGCACTTATGTTTGCCTAAGAAAGTGAACACCATGTCGAGGTGGATGAATGACTCTGGCTCGTGTGGCAGTTCCTGAACGAGGATGTTGAAGTGGTCGCGTTCTTTAGCAAACTGCTGTGCCAGATATTCTATGCCTTTTGCGTTTGTTCGTATGCCTTCGCCGATGCAGAGCAAGTCAGGTGCTGCGATGTGAACGTCGCCGCCTTCGGTATGAGCTTTGCTGTTCCATGCCATTGCATTGAGCAGGTCTACCTTGAAGAAATGGCGGAAGATGGCCTCGTAGATTAAGGTTTCGCGCTCGCGAACATCGAAGCTCATTGAGTTGATGAGCACGCGGTTGTAGACTGTTGACGAAGCGTCGCGTGTGAAGAAGAGGTTGTAGAGTGGTTCAAGCAGGTATCTGTTTTCAGACAGTCCGTCCCACTTTGGGTTTTCGAGTCCTTCGATGAGTGCTTTGGCAAGTTCTACATTGTCCATGCTCATCAGTCTGTCGATGAGCTGAACATCAGACTTACCAGCCTGCTTGATGGGACGCATGCCGAAGTGAGACACGCTCTCTTCAACCATGTATTTCTTTATTTCTTCGTCGTTAAGGAGTTCTTCGAGGATGTCTTCGACATAGTAGACATTGGTCCAGCGCTCCAGAACTCCGCAGAAGTTGCTGTACTCAGTGTCGACGATTTTCTTGTCTAAGATGTCATTGTAGAGTGCGTGGGCAGCATTAAGTGGAGTCATTCTCTCTATCTCAATGCCTGGACGGTGAAGCAATACGGCACGTAGTCGTCCATATTCTGAGGCTACGTTTACTTCACATGGTGTTATTTGCTTTCTGATTTTCATATAATTATATTTAAGGAGAGTTATGCAGCCATTGCTGCAAGAGGCTAAAACAATTATCAGGAGTCAGCTGACTTAGGTAATTTTTGTTCTTTGTTTATTATTGCCTGTCAGCTAACTCCAGCTAACTATTTATGACTTCGGGTAACTCCCGTTTTTTCCATTATTTCAGATACGAGTATCTATAGTCGGTAGGCGAAACGAGTGTCTCCTTAATGACGCGTGGAATAATCCAACGAATCAGGTTGAACTCACCGCCTGCCTTGTCGTTAGTACCGCTGGCACGTGCTCCGCCAAATGGCTGCATGCCGACTACGGCACCTGTTGGCTTGTCGTTGCTGTAGAAGTTGCCGGCAGCATAGCTGAGTTGTTCGGTTATCTTCTCTACAGCCATGCGATCAAGTCCGAACACTGCTCCGGTCAGACCGTAAGGCGATGTCTCGTTACATAGTTTGACTGTCTCTTCCACCTTGTCGTCGTCGTAAGGATAGACTGTGAGGATAGGACCGAATATCTCTTCTTCCATCGACTTGAAGTGGGGATTTGAAGTCTCTATAACTGTAGGCTCTACGAACCATCCGACGGTCTTGTCGCAGTTTCCGCCAAGAACTATATTAGCATCGTCGGCAGCCTTGGCATAGTCGATGTAAGACTTGCACTTGTCGAAAGAAACTTCGTCGATTACTGCATTGATGAAGTTGCCTGCATCCTTGACGTCGCCCATCTTCACTTCGGCAGCCATACGCTTCATGTCTTTGAGCACATCAGCCCAGAGACTCTTCGGAATATACATTCTTGAAGCAGCAGAGCACTTCTGACCCTGGAACTCAAACGCTCCGCAGAATGCTGCTGTTGCTACGGCTTTCTTGTCGGCTGAAGGATGAACGAAGATGAAGTCCTTGCCGCCAGTCTCGCCTACTATGCGTGGATAAGAAATATACTTGCCAAGATTCTGTCCTGCCTGACGCCAGAGAGAATTGAATGTTGCTGTACTTCCTGTGAAGTGTATGCCAGAGAAGTACTTAGACTGTGTTGCAACTTCGCCAATCAGTGCACCGCTGCCAGGCAAGAAGTTGACAACGCCATCGGGCAGTCCCGCCTCCTTGTAGAGCTGCATCAGATAGTAGTTGCTGAGGAGGGCCGTTGTAGAAGGTTTCCAAAGAGCAACATTACCCATAAGCACTGGAGTCATGCAGAGGTTAGATGCAATTGAAGTGAAGTTGAACGGAGTGACTGCGAGGATGAAACCTTCAAGCGGGCGATACTCCGTATGGTTAAGCTGTCCTGCTCCATCCTTAGGCTGCATTGCGTAAATCTTTGAAGCATAGTGGACATTATATCTGAAGAAGTCGATAGTCTCGCAAGCAGAGTCAATCTCAGCCTGATAAATGTTTTTGCTCTGTCCCAGCATGCAGGCTGCATTCATTATAGGACGATATTTAGTTGCAAGCAGTTCTGCCATCTTCATAACCACAGCAGCGCGGGTGGTCCAAGGAGTGCGGCTCCATTCCTGCCAAGCCTTCATGGCAGCTTCAACAGCCATTTCAACCTCTTTCTTGCCGACCTTGTGATAAGTTGCAAGCACATGCTTGTGGTCGTGTGGGCAAGTGATTTTTCCTATATCGCCAGTGCGAATTTCCTTGCCACCTATTATTATTGGAATGTCAACTACCAGATTGCTCTGGCGTTCCAGTTCTTTTTCGAGTGCTACACGCTCTGGCGAACCTGCCAGATATGCTTTTACCGGCTCGTTAGTCGGCAGCGGAAATGTAATAACCGAGTTATTCATAAGACGTTTGATTTGATTAGAATTATTATGTTATCAGTTGTTCTTTTGTGCAAAATTACTATTAAAAGTGGAAATAATGACAACGACACACTATTTTTTTTGCATTTAACATTTTTTTTATCGGCATGTGCTAAATCCTAAATGATTTTCACTACTTTTGCAGACAAAATATATATAAAAGTATGCAGAGTAGTTTGATATCCATCACAGATTTGACCAAAGAAGAAATCTTGTCGCTTTTACGAAGGGCAAGAGAGTTTGAAAAGAATCCAAACCAGCGCATTCTGGAGGGAAAGGTGGTGGCCTCGCTTTTCTTTGAACCGTCAACACGTACACGTCTCAGCTTCGAGACTGCTGTTAACCGTTTAGGAGGCAGAGTGATTGGCTTCACCGATGCAAAGACAAGTAGCCAGGCAAAGGGTGAAACTCTCAAGGACACTATTATGATGGTCAGTAACTACGCAGACCTGATTGTAATGCGTCACCCTCAGGAAGGAGCTGCACGCTATGCGAGCGAAATCTCTAAGGTGCCTATTGTTAACGCTGGAGACGGCAGCAACCAGCACCCTACACAGACAATGCTCGACCTTTACACTATCTACCAGACTCAAGGTACACTCGACAACCTGACAATTACAATGGTTGGAGACTTGAAGTATGGACGCACTGTTCACTCACTGCTTGAAGCAATGCACTTTTTCAATCCTCGTTTCAAGTTCGTAGCCTGCGAGGAACTGCGCATGCCAGAGCAATATAAGCAATACTGCAAGCAGCTCGGCATTGAATATGAAGAGACTACAGAGTTCAGCGAGGACATCATAAACCAGACTGATATCCTGTATATGACTCGTGTCCAGCGTGAACGCTTCAGCGACCTGATGGAATATGAGCGCGTAAAGAATGTATATACACTCACTGCAAGCATGCTGCAAGGATGCAAGCCTAACATGAGAGTGCTGCACCCACTGCCTCGTGTGACTGAAATAGCACAAGACGTAGACGACACTCCACAGGCTTACTACTTCGAGCAGGCACGCAACGGTCTCTATGCTCGTCAGGCAATCATATGCCGCGCACTCGGTATAGACTGACAAGGGCTTGCCGAAGCTAAAATCATTTCAATAAACTTTCGCTGTGAAGCAGCATAAACTCAAAACATCCGAAAAATGAAACAGAAAGAACTTGCCGTAGCAGCTTTGCGTAACGGTATTGTGATTGACCATATACCATGCTCGTCACTGTTTAAAGTAGTTGACTTGCTGGGCATCGAGCGAATGGAGAATAGCGTAACCATAGGCTACAACCTCGACAGCGGCCGCATGAAGAAGAAGGGAATCATCAAGATTGCCGACATCGACCTGCCTGAGGAAACTCTCAACCGCATGGCTGTTATTGCTCCATACGCAGTTGTTAACATCATACGCGACTATGAGGTTGTTGACAAACATCCTGTAACTTTGCCTGATGAACTTATCGACATCGTGCGTTGCAACAACCCTAAGTGCATCAGCAACAACGAGCCAATGCGTACACGCTTCCACGTTGTTGACAGAGAACACAACACTCTGAAGTGCCACTACTGTGAGCGTATCGTTAAACAAGAAGAAATTGTCCTCAAGTAGAGGATAAGAGATATCAGAAAGTAGTTCTGTGGTTCAGCTGTTAATTCTGTTGTAGAAAACGGCAGTAGCAGCAGAGTCACAGAATCTACGATTTTTCAATTCCGAATCATACTATTAATAACACAATAAAAAGAAAATTTTAAAATTATGCCAAGAAGTTTATCAGGAAGAAGTTTCTTGAAGTTACTGGACTTCAGCACAGAAGAAATCCAGTACCTCCTGAAGCTCTCAAAGGATTTCAAAAACCTCAAGCGTACAAACACTCCTCACAAGTATTTAACTGGTAAGAACATTGTTCTTCTTTTCGAAAAGACATCAACACGTACTCGTTGCTCTTTCGAAGTAGCAGGAAACGACCTCGGTATGGGCGTTACATACCTTGATCCAGGTTCTTCACAGATGGGTAAGAAAGAGTCTCTCGAAGACACTGCAAAAGTACTTGGTCGCATGTTCGACGGTATCGAGTACAGAGGCTTCGACCAGCAGATTGTAGAAGACCTTGCTAAGCACGCAGGTGTTCCTGTATGGAATGGTCTTACAACAGAGTTCCACCCAACACAGATGCTTGCTGACGTATTGACAATCGAAGAGAACTTCGGTCACTACAAAGGCTTGAAGATGGTGTTCATGGGCGATGCTCGTAACAACGTAGCAAACTCACTTATGGTTGTTTCTGCTAAGCTCGGTATCAATTTCGTTGCTTGCGGACCAAAAGAGAACATGCCTGACGAGAAACTCGTTGCTACATGCCGAGAGATTGCAAAGGAAAACGGATGCACAATCACTCTTACTGACGATGTTAAGGAAGGTACAAAGAATGCCGACGTAATCTACACTGACATCTGGGTATCTATGGGCGAAGCTCCTGAGCTTTGGGCAGAGCGCATCAAGCACCTCAGTCCATATCAGGTTAACGACGCTGTTATGGCTAATGCTAATCCTGACGCTATCTTCCTCCACTGCCTGCCTTCATTCCACGACCTGGAAACAACAATCGGCAAGGACATCTACGAGAAGTTCGGTCTGAAGGAAATGGAAGTTACCGACAAGGTATTCCGCAGCAAGCAGTCTAAGGTATTCGACGAGGCAGAGAACCGTATGCACACCATCAAGGCTGTGATGTACGCTACCTTGAAATAATACTTTTTTGAAATTCAAGTTTAGGAAGTAATATTTCCAAATAATTTATTTGAATAAAAAGAACCAGCTCCCCCCCTATTTCTTTAGAGGGGGAGCATGGTTTCATTATTCTCTTCCCAAACATGACAAAAATCTATAAATAAAAATATGAGTAAACGTCTTGTAATAGCCCTAGGAGGCAACGCTCTCGGTAAGAAACCAGAAGAGCAGTTAGAGCTAGTCAAGAGCACAGCCTCTGCCATAGTTGACTTGGTTGAGGAAGGTTATGATGTAGTTATCGGTCATGGCAATGGTCCACAGGTTGGCATGGTAAACCTCGCATTTGAGTATTCTGCTAATCATGGCGGCGGTACACCAGCAATGCCATTCCCAGAATGCGGCGCAATGACACAGGGATACATCGGTTATCATCTGCAGCAGGCTGTAGAGAGAGAACTCGCTCGCAGAAACATCAATAAGCCTTGTGCTGCAGTAGTAACTCAGGTTGTAGTAAGCAGGAACGACGCTGCTTTCCAGAATCCTACGAAGCCTGTAGGCATGTTCTACAGCAAGGAGGATTCAGAGCGCATAGCAGCAGAGACAGGCTATACATTTGTTGAGGACGCTGGACGCGGCTATCGCCGTGTTGTACCTTCACCTGTGCCTGTTAAGATAGTTGAACTGCCTATTGTTGAGCAGCTCGTAGATATGCACAGCATTGTCATTACCGTAGGAGGTGGTGGCATACCGGTTGTAGAGAATGGTCCTGGCGATTATGAAGGAGTGGCAGCAGTTATCGATAAAGACCGTGCGAGTGCTAAGCTTGCCCTCGATCTCAAAGCCGATATGCTCGTAATCCTCACCGCAGTAGAAAAGGTTTCTATCAACTTTAACAAGCCAGATCAGAAGGATTTGGACTGCATGACTATTGCTGAGGCTAAAGAATATATCAAGCAGGGACATTTTGCCCCAGGCAGCATGTTGCCTAAAGTCGAGTCTTGCATGAGTTTTGTTGAAAACACCAATGGTGGAAAAGCTCTCATCACTTCGCTCGAAAAAGCCTGTGAAGCATTGCAAGGCAAGACAGGAACAGTCCTCGTTAAGGAGTAAATTTAGTTTTTGAGCTAAGTTCAAGAACTTTATAATACACAAACAAAAGAAGCCTCGTCTCTTCATTGGGACGGGGCTTCTTTTGTTGTCTAATTTGGTGTTCTTGCCCATTCTTTTAAATGAGCCTTAAAAAGTCTGTTGTCAGAAACATTGGGCTTATTGTGCCATTTCTTCAAAAGTCTTCTTTATAATATCAATTGCTGTCATCAGCTCTTTCTCCTTAATGTTCAATGGAGGAGCAAAGCGGATGATGTCGTCGTGGGTTGGTTTAGCCAGCAGGCCGTTGTCCATTAGTTTCAGACAGATGTCCCAGGCGTTTTTTCCGTTGATAGGCTTTGTTACGATGGCGTTGAGCAGTCCGCGGCCTCTCACTTCAACGATGTGTGGAGAGTTGATTTTCTTAATTTCTTTGCGGAATATCTGACCCATCTTCTCTGCATTGTCAACAAGTTTTTCGCGTTTTACAACCTTCAGAGCCTCTACAGCCACTCTTGCTGCAAGAGGGAATCCGCCGAATGTAGATCCGTGCTCGCCTGGTTTGATGTTCATCATGATGTCGTCGTCAGCAAGACAAGCAGAAACAGGCAGCACACCGCCACCAAGAGCCTTACCCAAGATTACGATGTTTGGGCGTATGCCGTCGTGCTGGCTGCAAAGCATCTTTCCTGTACGAGCAATACCAGTCTGCACCTCGTCAGCAATTAGCAGTACGTTATGCTTGTGGCATAGGTCGAAGCACTTCTTCAGGTAGCCGTCGTCTGGAACAAACACACCAGCCTCGCCCTGAATAGGTTCAGCAATGAAAGCACACACTTCCTTGCCATACTTGTTAAGCGCCTCTTCGAGAGCCTTCGGGTCGTTATATGGAATGCGGATAAATCCAGGAGTCAGTGGTCCGTATTTGTCGTAAGAACTTGGGTCGTTACTCATGGTGATTACCGTAACAGTTCTTCCGTGGAAGTTTCCTTCGCAGCAAATGATTTTAGCTTTGTCGTTAGGAATACCCTTCTTCACTACGCCCCAGCGGCGTGCCAGCTTCAGAGCAGTCTCAACACCTTCGGCACCAGTATTCATAGGCAGAACCTTGTCATATCCGAAGAATTCGTGCATAAACTTCTCATACTCGCACAAAGCATCGTTGTAGAAAGCCCTTGATGTGAGACAGAGCTTGTCAGCCTGCTCCTTCAGCACCTTCACAATTCTTGGGTGGCAGTGACCTTGATTTACAGCAGAATAAGAAGAAAGGAAATCGAAATATTTCTTGCCTTCAACATCCCAAACGTAGATGCCCTTGCCCTTTGTCAGGACAACAGGTAGTGGATGATAGTTGTGAGCACCATACTTCTCTTCCAATTTCATCAAACGTTTGCTAGCAGTTTTGGTGTTAGCTGAAACTTTCTTTTTTTTCTGAGTCTTTTTAGCTGTTTTAGTTTCCATGATAATTTTGTTTTGTTTGTTATAGTATTTTTGTTTACTTGTGTTTTGTTTCCGAAATGACCGATTACGCTATTCGATTTCATTTCGATGCAAAAATAAACAAAATAATTTGAATTGTGCAAGAAAATATGCAATAATCTTACAATAGATAAGAATTTTTCTCTGAAACTAATGTTTAGTAGACGAGCTTATTATAGTTCATAGTTCATAGTTGTGCTGGATTAAGGATTAACGTTAACGTTCCCGCTCCCGTTGAACAAATCTATGTGCGATTAAATACTCAAATGCAGAAATTGCTCCCCTATACTTAGGAGAGCAATTTCTGCATTTGAGGTTGAAATGTCACACAGATGCCACAGATGTCTCAGATTTTTAATTTGAACTTGTCAACTTACAAACTGAATGTTTACAATCTGTAACTTTCAAAATCAGCCCGAAATATTGACGAAAAAAGTAAAAAATCTTGACAAACGGAATTTTAATTCTAGAGAAGGATTTTCCGTTTGGCACGAGGCGAAATGTGAAAATCTATTTAATTGTTAATCAATCGGCTTAAACTATGTAAACGAACATAAGGAATGAAAAAGTGAAAGGTGTCCTTTCGCGATGCGAAACGTGGCATATCGCACTGCGATATGTGGCAT
>JAGAGD010000098.1 GCA_017627765.1 Prevotella sp. | reverse complement strand
TGCCACATATCGCACTGCGATATGCCACGTTTCGCATCGCGAAAGGACACCTTTCACTTTTTCATTCCTTATGTTCGTTTACATAGTTTAAGCCGATTGATTAACAATTAAACGCTTTTTAGCATTTCGCCTCGTGCCAAGCGGAAAATCTTTCTCTAGAATTAAAATTCCGTTTGTCAAGATTTTTTACTTTTTTCGTCAAAAAATCGGGCTGATTTTGTAGCTTTCAGTTTGTAAGCAGGAATTGCTCTCCTAAGTTTAGGGGAGCTGTCACGAAGTGACTGAGGAGTGTGCCTACACGATGCAACGGCATCATGGATGATTAGGGAAAATGATAAAGGAATGTTGCTGAGTAAACAAAAACTTATAACTTATAACTCAACACTCATAACTCGTTCTCGTTCCCGTTAACGTTAAGGTTAAAGTTAAAGTTTCCGTTAACGTTATCGTTAAAGTCAAAAAAAGCAACTGGAAATAAAAAAAACGAATTACTCTTTTTTGAGTAATTCGAGATATTCATCATAAGAGATATAACGTCCGCCCATTGTGCGAAGGTGGGGCGTTTCAAACTGGCAATCGATGAGTGTTCCGCCACGCTGCTGCATGAACTGGGCAAGATAGATGAGTGCCAACTTACTTGCACTGGGCACGCGCGAGAACATGCTCTCACCAAAGAAGCAACGACCTAAGGTTACGCCATAGAGTCCGCCAACGAGTTTGTCGCCTTCCCACACTTCAACGCTCTGCGCAAAACCCTGACGGTGCATCTCTGTATAAGCCTCTATCATGTCGTTGCCAAGCCATGCTCCTTCGAGCTGCATCCTGTTTTCGGCACAGCCGTTGATGACACCAGCAAAGTCTTCTCCCAGCGACATTCTGTATTGCTGCTTACGCATGAGCGTGCGCATAGAGTGGGATATGTGTATTTCGGAAGGGAAGATGACAAACCGCTTCATTGGGCAGAACCAAAGCGGTTCCTTGCTGTCGCGAAAAGAAAACCAAGGGAATATACCATAACTATATGCCAGCAACAACCTGTCAACCGACAAGTCGCCGCCTATTGCAAACAATCCATCGCTATCTCCTCTGCGAGGATTTGGAAACCATAAGTCTTCATCTAACTGAACTACCATGTACTTATGAAATATTAAGGATGAATGTTAACGGGAACTAATCCAACGGGAACGTTAACTTTAACCTTAACTTTAACTTTAACCTTAACCTTAACCTTAACTTTAACAACTATGCATTATGCACTATGAACTAAAAATCACACCTCTATATGCCCTCCGCGCTTTAGTTTGCCATAAAGGATTTCGCGCATGAGCAGAGGCTTAAGCCTGCGGTTGATGACACGATCCATCTCTCTCGCTCCATATTTGCGGCTGTAGCCTTCGGCAAGCAGCTGCTGGCGTGTCTCTGGTTTGAGCGTCATTACAACATTCTTGGCTGTGAGTTTCTCTTGCAACTGCCGCAACTTCTTGTCAAGAATCATTCCTGCCATCTTCTCGTCCATCTCGTTGAACACAACCGTAGACGTAAGGCGATTGATAAACTCAGGCTTGAAAGTCTTCTTAACCTGAGCAAGCATTGCCTCGCCTGCCGATATTCCGCCTGTGAAACCCACCGATGCCTGCGAAGCAAACTGTGCGCCTGCATTTGAAGTCATTATCAGCACCACATTGCGGAAGTCAGCCTTCTGTCCTTTGTTGTCAGTAAGTCGGGCATAGTCCATCACTTGCAGCAGTATGTTGTAGATATCCTGATGGGCTTTTTCTATCTCGTCGAGCAGAAGAACACAGTTTGGCGACTTGCGTATAGCATCAACAAGCAGTCCTCCATCCTCATAGCCTACATAGCCAGCAGGCGAACCAATAAGTTTGGCAACGGCATGTTTCTCTGTGTATTCGCTCATGTCGAAGCGCACAAGTTCCATGTTCATCTCCTTTGACAGCACGCGGGCAACTTCGGTCTTGCCCACTCCTGTAGGTCCTACGAACAGAAGCGAAGCCAAAGGCTTGTCGTCGTCTTGCAGACCAGCCTTAGCCATCTGCACGGATTCAGCCACCTGCCTTACTGCCATGTCTTGTCCGTAGATGAGTTTCTTCATGTTGCTCTCAAGGTTAAACAGCTGCTCATTGCCTTTGTCGTCCATTGAGAGAGAATCAACCTTACAGGTCTTGGCGAGAATACTGGCAATGAGTTTCTGATCAACGGTCTGTGTCTTCTGGTCGAGAGGATGAATCTCGCGGTAAGCACCAGCCTCATCAATAAGGTCTATTGCCTTATCGGGCAAGAATCTGTCGGTAATATGCTTAGCAGAAGCCTCAACAGCAAACCTGACAGCCTTGTCGTTATACTTCACTTTGTGATATTTCTCAAACCTGCTTTTCAGCCCTTTCACAATCTTTATGCTCTCTTCAATGGTAGGTTCGGCAATATCTATTTTCTGGAAACGGCGCACCAGTCCCTTGCTCTTTGAGAAATGACGGTTAAACTCATCGTAGGTTGTAGAACCGATGAACCTCAGTTTTCCGCCTTCGAGATATGGTTTCAGCATATTTGAGGCATCGAGAGAGCCACCATTGACAGCACCAGCCGACACCACATTGTGAATCTCATCAATGTAGATGATGGCATTGCCCGCTTTCTCTGCACCGTCTAACACAAGCTTCATTCGTTTCTCAAAGTCGCCTCTATACTGAGTTCCTGCAATCATGGTGCCCATATCCATCATGTATATCTTGCAATTACGAAGCCGCTCAGGCACATAACCCTTGTTTATCCTGTCTGCCAAACCATAGACTATTGCTGTCTTGCCTACTCCAGGCTGACCTACATGCAGAGGATTGTTTTTCTCCTTTCTGCAAAGAACCTGAATGGTGCGTGCTATTTCTTCTTCACGGCCGATGAGAGGATTGCGGTTTTCAACAGTATCATTAAGACAAGTAACCAGTTTCTGCCAAGTTGCATCAGCAGCAGAGTCGGCATCGCCTTTGACAATGTTTTCAACATCTTCTAAAGGCAGTTCCTTAATATCTTCGGGGATAGAATTATAGGCTGTTATGAGCGAAGACAACACTTCGGGATAGCTATCGCCAACAACCTTCTGAATTATGTAGTTAGCCCATGAGTCTTCAAGTGCGGTCATGGCATTAAAGAGATGGGGGATTCCGAGTGTGTCTACATCTGAAGCCATCATCTGCTGCACGGCTACGTTGAGCAGAGTATTCATCTGCACAGAAGGTTCTGGCTCATATTCGGTGTTTTTATCTATTCGTTCAAGCCCGTTTAAGTATTTGAAAGTCTCATCTTTCATCTCATCTAAAGAGAAATACTGCGATGCTACCCATTCAAAAACAGGCAGTAGAGATATAGACAAAAGAAGATGTTCGGGAACAATAAACTCATGGTGCATGTCATGGGACATATCGTGTGCACCTTTAAGAACAATTGAGCAATCGGTTGTTTTCTTTATTTCAGCCATAAAAAATGTGTTAGGTGGTGATGTGGTGAGGTTACTCTGGAAGAAAAGTAACCCTAAGCGGGAATCCAGCCAGCTTAGCCATCTTCATTGCACGATTAGTCTTTGATGCAGCCATATCGTAGGAGTAGATTCCTACGACAGCCTCACCATTCTTATGAATATGCATCATTATCTTTTCAGCCTCATCATTATCCTTGAAGAAAACTACTTTAAGCACCATAACGACAAAATCCATAGTAGTGAAGTCGTCGTTGTGCATTATCACCTTATAGTGGCGAGGTTCCTTAACCTTGTTTTTCTCCCAGTATTGAAGGTCTGACTTTTCTTTAGTTATAGGCATATATTCTGTATTGTTGTTTTATCTGCACCGCCATTCACCGTCAGCGCAAACTAAATTTTCTTTTTCTTTCCTTTCTTGTCGATGCACATTTCCTTACCCTTATATACAACCAGTGCGAAAGGTTTGTCGGGATTGACGAAAGGCTCGGCACGGTCGTAGCGACATGGAATGACGAGCTGTCCCTTGTCGTCAACATATCCCCACTTAGAACCTTTCTTTACAGCAGCCATGTTGCAACCGAAGTCGCCCATGTCTTCATATTGAGGAACAACTACAATCTTTCCAGTTTTGTCTATAGCCCCCTTCTTCGACTTGAGAGTAACTATAGCCTTGCCGTTTGAGAAACTTCTTATTGCATCGAAATTATCTATCATCCGTTCATTACCTGCCTTGTCGAGAATAACCCATCCGTCGCTGTCATATACAACTGCAAGTCCCTCTCTGAACTCTGTTGCAGCAAGATAGCGCGGAGATATAACCACATCGCCTCGCTCATTGATGAAACCGAACTTGCCGTTCTGCTCCACTTCGGTGAGTCCTTCTGTCTCAAGATATACAGGACGGTCGTATAATGGACTTACAATTATCTTACCCTGACGGTCAATCACGCCGTGTCTGCCATCGCGTTCCACTTGTATGAATCCGTTTTTCAGACGGTTGAAACTATCGTAGTGATTGCCCTCACGCATCAGAAACTGCAAATAACTGTCGTTAACCACAAGCCCTTGCTCCTTGCAGGCAAGCGAGAGTTCGCGCAAAGCAGGCTTATATCCAGCCTCTGCACACTTAATAAGCAGATTGACTGCCGTTGCTGCATCGGGCTGAGTGCCATATCCGTCAAGCAGCATGCAGGCATATTCATAGGCTGCTGCGGGGTGGAAAGTCTTCTGCGACATCAGGTTTTTCAGAAGACTGAATGCAACCTGCGGACGCTCTGGCACGCCATTGCCACTCTCTATCAAGTCGCAGACAGCAAGAATGGCATCTGCCGAATTCCTTTGTTTCTTCAAGAGAGGGTCGGAGTCGGCTAAGCGTTTCCACGAATGCTTGTCTATTTTCCCGTCGCCTGCTGCAACAGTCAGCAAGGCAAAGCATCGGGTCTGCTGGTCTACTGACCAGTTGCCGAAGTCGTTTCGCTTAACAGCAGCAAAGAGTCGCTGGATTCCGTCGTCGCCACCTTCGTTCAGTTCACGCTGAACCTGATTCATCAACACGTCAGTTTCGTCGTCGCTATATTGTTGAGCCGCAGCATTTAGCGAAAAGACAGCCACAGCCAGCAATGCTAATAGTCGGAATATCTTGCTATATTTCATATATCAAATAGGGTTAATTATAGAACATCTGTTTGCAAAGGTAATTATATTTTTCCACATTCTGAGTAGAAAATATGAAAAAGTAGAAGGGAGAAAAGGTAAAAAAAACAAAAACTATAATCTGGTTTGTTTGTGTTTCTGAGGCAAAAGGGCATCAGAAGTGACTATAAATAAAAGGAACTATCGTTCCGCTACTGCTGTTAATGGCAAGTTGTACGGCAGCAATGAAGATGATTAACTTAAGCAAGAAAGGCATCTTGCAGAACGTTTTTGCAATCCAGTCGGCATGACTTCCGCGAACAGTCAGCAGCAGTATTCCTAAAAACATTACCACAACTAATGTCCCGCGAGCCTGAACAAACATGAAGATGTCGACTATTGAGACAAAACTGCACGCTGAAGTAATCATCTGGGCAGCATGACTTATGTCGGGACTGCGGAAGAAAATCCATGCGAAAGTTACGAAAACAAAGGTTAGAAGCCAAGACAGGGCGTTGAACAGCACACTGTTTTTCAGTCCTTTCAGCAACGGACTGAATGCCTTGTTGACAATAAGTCCAACGGCATGAAGACCTCCCCAAATCATGAACATCAGCGTAGAGCCATGCCATAGTGCAGCAACAAGCATGGTGATGACGATGTTGAAATAATGCTTAAGCCTGTGAGTGCGGTTTCCTCCAAGCGGAATATACACATAGTCGCGCAACCATGAGGAAAGGGCAATATGCCAACGATGCCAGAAGTCGGTCAGACTAAGCGACTGGTAAGGCTGGCGGAAGTTGGCAGGCAACTGATAACCCATCAGTGCAGCAAGTCCGATTGCCATGTCGGAATAGCCTGAGAAGTCGAAGAAAATCTGCAAACTATATCCCAACACTGCCATAATAACCTCTACGCTGTTATATGTTTCTGGCGAGAGAAACACCATGTCGTTATATTGGGCTATGTAGTCGGCTATGGCTGCCTTCTTTATTATACCCACAATGATGAGCCACAAACCTGTGGATACAAGCATCTGCCTTTCTCCTTCATCGCTGCTCTGTTTTTTCTTATCGTTGGACTCGCTGCCAATAAGAACTTCGGCACGGGTTATAGGACCTGCAAGTAGCAGTGGAAAGAAGGTGAGAAAGAAGGAATAGTCAACGAAAGAGGCATCGTTGCGGAACTTCTTGCGGTAGACATCGACAGTATAGCTTATGGCTTGCAACGTGAAGAACGAGATACCGATAGGTATAAGAAGGCTGGAATGAATATAGCGCAATGCGACAAGCGGAGCCAAAGTGACTATAATCGTAATAGAACACAACAACCGCCTATTGTGTTCTGCCCTGCCCATGAGCCGAGTAAGCAACCACGAAACAACGGTTATGGCTGGCAGCAGAAACCATAGTCCTCCGCCCTTGTAGGCAAAAAACAGGCTGAATGCTACGACATAAATCTTTCTGTAGACGCGCTTTGCTGGAGAGAGGATGATGAAAAACAAATAGAACAGCAGAAAGAGCGCAAAGAACTGCAGGCTGAGAAAAGTCCAGTTCTCATCAGCAGTCACAAGCATTGAAAGTATTTTTTGCAGTTGTTCCATTTGTTTTAGTCTTGTTAATATCCCTCAAAGTTGGGTTGCAGCAGCGTAAAGTTGCACTTGGCATCACTATTCGACGGCTGTTCCATAACGATAGGATGCTGAGTTCTCGTGCTACTCATCCATTGTGCTATGCTGTCAGCCCAAAGCGAAGCTGCCGAGAATGTAGGATGAATATTGTCTTTGCCGCGTTTTATGACGAGTTGGCGGCTGTCGAAATAGCGCGACTGCCCCACCTCTTTCTGAATCATGTCGTTAATGCCAGTATCGCCTTTCCAATCGGGTGCGCCAATCCATATATATGGAATGTCGCCTATCTTCTTCTTTATGGCTGCAACGTATGACTGTCTGCGCTCTACGTCGTTAACAAACAACTCGTTGCTGCCTAAGCAAATCACGATAAATGTTGGCTTCCTTAGTTCTATGAAATGGTCTAATGTGGAAGTCTCTGCCCAACTCTTTGTAGTAGAACCATACCAGACTACAGCAAAAAGACTGTGTCCGTTGCCTTCTGCATAGTGAGCAAACCTTCGGGCAAGTCCTTCAATCATTGAGTCGCCAATGAACAATACCGTCTGGCTTGTTGTGTCGGTTGGTTGCAAGTGCTCATTGCTTACGTTTGGTTTATTTTTAGCAAAGGCATTAGCAGCAGAATCGGCACCACTTGCAGACGAATCGGAAACGGAACAAAAAGGAATATTGAGCTTTTCCATAGGGAATCCTGCAAAAGCCCATTTCGTAGGTTGAATAGCATAAGCCAGAATAGCAATAAAGGCTATTACAAGCAAAATTAATGTCTTTATCTGCTCATTTGTCATTAGTTAATTAATGAGTAAGTTGACAAGCTTAATATAGTGCATAGTTCATAGTGCATAGTTGTTTTAGTTGACAGTTAAAGTTAAGGTTAAAGTTAAAGTTCCCGTTAACGTTTCCGTTCTAATAACTCAACACCCATAACTAAAAAACTAAAACATATTAGTCAAGTCTTGGCACCGGTTCAAGAGCAGGCTCTGCGTTATGCGTTTCTGCAGGACTGCTTTCTTCAGAGCTGTTGCTTGCAGACTCATCTTCTTGACGTTCTGAGCGGCGGCGCTTCTGAGGTTTCTTCTCTTCAGAGTCTTCACCCTCACCCTCATCGAAACTGCTGGTGTGAATCATCTCACTAATCTTGTCGCCCATAGAGTTGAAGTGAATTTCCAAGTCGCGCTCATAAACAATATATCCACTGCCGTTAGGCTCAACCTTACCGATAGCCAGCACACTCACTTTCTTGCGCAATATGTCGTAGCGATAGAGTCCTCTCTCCGTATCCTTCGAGCCTGTGGCTGCCACCATGAGAAGGTAGTTCTCGTCAGCATCGACCTTAGCCGTGAGTATTCCTCCGTCGGCATGGCTCACTCTCGCAGCCACGTTCAGTTTCGTAGGTTCAAGTTCCGTTGTCTGGTTTTCTACAGCATCGTAGATGAATATTCTGCCCGCCCGCATATAGATGAGACCATACTGCACTTCGTTGCTCAGTCGCGCCACCACCTTCGTACTGTCTTCAAGATGGGCAGCAATGCTGTCAATCTGCTCGCTGTATGCCAGTTCCTGTTCGGGGGTGAAGTGTCTCTGCCTCATCTGTTCATTACTCGTAGAGCGTGTAGCCAGAAACAATGTGCCAGCAAGTATAGCTAACACAATGATAGTTGTGATAACGATTCTTTTAAGTCGGTTTTCGCTTATTTCAATCATGGATACTTTATTTGCTTATAGATACTCACATCAAAATCCATAGCTCACAATCTCTAAAAGAGACTTAGACATTCAACTTCCAGGTGACACCGTCTTTAGTGTCTTTCACTTCAAATCCTGCAGCAGCAAGGTCGTCGCGTATGCGGTCGCTCGTAGCCCAGTCTTTGTCAGCTTTTGCCTTTGCTCTGAGGTCGAGCACCATGTCTACCACCTTTCCGAAGGCTTCCTCACGAGCGTCGCTGCCCGATGAGTGGTCGTCGCGAAGTCCGAGAATATCGAAGGCGAAGAGATGCATGGTTGAGCGCAGTTCTTCAAGGTCGTCGGCAGATATTGCTGCCTTATGGTCGAGTATCTTGTTCACAGTAGAGCAAGCCTCAAACAGATTGGCTATGACAAGCGGTGTGGCAAAGTCGTCGTTCATGGCATCGTAGCACTTCTGGCGCAGCGACTTGACCATTGCCTCAGTCTCCTTGTCAGTCTGCTTAGAAGCCTGAACACGCTCAAGGTCGCGCAGTCCGTTGAGCAGTCGCTCCAGTCCCTTCTCGCTTGCAAGAAGTGCTTCATTAGAGAAGTCAACCGTGCCGCGATAGTGAGCAGAGAGGATGAAGAAACGTATTGTCATAGGCGAGAATGCCTTTTCGAGTTTCTCGTGATTGCCTGTGAAGAATTGTTCGAGAGTGATGAAGTTGCCGAGCGACTTACCCATCTTCTGTCCGTTGATGGTAATCATGTTGTTGTGCATCCAGTAGTGAACCATCTGGTCGCCTTGTGAAGCAACAGCCTGTGCTATCTCACATTCGTGGTGTGGGAAGACAAGGTCCATGCCTCCGCCATGAATGTCGAAATGGTCGCCGAGATACTTCCTTCCCATTGCCGTACACTCGCAGTGCCAGCCAGGAAATCCGTCGCTCCACTCCGAAGGCCAGCGCATGATGTGCTCTGGCTGTGCCTTTTTCCAGAGGGCAAAGTCTGCCTGATGGTGTTTCTCTCCCACTCCGTCGAGTTGTCGTGAAGCGTCTTTCACGTCTTCAAGGTTTCTGCCCGAAAGCACTCCGTAGCGATGCTGCTTGTTGTAGGCTTCGGTATCGAAATATACAGAGCCGTTAGACACATAAGCAAAGCCATTATCTAATATCTTGCGTACAAGTTGCTGCTGCTCAATGATGTGTCCTGTGGCATGTGGCTCTATGCTTGGTCTCAACACGCCTAAAGCATCCATCGCCGCATGATAGCGGTTGGTGTAGTATTGAGCCACCTCCATAGGCTCAAGCTGTTCGAGCCTTGCTTTCTTCGAAATCTTGTCTTCGCCCTCGTCGGCATCATGTTCCAAATGGCCCACATCGGTGATGTTGCGCACATAGCGCACCTTATAGCCGAGATGAGTGAGATAGCGGAAAACGATATCGAATGTTATTGCTGGTCGTGCATGGCCCAGATGTGGATCGCCATAGACTGTAGGTCCGCAGACATACATGCCCACATTAGGGGCGTTGAGTGGTTCAAAACGTTCTTTCTGTCTTGTTAACGTATTGTAAATGAGTAGTGCCATATCTAAAACAATTTAATGGTGCAAAGGTACATATTTTTATTAAGACTACAAAAGAAAAGTTGTTTTTCGGCTGATTTTATTATAAATACGCGCCTATCAGACTGTAAGTTTCTGCACTTTAAAGTCCTTTATTTTCTTGATTTTATCTGCTTACTGATGTAAAAGAGTGCAGATGGTTGTCATATTGCTTACAACCTGAAAGCGTTTTCTTGTTTTTCTGCCCGACATAGGCATGCAGAAATGAACATAAAAGCCTGTTCTTAAATTGAAAGTTGCACCCCGAAAATACCATTCCCGATTATTCGAGCATACATATTACGCATTTCCTTTCATCAATAGATAATCCCATCGTTGAAGAGATTATTTCAGACAGGCCAATCTGCATGGGACAATCTCCGTTTTTCCTGCCAACAACTTTAGAATGCTTTGGAAATACTTACCACAAACTCTTGCGAGACAAAGGACACACGGGCAGCCTGCGCATGACAATAAATATTAAAAAAGTTTTTTTATTTTGTATTGTTCCCACTTAATCGTACCTTTGCAGCGCAAAATTCACTATATAAGAATGAAACAACTTTACATAGAGACCTACGGATGCCAGATGAATGTTGCCGACTCTGAAGTGGTGGCTTCGGTTATGAAAATGGCTGGCTACGACACAACAGAGAACCTTGCAGAGGCTAACGCAGTGTTCCTTAACACTTGCTCTGTACGCGACAATGCTGAACAGAAAATTTATCACCGACTTGAAGAACTGAACAGCATCAGAAAGAAACGACCTATTATTATAGGTGTGCTGGGCTGCATGGCTGAAAGAGTTAAGGAAGATTTGCTCAACGACCATCATGTAGACCTCGTGGCTGGACCAGATGCCTATCTCTCGCTGCCCGACCTGATTGCTCAAGCCGAGACAGGGCACAAGGCGATGAACATAGAACTGTCTACAACTGAGACTTATCGAGACATTGTTCCTACAAGACTTCACGGACAGAAGATTGGAGGTTTTGTGAGCATCATGCGCGGATGCAATAATTTCTGCCACTACTGCATCGTTCCCTACACTCGCGGACGAGAGCGCTCACGCGATGTTGAGAGCATTCTGAGAGAGGTTGTCGACCTGAGAGATCGCGGCTACAAGGAGGTTACACTGCTGGGGCAGAACGTAAACTCATACAGATTTGAGAACAAAGAGGACGGAGAGGATATAACTTTCCCAAAACTTCTGCGCATGGTTGCCGAAGCAGTACCTGAAATGAGGGTGCGTTTCACTACATCACATCCAAAGGACATGAGCGACGAGACGCTTCATGTCATTGCCGACATGAAGAATGTTTGCAAGCATATTCACCTGCCTGTGCAGAGCGGTTCTGACAGAATACTGAAACTGATGAACAGAAAATATACCCGCGAGTGGTATATGAACCGCATTGAAGCCATAAGAAAGATTGTTCCAGACTGCGCAATAACAACCGACATCTTCGTGGGTTATCACAGCGAGACGGAAGAAGACCACCAGTTGTCGCTGTCGCTGATGCGCGAAGTGGGCTACGACTCTGCTTTCATGTTTAAGTATTCAGAGCGTCCTGGCACATACGCGTCACGCCATTTGCCCGACGACGTGAGCGAAGAAGTGAAGTTGCGCCGCCTTTCAGAGCTCATTCAGCTGCAGACACAGATGTCGGCAGAACAAAACAAGAAAGATGAAGGCAAAGTGTTTGAAGTTCTCGTAGAAGGATTTTCAAAGAGATCTCGCGAACAATTATGCGGAAGAAATGAGCAGAACAAGATGGTTGTGTTCAACAAAGGCAACCACCATATCGGTGAGACCGTAAAAGTACGCATCACTGGCAGCACGTCAGCCACACTGTTTGGTGAAGAAGAATAATTGAGATTATCATTTTTTTGAGGTTATAAGGTCCTGAGATTACATTTCTTTTATCAGACTCACGACCTTATAACCGCTATCATGAAACAAAAAAAATAATACATTCAAAAAAAACTTACTAACTTAAAAACTCATAAACTTATTTACTCACAAACTAAAAAAAGCACAAACCTAAGAACTAAAAACAAACAATCGAATAGCCCCAAAACGCCCTAAAATAGGACTTTAACACTTTTGTCCTACTTTTGTCCAACACATTTTCTTGCTAAATATTTGTTTATATCTTACTTTTGCATGCGGAAATCAAAACCAACGATTTTCCGCAATTTAAAGTTAAACATAAAATTAAAGAATATATCGGACTTTTTTTCATAAGCAAATAGTTTTCAAATTTTAAAGGTTAAATGACTTTCTCATAAAAGGTTAGTAAAAACAAAATTTTTATCCAACACAAGAACAATTAAAATATATAGTTGATTTCTACAAAAAATACCGATTATTCATGTAAAGACCATAAACCCTGCGACAGGATTTATGGTCTGTTTCTTTTATAAGTAAACGAGTTTTACGAATCTATATCTTTTATCATTATTTATTTAAGAACGACTATGGTCAGCACTGCTCACCGCAACAGCAACTCGTCTACTCATCTACTTACAAACTGAAACTTCAAAAAACAGTCCGATTTCTTGACGAAAAAAGTAAAAAATCTTGACAAACGGAATTTTAATTCTAGAGAACGATTTTCCGTTTGGCACGAGGCGAAATGCAAAAATGTGTTTAATTGTTAATCAATCGGCTTAAACTATGTAAACGAACATAAGGAACGAAAAAGTGAAAGGTGTCCTTTCGCGATGCGAAACGTGGCATATCGCAGTGCGA
>JAGAGD010000097.1 GCA_017627765.1 Prevotella sp. | reverse complement strand
GTGCCAAAGGTGCCCTTTCACACTGCGAAAGGTGCCCTTTGACTTTTTTAACACTTACGAATTATAAGACGAAACGTATAATGTCTTGATATTGAACGATTTACTAAAAACAGCGAAAAGCCGCAAAATACTCGCATATTTTGCAACTTCATTTTTCTCGGTCCAGAATTTTTAAGTTATGGGCGGGGTTAGTTAATCAAATTTTTACCCAACTCGGCTCCGAAAATTGCAAGTTTTTCGCTCGGTAAAGGAAAGAAACGGAAAACTGCTTTCAGATTGGAAGAACGAGAACGGGAACTTTAACGTTAACGGGAACGGGAACATTAACTTTAACGTTAACCTTAACGATAACGGGAACGGGAACGAGAACTTTAACTTTAACTTTAACGGGAACGGGAACTAAAAAATGGCTCGAAACACATTGCTATGCTTCGAGCCAAATCTTTATGAGTAAAAACGTTGAGGAAATATTGTATGGCAATTACTTGCGCACAACCTTCACGGTAGTGCCGTCTTTCTTGCGGATAATCTGTATGCCCTTGGCACTGCTGTTGCCGTTTATCACCTTGCCGTCGATGGTGTAGCGTGCGTCAACATCGCTGTCGGCAGACATTCCGTCAATGCCAGAAACGATGGTCTTGTTGATGTGCAACTTAACAAATTGTATCTTTCCGCGCTGAGTTGCACTGACAACAACATCAAACTCAATGGCATCTTCGGTGTCGATTTTAAGATTGTCTCCGTCGAGACTGACTATATTCTTCAGCTCGTCAGCCAGAATGTCGGCAAAGGCATAGACTATGCTGCCAGCAGGTTCCAGCTGGAACGCTTCGGCAATGCTCACAACGCTTGATTCGGTATCAATCTGATAGTCGGTCTCCGTGCGATAGCCGTTGAGATTATCCATGCAGAAGTAGGTCGGAGTAGTCAGCCCATAGTTGTTCTTCTTAGTTCCATCGAAAGTGAAACTGAGAGTCTTAACCGTTCCGAGTTGTCGGAGGTCTACCCACTGCCATGTGTCAATATAGTAGTGATTGTCCTCGTTGGCATCGCGATAGTCAGCCAGATAGTAGTCGAGACTCTCGCCATTGTCTGCCGTTACGGTCAGTTTCAGATAGTCGCCTGTTTCGAAAGCATCGCTCATGCCGTCGCCATTCAGAACAGAGTTGACAACCCACGCCGTATTGGTTATATAGAATCCGCGCAGCATGTCGCCCTCTTCGTTGTTCATGACATAAATCTTTCCGCCCTGCGGATAAGCCACAAGATAGTTCTCAGAGTCGTCAACGCCACCGCCTACAGCATTGTTGAACTGGTCGGTCTGGAATGCGGAGAACGACGTTGAGGTGGAATTAGCATATCCGAAGTTGCCCCAGAAGTTCCAAGAAGCCGAATAGAAACTGTCGAACTTATAAGAGCCGTTCACAAACGAGCCATTGAGGTTCTTTCCGTTCTCATAGCTTTCTGGCTCAAGATATAGATTCTCGAATGTTGCAGTGACCGCCTCACCTCTTACGATAGCCCTTACTGTGGCAGTGTCGGCTTTGGCAGCAGCATCGGTAACCATGAAGATATAGTCAGTTATTGGTGTCCGCTAAATAGACATAACGACTTATGGAATCCCTTTGGTTTAAAGGAATCCCGCTCTAAGCATTATGCGACAAGCCCCTCCTTCAATTTTGTTCACTTTCAGGAGGGGCTTCCAAAGCCTTCTCTAATGCT
>JAGAGD010000096.1 GCA_017627765.1 Prevotella sp. | reverse complement strand
ATATGCCACAATCTTTTTCTGAATTGCACTTCAGCGAACCACTTCCTTTTATAGTCGCATCACCATAGGCAAGTGAAATTGAAGCACGACGTGACGTTATCTGATTGCTACCTTCCAGGTTTAAGATAAACTCTGCCACATCAATATCTGAGTTTTCTTTATTATAACGTAGAGATCCTGTTATCACTGCGTCCTTAAGAGTGAGGGTGTAAGTCTCTGGGTCGAATGTAACGGTACCGCTCTCAATTGCATCGAAGCCGTTGGCTGCCGAGATGTCGGTATAGTTCCCTGAGGTAATCATCTTTTCTGAACCAGTTTCGCCAAATTTAATACCATAGTTAATTACATCTCCAGGTGCTTTGCTTTTAACATTAGCCGCCTCACCTGAGTAAGATTTCTGTATACGGACATCATGCTGTGTAGTTTTAACAGCTGTTTCCACTAAACTCTGTTCAGCCTTTGACGCTTGGGCGAACAAGACTTCTGGTAATGCAAAGACTATAGCCAATGCAAGAACCTTAAATAAGTAATTTTTTTTCATAAATCATATCTGCCTCTCATTTATACCTAATTATTATATATAAATATCATGAGGCGTGCTTATAAGAGGCTCGGCACTTTAGTTATATTTCTGCGGCAAAATTATTTAGAAAAATTAAAAGTGCTGGTGGCTGAATCTTCCAAAGAAATGGCTAAATCTTTCATTTTTCAATATTCAGAAATTGCAATTTTTTACACTCTCCACGTCAGAACGCCGATAAACAGGAAGAAGTCACTGACACTTTTTGTGTAAAAGACATGTTTCATCCGTTTTTTCATATATAAACATTTTTTGCGCACCTTTCCTTTATTAGTCTTTTTCAGAATTAAATAAAAAGGATTATAACAGAGATAATTATAAAAAATATGGTTAGTTCATAAAAAAATGATTTTCTTTGTAAAGGAATTTAACAAGAAACATTGTGTAACCCAGATGATTATATTGAGACATAAGAGAAACGACAGGACTTTATTTGATTTTTCAAAACCATTTCTACGAATAGCACCGTTGCTCTTGCTGACACTTGCTGCTTGCAACAATAAGCCGACAAGCATCTCACAAGAGGAACGAGCCAAAGCCGACAGCATTGTGAAAACCGTAAACGACATTGACTCGTTCAGCGTGATGCAAAAGAGGATGGAAGCAGAAAACAACCATCTCGGAAACATTGTTACGCTGAAGGAATGGGGCAAGCAGCTCAGAAACGAAAGCCGTTTCGACGAGGCTCTCAACAGGCATAGCGAGGGTCTGAAACTGGCAGAGGAAATAAAAGACACAATAGAATGGGTTGAGGCACTCAACAACATGGGCACCGACTATAGGCGCATGGGCATTCTCGACATGGCACAAGAATATCACTATCTGGCATGGAAGATAAGCGAGGAACACACAGACACCTCGGCAATGGCGAAGAAAAACAGGGTGAAGTCGCTCAACGGACTTGGCAACATCTACATGACTATGGGCAACTACGAGCGGGCTGACAGTGCTTTCAGACTTGCATTGAAAGGCGAGCGGCAACTTGGCAGCAATGTTGGACAAGCCATTAACTATGCCAACATCGGCAGCATTTTTGAGCATCGGGGCGAAATAGACTCGGCATGGGTCTACTATCGCCTGTCAATGGACATGAATCGCCAAGCGGGCAGCAAGGTGGGCATCTCGCTCTGCCATACCTACTACGGTTCTCTCTACGAGAAAGACCATCTCTACGCTGATGCTACAAGGGAATATGAGACGGGCTACGAACTGATGAAGGAGTCGAAAGACGAATGGCACGCACTCAGCACTCTCATCGCTCTTGCCGGAATACACAACACAACAGGCGACAAAGCCAAGACTAAGAACTATCTGGAGAAAGCCAGAAAGATAGCAGAAAACATTAACTCGAAGGAGCATCTGGCTGAAATATACAACATCTACTATGAGTTTTTCAAGCGGCAAGGCAACTATCAGCAGGCACTTGACTACAGGGAGAAGGCATCAATAATGCTCGACAGCGTGGTAAACATTGAAAAAGTGAACCGCATTCAGAACACAAGCCTCAACGTAGAGCGCACTCTGCAAATGCAACGCATGAACGAGGTGAACATGAAACTGAAGAACGAGCGCACTGGCAGATATATCGGCTTTGCTATTCTTGCCTTCGTAATCCTTTTGCTTTCGGTGCTGATTGGAGCAATGCACTACATTCAGCAGATAAGAGTCAGGAACCATCGTGCACTGAAACAAATGAGCAACCTTAGGGAAAACTTCTTTACAAACATCACACATGAGTTCAGAACACCACTCACTGTAATTCTCGGAATGAGCCACGACATAGCCAAGAACACAGCCCTTCCACCATCTGTCCAGCAGAATGCAATGACTATAGAGCGACAGGGAAAGAGCCTGCTTTCACTGATAAACCAGTTGCTCGACATATCAAAGGTGAAGTCTGCAATAGGCGAACCCGACTGGCGAAGCGGAAACATTATCGCTCATCTCACAATGATTGTCGACAGCTATCGGGAGCATGCACGCAGCAGGAAAATCGACTTACAGTTTATTGCTACCGAAACAATAGAGATGGACTTCGTTCCTGACTACATAAACAAGGTAATGAACAATCTTATTTCAAACTCGCTTAAGTTTACTCCCGAATACGGAAAGGTGAATGTCTCGGCAAAACGACACAACAACGAACTGCAAGTAGAGGTTACTGACACGGGAATTGGTATCCCGAAAGAAAGTCTGCCGTTTATTTTCGACACTTTCTATATTGCCAACAACGACACGCAGAACATCGGAATGGGTATTGGTCTGGCTCTCGTAAAGCAGATAATTGACTCAACGGGAGGAAAGATTACCGTAAGCAGCGAGGTTGACAAGGGCACAACATTCAGCATTACCATACCTATCAGGCATGGAGAGAAACGACACGCACCTGTCAACACAGAGGAATCTGCCAACATACCGCTAATACCTATTGACAAATCGGAAAACGAAGACAGCACCACCGACAGCAGCGACCGCAGAATACTGATAGTTGAAGACAATACTGACGTGGCTGCCTTCATAGGCTCGCAACTCAAAAACGACTATAGCCTATTCTATGCCACCGACGGAAAGCAGGGGTTGGAGAGGGCTATTGAGATTGTTCCCGACCTGATAATAACCGACCTGATGATACCTGAGATTGACGGACTTGAACTCTGCCGACAGGTGAGGCAGAACGAAATAGTAAACCACATACCTATAATCGTAGTAACGGCTAAGACAACGGAGGCTGACAAGATAAAAGGTCTGGAGGCAGGGGCAGATGCCTACCTGATGAAACCGTTTAACAGTGACGAACTTACGATGCGCATAGAGAAACTGCTGGAACAGCGACAACTGCTTTCTGAGAAATACACTCAGACCGCAAGCAACGACAAACTGAACATAAACTCGCGCGACTATGTTGACAAAATTTTCCTCAACAAACTGAACAGTTATGTTCTGGAACTGATTGACAACAACCAGCACATTGAAGTGAACGATGTGGCTTCCCATCTCTGCATGAGCTACAGCCAGCTACACCGCAAGTTGTCGGCACTGACTGGCTACACCACTCTGGGCTATATTCAGCGCATAAAACTGAGGAAGGCTCAGAAGATGCTCGAAGAAAACATGGACATGAGTTTCAGAAGCGTTGCCGACAAATGTGGATTCTCCGACTATTCAAACTTCGTCAGAGCCTTCAAGAACATCTATGGCATCACACCAAAACAGTATGTCAAAGGGGTGTCGTGATTTAGTTCATAGTTCATAGTGCATAGTGCATAGTTGTTATTGATTAAGGATTAAAGAATAAAGATTAAGGTTATCGTTCCCGTTCCCGTTCCCGTTATCGTTATCGTTCCCGTTATCGTTAAAGTTAAAGTTAATTGCCACTCGGAAATGCAAAGAAAAACAAGTTTTCCTTTTGCATTTCTCTTGTTTTTCGTAAATTTGCAGACAAGAAATAAAAACAAGAAAAAAACATTAAAGATATGGACACAACAAAGAAAGAATTTGCTGCAAAACTATTAAACATTAAAGCAATAAAACTGCAACCAAACGAACCGTTCACATGGGCTTCGGGATGGAAATCGCCTTTCTACTGCGACAACCGTAAGACTCTATCTTACACCGACCTCCGCACTTACGTAAAGGTGAAACTGACAAGTGCAATACTCGACAAGTTTCCACAGGCTGAAGCCGTTGCTGGAGTTGCAACAGGTGCTATTGCTCAGGGTGCACTCGTTGCCGATGCTCTCGGACTGCCTTTCGTTTATGTCCGCTCTAAGGCTAAAGATCATGGAATGCAGAACCTGATTGAGGGCGAGCTGGAGAAAGGCAAGAAAGTGGTTGTTGTTGAAGACCTTATCTCTACAGGTGGCAGTTCTTTGAAGGCTGTTGATGCACTGCGTCAGGCAGGCATGGAGGTTGTTGGTATGGTTGCAAGCTACACCTACGGTTTCCCTATAGCAAAGCAGGCTTTCGAAGATGCAAAGGTAGAACTCATTACACTGACCGACTACGAGCATGTTGTGGAAAAGGCAGTCGAGACTGGCTACATCGGTGCAAATGATGTTGACGTTCTCAACGAGTGGAGAAAAGACCCTGCTAATTGGAGAAAATAGTTTGTTAGTTCTTGAGTTTATTAGTTTCTGAGTCTTTGAGTTGCGATTAATTCATTGGTTCACACAAACTCGTCAACTAAAAAAGAAACAATGGAAAGTAAATTTGAAAGTAGCATAAAAGAGATTGCTGCACCACAGCAAACCGTATATGAGACTCTGAGCGACTTGAGCCGCTTAGAGAAGATTAAAGACCGACTGAAAGATCATGTTGACGCCGACAAACTGGAAGGCTTCAGTTTCGACCGCGACACAATGACTGCACAGGTGCCTCCTATCGGCGGAATAACTCTGCGAATAATAGAGCGAGAAGAGCCAAAGTGCATCAAGTTTGAAACTGAGCAGTCACCCATGCCTTTCAACTTCTGGATTCAACTCTTGCCTGTCACCGACGACACCTGCAAGATGAAACTTACGATTAAAGCATCGCTCAATCCGTTTATTCGCGGCATGGTGAGCAAACCTCTAAGCGAGGCTCTTGAGAAAATGGCTGATGCGATTGCAAACATCAACTACAACGACTTGCCACTTGACAATGAGTAGAAAACTAAAGAAAATATTTATTCACACGACAAAGGCACTTGTAGCAGCATGCCTGCTACAAGTCTTTGCCGCATGCAATGATGTCCAGAATGAGTTTACACTCAGTCCGTGCTTCCTCATAATCGACAACGACATTCATCAAGATGCAGTCTTAGCATCGGCAATGAACCCTAATGCTCCTGGTCTGTTCTGCACCATCAGAAGAATAAACGCTGCTGGAGCTGACAAGTTCCACTTCGAAAGCTCTGACGGGCAGACAAGCGAGAAGAGCCTGAACGGAGTAGACAAGCAGCGCAGAATGATTATAGGATACAACAACGGACTGATTGTCGGCTTTGGAAACCTTAGCACCCCATCAACTTTCTATGCCTACGACCGCGAATGCCCTAACTGCTTTGACCCAAACTACATTCCTGTACGCTCAAAGCCACTGCGCGTTTCTACAACAGGCATAGCCACTTGCAACCTCTGTAAACGACAGTACGACCTGAACAACGGAGGAAACATAATAAAGGGCGACGGCGGAAAGAAAATGACTCGCTATCGCGCCTCAACAACAGGACCGCTCGGCAGACTTGTTGTAAACTAATGTATAATCTGCCTTTTTAGAATTTACATTATAGAATATAAATTTGATTTTTTCGCAAAACTATATTCTATAATGGATAAAAACACTATCTTTGCAGAAGTATTTTAGGTTTGAGAAACTGCTTACAATTCTTCTATCCAATCTGATGCAAGATTGCTGAATGTGAAGCGTTGTGGAAGTTCACAAATAAATACACTGCACTATGAAATTCACAAGACTACTATTTCTTTTATTTTTGCTGCCTACATCATGCGTTCATGCACAAGAGACGACAGACTGGCAACAACTCTTGTCAACTATCCTGACCATCGACGATGCAGAGGCTGAAGACTGGCAGGAAAACTTTGAACTATGGGAGGATTTGTCGCAACATCCTATAGACCTTAACAGTGCTACACGCGAGGACTTAGAGCGCATATCCTTTCTTACAGACAAGCAGATTGAAGACATTCTGAGCTACGTTTATCAGTATGGCCCCATGCGCTCACTTGGCGAACTGGCAATGATAGAAAGCATAGACATGAACATGCGCAGGCTTCTTCAGTGCTTCGTTTGCATTGACGAACAAGCCAAATCGCAGCGGCTGCGACTCAGCGACATAGCAAAATATGGGAAACACGACTTAACTCTCTCAGCACAAATACCTTTCTATGAGCGGCAAGGCGACAAGAATGGGTATCTTGGCTATCCCTACCGCCACTCTTTCCGCTATAAATTCAACTATGGAAATAAACTGAAAATAGGACTCACTGGTTCGCAAGATGCAGGCGAACCGTTCTTTGCTGGCAGAAACAGCAAGGGCTACGACTTTTATTCTTTTTATGCTTCGCTTGCAGACATGGGCAGACTGAAAAAGATAATCGTTGGCAGATACCGTGCTTCATTCGGCATGGGACTTGTCATGAACAGCGACTTGGCTTTCGGCAAACTCATGACTCTCAGTTCTTTGGGGCGCAGAAGGAATGCCATTCACGAACATTCCTCACGCTCTGAGGCTAACTACATGCAGGGAATTGCTGCTACGGTTGAAGCCATTAGGAACACAACAATAAGTGCGTTTGCATCCTACCGATATATTGATGCTACGCTAACACCCGACGACAATAATTCTATCAGAACAATACTTACTTCGGGCTATCATCGCACCGAGAGCGAGATGCGCCGCCACAACAACGCCAAAGAAAGCATTGCTGGCATGAACATAACCTACATGAACAACGGCTGGCAACTGGGCGCTACTGCTATCTACAACAGTTTTTCGATGCCTCTCAAGCCCGACACCCGCCAACGCTACAGGCAATGGAATGCTGCGGGCAAGGATTTCTGGAACATTGGCATTGACTACGGCTACCGCAACTATATGTTTTCTTTTCAGGGCGAGACAGCAACGGGTTCTGAAGGTGCTATAGCAACTGTCAACAGACTCACCGTTGAGCCAACTTCTCATGTCTCGCTCGTAGCGTTGCAGCGTTTCTATAGCTATAAATATGTTGCCCTCCATGCTCGCAGTTTCAGCGAAAACGGCAAGGTGCAGAATGAAAGCGGACTATATGCAGGTGCTGAGTGGCGGCCGCTGAAAGGTCTTAACATAAGCGGATATGCAGACTTTGCCTACTTTGCGTGGCCTCGCTTTCAGGCAGACAGAGAGTCTAATGCCTACGATGCCATTCTGCAAACCACATACCAGCGTAAGCACTGGACTCTGTTTGCACGATATTCGATAAAGAACAGGGAAAAGAATAATGAGCAAAAAACAGGTCTGACTAATGACCTGACGCAGCGCATCCGATTTTCTGCAACTTTTAGAAATAACATTTTCTCAATACGCTCACAGTTTGACGGTGCAGCAAACAAATATAAGGAGAGCGGAAAGGGATGGATGTGGAGCGAACACTTTGCGTGGCAGGCACTTAGAAAGATAAGACTTTCCGTATCGGCTGCTTATTTCAAGACCGACAACTTCGCTTCGCGCCTCTACTGCTACGAGCCTGGACTGCTCTACCAGATGTCGTTTCCTGCCTTCTACGGCAAAGGCTTCCATCTGTCAACTCACATAAAGGCTGACATAAGCAGAAATCTAATGATAATAGGAAAACTAACAGTTACCGACTACTTAGACCGCGACCACATTTCGAGCGGGCTGGAAAGAATAGACAAATCGTCAAAGACAGACCTTTACTTACAACTGAATTGGAGGTTCTGAGACTGCGTGAGATTATTTGGCTGTAAGTCTTTAAGTCTATGAAATGGAAATAAAACTTGCTGGTCATATACGTTTTGCTTAACATATAGGACTTATATAAAAACTCAGAAACTCACACCTCAATTTATCAACTGATTTATTTTCTCTGCGAGTTGCTGACGGTCAAGTCCGCGTGCAACAATCTTTCCGTCAACAACCACTATGTTGTCGGGAACGGAACTGAGACCTATCTCTGCAAGCACAGGCGAAGAAAGGAAAAGCCCGTCGCATATCTGAGGATAACTTATATTCTCACTCTTCATCGTTGAGCGGCACTCTTCAGCATCAACATCAAGATTGATGCCAAGCAAATGGAGCCTGCCCCTATGACTGTCGCTCAACATTCGCAACTGTCGCTGCATATTATAACTTTCAAAGTTCCATGTTGCCCAAGTATAAATAACACCTACCCCACTCATAAAGTCGGATGAAGAGACACGCCTGCCATTGATATCGGTTGCCGAGAAACTGCCAAGTCGCTGACCTATGGCTGCCTTTACAAGAGTCTTCAACTTAGCCTGCAAAGCCTTCAAGTTGCTGTTTTCGGGCTGTTGTGCTATCAGTTCACCCACAAGTTGCATGGCTGTACTATAGTCTGGCGATGATGTTGCAACAAAATAGTGGTTAAGCAGATATTCTGCAACAGGCGACTTCGCATGGTCTTTAATAAAGTCTGCCGCCAGTTTGCGCTTCTCTGGGGGCGACGCATGGGAAACCTGTCGGCGGAAAGCTGTCATCAGTTCGTTGTCCTTAGTTCCTTCAATCTCCATTTCGTCGAGATGGGAAGCGTCAGCCTCTAACTTAATCTTTCCTCCAGGCTTGGCAAATATTGGCACTTCAGAGAAGTTAGGCATTACGAGCACCATAGTGTAAGGCGACTCACAGTCGGTCTCGTAGGCAAAACGACCACCCTCAACACTGATTGTGTCGATATGCTCATGCTCGCCATTGGGAGTATATACGAGGAATGTGCCCTGATTGAAATGCAGGAATCGGCCTTTCAACTTAAAACGAGAGCCAGCAGAGCCGCACGACTCAAGCATTACAAAAAGAGAAAGGAGAATGAAAACAACAGGGGTTAACGAAATTCTTTTCATAAACAATTATTAAAGAATGTGCCGCGAGCGGGACTCGAACCCGCACAGCCATCACTGGCCAAGGGATTTTAAGTCCCTCGTGTCTACCAATTCCACCATCACGGCAAGAGCGGAAAACGGGACTCGGACCCGCGACCCCAACCTTGGCAAGGTTGTGCTCTACCAACTGAGCTATTTCCGCGATAGCAAATGCTATATAAGCTGTTTATTAGCGCATCTCAACGCTTTGAGATGTTTCTATTTAATAAAAAACAACTGAATATGAGAACAGTTCTTTTATTATTGGCTGCAAAGGTACACCGAATAATCGGAACAACCAAATAAAACAACATTTTTTTTGATTATTGCCCGCACTTTTGTCTTGTTCTACAAACTAATATTCTTCCTGACACTGCCTTTTTCACATCTGATAAACTCTGGTCATTCCATCGGCTTACATCGGGGCGATGAGCTGGCAAAGGAGGACAAGGCAGAAGCTGGGGAAGGTCTCAACAGGCGGATGGTCGGTATGATGGACTAATACAGAAACACCAACAAGGGATATCGAGACAGGCTGCTGCTATATGATATAGCAGTCCGATAAATTGGAATTTATTGGTATTTCTGTTCTTCAATGAAGATAGGTATTTCTCCTAAATCACCAATCTCTTTCGGAAGAACAAACATATTTCTGGGACTTGCGTACTTCCTAAAATGTTCTTTGATATCATGAATATCTATTTCTTCCAAACTCTTATTGGTATTAAATCCAATCGGCTCAATATGGCATAACTTCCATTCAGGTAAAGAGAAATTCCCCAATGGTTTTGTGTATTTCCCTTTTTCTCTTACCTCCGCTGTTTGCATAAAAACCATTGGTATTTTATTCTGACTTAGCATATCCCTCAATTGGGACAATGAATACATTTCTCTACTTAAAACTCTACCATAAATCCAAATAGCGAATGTATTATCTGAAATTATTATTTCTCGACCACTGGGATGGCGAAAAGCCTGACCTTTCTTACTCGTATCCTTTCTGACTATCAAAGGCATTCTTTCATCTTTAATCCATGTTTCAATTATTCCTTCCCAATGATTCATTATATCTTCATCAATATGAGGATTATGTTCTGATTTATGCCACAGTAAGCCAATCTCTTTTATCTTTTCTCGAATTTCGTCACCAATCAAATCCATATAGAGTTTTTTATCCTCTCTTTGATGATTAGAAATCGATTCAGTTAAAAACTGCATTGCTCGCTTTGGTGGATATTTGCAGTGATAAATTCTTCCTTCTTGATAACTTTTTGTTTTGGGTACATTTGGAAATACTCTATAGAAGTCTGCTTTGGTCATGCGAAAACTACCATCTGGAGTATGTACAATAAAAACATCGTTATCATCCAAGGATTCAATTACATCTGCCTTGAAGCACAATCTACTAAAAGTATATTCAATAGTCTTCATATAAATT
>JAGAGD010000095.1 GCA_017627765.1 Prevotella sp. | reverse complement strand
TGTTAAAAAAGTCAAAGGGCACCTTTCGCAGTGTGAAAGGGCACCTTTGGCACTGCAATATGCCACATATCGCACTGCGATATGCCACGTTTCGCATCGCGAAAGGACACCTTTCACTTTTTCGTTCCTTATGTTCGTTTACATAGTTTAAGGCGATTGATTAACAATTAAACACATTTTTACATTCAGCCTCATGCCAAGCGGAAAATCTTTCTCTAGAATGAAAATTCCGTTTGTCAAGATTTTTTACTTTTTTCGTCAAAAAATCGAACAGATTTTGGAAGTTACAGTTTGTAAGCATACAAATATACGAGTAGACATGTAGACGAGTTAATTCATTACAAATGACAAATTGACAAGAAAATAGGGGATTTCTTAATAATTTTAGGGGAATTCCTATAGGATTGTTAGTTTTTCTTTATAATTTTGCAGTGATAAAAATAAAGGATATATTGGTATGAAGAAATCGGTAATAATAATGTTGTGTGCTACGCTGTCGATATGTAGCTGTAGTACTTATACAGGTCAGGGCACATACGTTGGTGCTCAGGTTGGTTCTGTTCTCGGTTCTGCTATTGGAGGCATAACCGACGGATGGCGCGGCAGCGACGTGGGTACGATAATAGGCATGGCAGGCGGTGCTATCATTGGCGGAGCAATAGGCAGTGCTAAGGACAAGGCAGCGGCTCAGGAGGTGCGCGACCACTATCATCAGATTCAGCAGCAGAAGGCTATGTCGGTAGATGGCGATGCTTATGCCTACGACTATGACGATAACGATAGCGGCTTCGACCCTAACGGAAGCGGCGACGACCGCCTTTATGACTTCAACGGTCCAGACTATACTGGCGACTATAGTGCTTCAGAACCAGTAAGGCTGAGCGGAGCCGAATCGAAGATTGAGTCTCTCGGCAGTTTCAAGATTAACTCTCATCTTGACATTCGCAATGCCCGCTTTGTTGACGACAATTACGACAATGTGCTGTCGTCGGGCGAGTTGAGCAAGATAATATTCGAGGTGGTGAACACATCGAGTGAGACTCTCTACGACTTGCAGCCAACAGTGGTTGAGACTACGGGCAACCGCAGAATCTACATTTCTCCAAGCGTGCATGTAGAATCGCTTGCTCCAGGTCAGGGCATCCGCTATACCGCAATGGTGAAGGCAGGAAAGATGAGAGACGGAATGGTTAACTTCAACGTTTCTGTGGTTCAGGGCAGCAAGAAGCTTTCGCCTGTGTCCGAGTTTACTATAAAGACAAGAAGGTAAGTTTTTTTAACGGGAACGATAACGGGAACGATAACGGGAACTTTAACTTTAACGTTAACTTTAACCTTAATGGGAACGGGAACTAGTTATGAGTTATAGGAGAGCTTGTAATTTCAAAAGAGCAGAGTAATAAAAAAAACGGATGCGACATTCACATGTTGCATCCGCAGGTTAACTTGAATTATAATACCTAAATTTCTAGGTTGGAACATCGTTGACAAAAGAGCCAACGATGTTTTTTCAGTTTATATATTTGCTAACTTTTTGTGCATATTGGCAGCAGCACGACGACCGTCACCCATAGCAAGGATGACCGTAGCACCGCCACGAACAATGTCGCCACCAGCAAAGAGTCCTTCGCGTGAGCTCTGCATCTCGTCGTTGACAGCGATGGTATTCTTTCTGCCCAGTTCCAAACCTTCGATTGATTTAGGAACAAGAGGGTTAGGAGATACACCAACTGCCACGATTACCTGGTCTACATCAATAGTTACGGTCTCGCCAGGTATAGGCTCTGGACGACGACGTCCGCTCTCGTCAGGCTCTCCAAGCTTCATCACCTGAAGAACAGCCTGCTTAACGGCACCCTTCTCGTCGGCAATATACTCTATAGGGTTGTGGAGAGTCATGAAGTTGATGCCCTCCTCCTTAGCGTGCTTAACCTCTTCGAGTCGCGCAGGCATCTCAGCCTCAGAACGGCGATAGACTATTGTAACGTCAGCACCAAGACGCTTAGCCGTGCGGCAAGAGTCCATTGCAGTGTTACCTCCACCTACAACAAGCACGTTCTTTGCCTTGTTGATAGGAGTGTCGGCAGCAGGGTTGGCAGCATCCATCAGGTTGACACGAGTGAGATATTCGTTAGACGACATGATGTTGAGAGCATTCTCGCCAGGTATATCCATGAAGTTAGGCAGACCAGCACCCGAACCAACGAAGATGCCTTTGAATCCCTGTTCCTCCAGTTCGCTTACGCTGATGGTCTTGCCCACGATGCAGTCGGTATAGAAGTGAACGCCCATCTTGCGGAGGTTCTCTATTTCTACATCAACAATGCGGTTAGGCAGACGGAACTCAGGAATACCATATTTCAGCACACCGCCTATTTCGTGCAGAGCCTCGAAGACATGAACCTCGTAGCCCAGCTTAACCATGTCGCCTGCAAAGCTAAGTCCGCTTGGACCAGAACCTACAACGGCAACCTTCATTCCGTTAGAAGGAGCAACGTCGGGCAGCGACATTTTTCCGCTCTCGCGCTCATAGTCGGCAGCGAAGCGCTCCAGATTGCCAATGGCAACGGCTGGCTCGTTCATCTTCAGATGTATGCATCGGCTCTCACACTGCTTCTCCTGTGGACACACACGGCCGCAGACAGCAGGCAGTGCAGAAGTCTGCTTCAATACTTTAGCTGCGCCTAAGATGTTTCCGCGCTCAATATTCTTTACGAAAGAAGGAATATTGATGTTGACAGGACATCCCTCTACGCAGGTTGGCTTAGCACAGTCGAGACAGCGCTTAGCCTCGCGCATAGCCATTTCCTTAGTCAGACCGATGTTAACCTCCTCAAGTCGGGTAGTTGCACGATACTGAGGGTCGAGCTCTGGCATAACGACACGCTCAATCTGAGTGCGCTCTTTAGGCTTCATAGACTTGCGAAGCTCGTTGCGCCATTCAGCGTTGCGGTCGGTAAGCGAAGCAATGTCGTTGTCGAAAGCCTCGTCGCTGTCTGCCTCGCAAGAGCATTTCTCCTCTTTCTTTTCGCAAGAGCATTCGCAACTGTTTGCCTTGCCAGTCTCTGCTCCGCCTTTCATAGCCTCTTCGTAGCGGTGCATGTCTTCCTGTTCAACCTCGCGGAACGTACCCATGCGCTTGAACATCTCGTCCCAGTCAACAAGAGCTCCGTCGAACTCAGGACCGTCGATGCAGACAAACTTAGTCTTTCCGCCAATGGTAAGACGGCAAGCACCGCACATTCCAGTACCGTCAACCATGATGGTGTTGAGCGACACATCAGTAGGGATGTTATATTTCTGAGTGAGCAGGCAGCAAAATTTCATCATGATAGGAGGACCGATTGCAAAAGCCTTGTCTACATGTTCCTCGTTAATGAGTTTCTCCATACCTACGGTTACTACACCTTTCTCTCCGTAAGAGCCGTCGTCGGTCATGATGATGACGCGGTCGCTATACTTGCGCACTTCGTCTTCGAGTATGATGAGGTCCTTAGAACGACCAGCCAAGACAGAGAGTACACGGTTGCCTGCCTGTTTCAAAGCCTTGATGATAGGCAGCATTGGGGCTACACCTACGCCACCGCCGGCACAGAGCACCGTACCGAAGTTCTCGATGTGGGTTGCATTGCCCAGAGGACCTACAACGTCGGTGATGTAGTCGCCTTCATTGAGTTGGCACAGCTTGGTAGACGACATTCCCACCGTCTGCACCACGATAGTAATAGTTCCACGCTCGATATCGGCATCGGCAATGGTAAGAGGCATGCGCTCTCCTTTTTCTCCCACTCTCACGATGACGAAGTTTCCAGCCTTGCGGCTCTTCGCAATGAGAGGGGCTTCAATCTCGAAAAGGTAGACCTTCTCAGAGAATTTTTGTTTCTTGATAATCTTGTTCATTTGTTTGTATGTTTATGTCTTTTTATGTCACATTATTTTCTGTTTATGAGGTTTTTTGAGTTTTTCAGGTCGTAAGGCTCTGGAAGTTTATTTCCGCCAAAACCGATAGGCAGAGATGCCCGAATGTCTGAAAACTCAGAAGCATATCACTTCAGAAACCTCGTGAATTGAATAACGAACATGCAAAAGTACAAAATTATCTCCAATGAAGAGATTTATGAAGGAGTTTTGACGAAAAAAGATTCGCCAAAACTCCCAAATCAATGTTTCAGATTATGCTAAACGCTTTTCGAGGCGTTCACGAATGGCAGCTATGAAGCCCGCTGAGTTGACAGCCTTAGGAGTGATTCCCTCCATCAGGTTGACAAGGTCTTTGGTTACGATACCCTCGTTGAGAGTGTCGAAGCAAGCAGCCTCAAGCTGGTTGGCGAAGTTCTGGAGAGCCTCTATGCCGTCCATCTCGCCACGCTTGCGCAGTGCGCCAGTCCAGGCAAAGATTGTAGCCATTGGGTTTGTAGATGTTTCCTCGCCTTTCAGGTATTTGTAGTAGTGGCGTGTAACAGTTCCATGAGCCGCCTCATACTCATAGTTTCCATCAGGACTGACAAGAACGCTTGTCATCATGGCAAGTGAGCCGAAAGCAGTAGAAACCATGTCGCTCATTACGTCGCCGTCGTAGTTCTTGCAAGCCCAGATATATCCACCCTTAGAGCGTATTACGCGTGCAACGGCATCGTCGATGAGTGTATAGAAATATTCAAGACCTTGCTTCTCGAACTCTTCCTTATACTCTTGGAACACTTCTTCGAAGATTATCTTGAACTGAGCGTCATACTTCTTAGAGATAGTGTCTTTAGTAGAGAACCATACATCCTGATGAGTGTCGATTGCAAACTTGAAGCAGCTGTGAGCAAATGAGCGGATAGACTTGTCGGTGTTGTGCATGCCCTGAAGAACGCCCTCGCCCTTGAAATTGTGGATTACAACTTCCTCACGCTTGCCGCTTTCGCCCTCGAAAACCATCTTAGCAACGCCAGGTTCTGTTACTCTAATCTCTACGCTCTTGTAGACATCGCCATAAGCATGACGAGCAATAGTGATAGGCTTCTCCCAGTTTTTCACAGCAGGCTTGATGCTTGGTATTGTGATAGGAGTGCGGAAAACAGTACCATCGAGTATAGAACGAATAGTTCCGTTAGGACTCTTCCACATTTCGTGGAGTTTGTATTCGTCCATGCGCTGATGGTTAGGAGTAATTGTTGCACACTTTACTGCAACGCCATACTTCTTTGTAGCCTCTGCTGCGTCAACTGTGATTTGGTCTCTTGTCTCGTCGCGCTTAACAAGACCTAAGTCATAGTACTCAGTCTTCAGGTCAACGAAAGGAATGATAAGTTCGTCCTTAATCATCTTCCAAAGAATTCTGGTCATCTCGTCGCCATCCATCTCTACCAATGGAGTGGTCATTTGAATTTTCTGTGTGTTCATTGTTTTTTTGTTAATTTTATTGGGTTAATGAGTCTTTTTGGAGTTTTGCCGAGTTGTAGGGATGACAGAGGAGAAAGATAATCATCTATCCTCACTCCCCGTCATCGCCACTTTTCTCTCTCGTTTCTCCTCCTTATCATTTTTATTTGTTACTTTAAGTTCTTAGGTTTTCAAGTTTATAGCTATAGTAATGATACCTCACTTTGTAGCCTCAAGACCTGATAACCTTAAAAAGATTTATTTCCTCTGAGCTGCATAATAGTTCATCAGACAGCCCTCAGCAAGGATTGTGCGCTCATCTTGTGTAAGATTCTGGAAGAAGAGGTGAATGTCCTTCACGCCAGACTTAGTTATGACTTTAGCATCAATCTCCTCTTTGCCTGCAAGAATAGCATCGCGAATGCCTGGAACAAATACGAAGTCGCCTGGTTCGTAGTCGAATGGAGTTTCCTTTGCAATTGTGAAAGGAACAATGCCCCAGTTGATGCAGTTAGAGCGATAACGCTTTGTGGCATATTCGTAGCAGATGTTAGCATCGCCACCCAACACTTTCTGACAAGAAGCAGCCTGCTCGCGGGCAGATCCGTCGCCAGGACGGTTAGCAAATACGCAAGAGCCGAAAGAAGTATCTTCAGCCTTAGCACCTACTTGTGCAAGAGCATCGGTGATGTGCTGTGGGCATTTGCCGTCGCGGCGCTCAAGGTCTTGCTGCTGTATGCGCTTGCTCAGGCCTACATATTCAGGAACACGGCGAGAGAGGGCAAACTCAGAAAGTTTCAATGGGTTAGAACGATAACTTGATGTCTCGCCTGAAGGAATCAGCTCGTCGGTGGTTGTTACAGGGTCGTGGATTACTGCTGCCAACTCCAGCAACATGTTCTCTTGCATTGGATACATCTTTGGCCAGTCCTTGATGTTTGGACCATATTTCAGAGCAACAGAATCGTCAGCCTTGTTATATCCGTTGTAGACACGGCGCTCGTATATCTTGCCGTCGAAGTCGTAGCGTTTGTGGTCGTCGTTATATTCCACATCAGTTGCAGCTGTGATTACACCTCCGTTGGCCGCTGTGGCAGCGATAGAGCGAGCATCCATTAGGGCAACGAGAGAAATCTGTCCCTGACCTGGTTTTGAACCCTCGCGGTTAGGGAAGTTACGAGTGGTGTGACGAATGCTCAAGCCGTTGTTGGCAGGAACATCACCAGCACCAAAGCAAGGACCGCAGAAAGCAGGCTTGATGACAACGCCAGCCTCAAGCAGTTCTTCTGCTATGCCGTTGCGAGTTGTTGCCATGTAGACAGGCACAGACTGTGGATAAGCCGAGATGGTGAAATAGTCGTTGCCGACAGACTGACCGCGAAGAATAGCAGCCGCAGCACTCAGGTTGTCGTATGTACCGCCAGAGCAGCCAGCAATGATGCCCTGATCTGCCATAACCTTTCCGTCTTTCACCTTGCTTACCAAGTCAACGCTAATCTTGTCGCCAAAGCGTTTCTTTGCATCTTCTTCAACCTTGCGCAGGATTTCCTCAGGATTCTTTTGCAGTTCATGAATAGTGAATGCGTTAGATGGATGGAAAGGAAGAGCAATCATTGACTCCTGCTGTGACAGGTTGATTGTAATCATGCTGTCGTAGTAAGCAACTTTTCCAGGGCGCAGTTCCTTATAGTCTTGAGGGCGGTTGTGGATTTCGTAGTGGTGTTTCACTTCGTCGTCGGTAATCCAGATAGAGCTGAGGCAGGTGGTCTCAGTTGTCATGATGTCGATACCGTTACGGAAGTCTATAGGCAAATGCTTAACGCCAGGGCCTGCAAACTCAAGCACCTTGTTCTTTACAAAACCATTGTCGAACACAGCCTTAACCATTGAAATGGCAACGTCGTGAGGACCAACACCCTTGCGAGGTTCGCCTTCGAGCCATACCAGCACTACTTCGGGAGCATTGATGTCCCAGGTGTTTTCGAGAAGTTGCTTGACAAGTTCTCCACCACCTTCGCCAACACCCATGTTTCCGAGTGAGCCGTAGCGTGTGTGGCTGTCAGAACCGAGAATCATGTTGCCGCACTTAACCATAGCCTCGCGTGCATACTGGTGGATGACAGCCTGGTTTGCAGGAACGTAGATACCGCCATATTTCTTAGCAGCAGACAGACCGAAAACATGGTCATCTTCGTTGATGGTACCGCCAACAGCGCAAAGGGAGTTGTGGCAGTTGGTCATGGCGTAAGGAATAGGGAATTTCTTCAAACCGCTGGCACGCGCTGTCTGGATTATTCCGACGTAAGTAATGTCGTGTGACATCATTGCATCGAAGCGAATACGCATTTTCTTGCCTTTGCTTCCGTCAACATCATGAGCGCGGAGAATCTGGTAAGTGATAGTGTTTTCGCGAGCCTCGTCAGGTGAAGGCATTCCACTGTCGCCTTTAACGACATGAGTTCCGTTAAGGAGATAGACTCCTTGGTTGATAAGTTCTACCATAATCGTTTTTTTAAGGTTGTTAATGTTATTTGTATCTGAATGGTTTTTGTTATTATTATTTGTTTTGCAGAGAACTGAAATGTTATGTGTTCCTGCTCTCCTCGCTGGTGGTTATGGCATCGATGAAGATGGTGAGAGCCAGCATGTCGGCGGCTCCTCCTGGCGAAATGTTCTCACTGATGAAGTGACGGTTCATCTCGCAGAGGGCCTCTGTACTGAAGTTGTCGAAGATTTCCTTCGCTTTCTTCTTCACTTGTTCGGCTATTATTTCACCTCTACGATGGTATATGTTGGTGTCGTCTATTTGCGACATTATGAGCAAAAGTGTGCGAAGGGCAATGTCGTTATCGTCTTTGTTCTGCCTGAAATATGGCAACCAGCACTCGAAAAGTTGGCTGTAGCCGCCTTTTGCTATTGCAAGTGCTCCGACAACCTTTGGATGCTTGAGACTGACGTTAGCGCCATGAGTGCCTTCGGCTGAAGGAAACGATGCAGCAAGCTGCTTTATTTCGTGTTGCAATTCTGCGGCAGTGAGTTTTTGACTATCTAATATATATAATATATGAGATGCTGCTACTATTGTCAGCCCCATTGCAAAGAGTGCGCCTTTGTGGGTGTTGACACCGCGAGTAGCAACGAGCATGGCTTTTTCTGCCTCTATTCCGATAGTACGAATCTCGTCAGTGGTAGGTCTGCTTCCGCAAAATCCTGCTATTGCAAGTCGTGTGAAGCTTGGTCGCAGTGCTTCAATGCTGCGCTTCATGACTTCATAGTCCATGTCATGATGGGCACCATTGTCGTGTCGGTCTACAAGACCTGGCTTTGGAGTTGCGTCAAGTTCGGCATATAAAGCATTTACAGCAAGATGGGAAACAAGAAAGGGGAGGGTAGTGGAAGGAACGTATTTTGATGCTTTATGTAGTTTGTTTTCTTCAATATGTTTTCTGACAAGCGATGCACTTACTGTCATGTCGGTAGTCAGTCGGTTTATTTCCTTGACTTCTATTCCGTGTTCTGGCAGTTGTTTTTTCATCAGTTCGTTGTAGCGTCGGGTCAGATTGTCTGTAGGTTCGGTGCCGACAAAGCGTATTGTAGCATTCAGTGCAGGAGCAATGTGCTGGCAGAAAAGTTGCAGGTCGAGCGAGATATGCGTGTCGGTTGCATCGTCAAGTTTCTTTAGAAAATATGTAGGAAAGGTAGATTGGGAAATCTGATAGTCGCTGCCCTCGCATACGCTGACGTTGCCGATGTCGCTACATCCGTCGGTTATCATCCGCAGTCGTTCAGAGTAACTGAAATCTGAAATGTCTTCCTTGACAGCAATGATGAAAAGACAGTCAACTTGTTTTGCAGCCTGCTCAATCAGATAGCGATGACCGAGTGTAAACGGATTGGCATTCATTACGATAACGCCGCAGACAGAATTGTTGTCGGATATTGTTTCTTTATAGATTTGCTGCAAATATTTGACATAAACCGACAATCCTTGTTGCCCGTTTTCCATCAGTATGGCTTTTTCTGATGCAGCAAGAGTGACAAACGCCATGCTCTCGAAAATCTGCTTGTTCTCAGGTTTGGTGAAAACCTTCACCGAGTTGTGCCCGAAGCTAACAGCCTGACTAACAAGATGAGAGATGAGGCGGCTGCTGAAACCTTCCTCGCGCATGTCTTCTCCTACGGCAATACACTTGATTACGTTGCCAGCCAGACCTCCGCCAGCCAGAATCTCGTCGTCGTCGCGACGGAAAACTGCGGCATAGTAGTCCATGTCAGTTGCCATGCGCAAATGGTTCTTTGCGAGAAACTCTTCGACAAGTCTTCGATAGCGACCAACCGAAAGTGGCATCTGGCGTATTTCGTAATCAGTGTACATCGGTTTATTTCTGCTTTTTTCTTTGTTTATATCAGTTATTATGCCTGCGATATTCATCAACAAGACGTTCTATCTCGGCTTGCAGCTCGGCTTGCGAGTGAGTTCGGTTTCTCATGCAGTAGCGTGCCTCGTTGTTGCAGAGAAGGCATCGGCGCTGAGGCAGACCTAATTCGGTGCGCGACATAGGAACTCCGTCTTGCTTTATGACATCAACATCAAAGAGGCGGCCAAGCAAGTGCTCTTCTTCTATGCTGCATACGGTCTGTTTAGCTTGCTTCTCGTCGGTGTCAACAATGAAGTATGCCTCGTAGCCTGTAGGCAAGTCGCGTTCTTCTGAATAAGTAATAGACGGAGCAAAAGACTTTCTGATTGCATCAACCGCAGCATGAGCCACAGTGAGCGACAAAGAATTACGCTTAACCTTTCCTGGCATAATCACAGTGAGGCACACCAACGATTTGCCTTTAGCTTCATTGAGAAGTTGTTGCTGACGAAGGTGTCGCTCATCGCGACTATGCAGGAGTTGGTCAAGCGTAATCTCCATAAACATACTAACTAATAATATACTTTGTTATTATCTAATGTCTTAGCCGACAATATTCTTAATTACATCCTGTACGCTGCCATCGCGGTTCATTACAACGCCTACAACTTTGTCGCCGAATGGCAGTGGGGCAGGTTTGCCGATAATCTTTTCAGCACGTTCTTTCAGTTCTTGCAGTGTGACGAGTTTCAGTCCTGCATTCTTCAGTCGCTCTGCTATCTCAGGACGTTTCGGATTTACAGCAATGCCATATTCAGTTACTACAACGTCGATAGTAGAACCTGGAGTTATGAGAGTTGTAACTTCGTCTACGATGCAAGGAATGCGACCGCGAAGCAGAGGGCAGACAATGATAGACAGTGCAGAGTCGGCAGCTGTGTCGGGGTGTCCGCCTATTGCACCTCTAATAATGCCATCGCTGCCAACAAGCACGTTTACATTGAAGTTGACATCAACCTCAAGAGCTGAGAGTATTACCATGTCGAGATAGTGAGTGGCAGAACCTTGTTCTTCTGCACTTGCATATTCGCATGAAGAAACCTCCTGGTGCATAGGGTCGCTCTTCATAGACTCGGCTGCAACTTTGTCGAATGACTGAACATCGATGAGCCGTTCTATGAGGCCTTCCTCGTGCATCTTCACCATGTGGGCAGTGATGCCGCCGAGAGCAAACGAAGCGTGGATGCCCTGCTTTATCATTTCCTCACGAATGAACTTGACTGCTGCAAGCGAAGCACCGCCCGAACCAGTCTGTATAGAGAAGCCTTCCTTGAAGTATCCGCTGTTGATAATCACTTTGGCAGCCTGCTGAGCAAGCAGAATGTCGCGAGGATTCTTTGTGTCGCGGATAGCACCTGATGCAATCTTAGAAGAGTCGCCTACTGATTCAACTTCAACAACGAAGTCAACATTGCGCTCTGATATGGAATTAGGTGTGTTAGGATATTTCACTAAGTCGTCTGTCAGTATTACAACCTTGTCGGCATACTGTGCGTCAGGAAGTGCATAGCCCAGTGAACCGCAGATAGACTTGGCATTCTCAGAACGAGAATATCCGCAGGCATTTCCTAATGGGTCGGAAGATGATGCACCGAGAAAAGCAACATCAATGTGCAGGTCGCCGTTGGCAATGGCAGCACCGCGAGAACCGTGAGAACGGAAAACAACAGGCTCTTCCATGAGTCCATGAGAAACCTCTGCTGCAAGTTTACCGCGAAGTCCGCTGGTAGAAATCTTTGTAATGACACCGTTGCGGATATGCTCAATCAGTGGTTCGTGAACATCGATGAGGCTTGAAGAAGCAAGATGCAGATTCTTAAATCCCATCTCGGCAAGTTTAGCAACAACCATGTTGATAACTTTGTCGCCGCTGCGGAAGTGGTGATGGAACGAAATAGTCATGCCGTCCTTCAGTCCGCTCTTGCGAATGGCTTCCTCTAATGTTACAACCTTAGTGCTTTCCTTCTGATATTCAGAACGAGGAGTTGCCACTTTGTCGGCAGTTCCCTTGAATGTTTCTTTACCCATGCGCTCTGCTGCGGCGCTGATGAGTTGTTGTCTTTCTTTTAAAGTACTCATTATTCTACGTCCTCCTTCTTTAATACTCCAGATGCTATTGCTAAATCAATGGTGCGCTGGGCACGGATTACGACTGGTCGGTCAACCATCTTTCCGTTGACTGCAATCACACCCGAACCACGCTTCTCTGCTTCCTTTATGGCTGCAACCACAGCCATAGCCTTGTCGATGTCTTTCTGTTTTGGTGCAAACACTTCGTTGACAACCTCAATCTGACGAGGGTTGATGATAGACTTGCCGTCGAAGCCGAGTGTCTTTATGAGTTCTACTTCCTTGCGGAATGTTTCCATATCGTTCAGGTTGCTATATACCGTGTCGAGGGCATCGATGCCTGCGGCACGCGCAGCAACAACAATCTGCTGGCGGGCATAGAGAAGTTCTGTTCCCTCGGGTGTGCGTTGAGTCTTCAGGTTTGCACAATAGTCTTCAGCGCCGAGAGCAATACCCATCATTCGCTTTGATGCTATTGCAATTTCGTAAGCATTGACGATGCCGAGAGTACTCTCAATGGCAGCCATAATCTTTGTTCTGCCTACGCATCCTAATTCTTCTTCTACCTTTTCAATCTCACGTTCTACTTCGCGGACCTCTTCAGCAGTCTCTGTCTTAGGCATACGGATAACGTGTACTCCAGCCTTAACTACGGCTTCTACGTCTTTCTTCCCGTAAGGAGTGTTGAGAGGATTGATTCTGACAACCATTTCAGTGTCGCCATAGTCAATAGTCTTCAGAGCGTTATGTACAAGTAGGCGGGCAGCGTCTTTCTCAGCCATAGTCACTGAGTCCTCAAGGTCGAGCATTATAGAGTCGGGGCCATAGATAAAAGCGTCCTGCATCATGCCAGGATTATTGCCTGGCACAAACATCATTGTTCTTCTTAATCTTTGCATATTAATGATTTTTGTTTTTTTTGATTTCAGTTTTCTTGGTTTCTTAGTTCTCTGATATTCAAGTCCGTAGCATCAGGCTATGCACTATTTCCAAACGTCCTTGCCTGTCGCTCTTACGGCAGCAGCAGTAACGCGGGCACGTATGGTGCAGTCGAGTGCGCCTTTGTCTGTAGCCTTGATTTCAGCCTTGTCAATTCCAAGTGAGGTGAGAGTTTCAGTGATTACTTTCTTGATTTGGTCGCCAAACTGATAGGCAACCGTGCTTTCCAAGTCAATGTGCAGTCCTGCCTCTTCCGCAGGAGCAATCTGAACAAGAATGTCGCCAGACTCAAGTGTTCCGGCAAATGCTGTTTTCATTTCCATAATATTATTTGTTTTAATGAAGTTTATTCTAATATAGTTTGCTTACACGGGTGAAGGACCTTTGTTGCCAAAACCTGCCGAAAGCCAACTCTGTTTTTATGTAACCATACATAATGCAAATAGCCAAAACATATCATCGCAATGATGTATGTTCTGCCCGCATCTGTCTTACGCTCCCGCGAATAGACACCGCATTATTAGTTACCCTTAATTAAATTATTTGTTATTGTTACTTTTCAACTCCTAATCCCGGGAGTATCAATGCTTAACAGAATCGGCAGGTCTTCTGACTTTCTCATCAACTACACCTTCCCATCGGGTGTGATAGTGGCTTGCTTGTAGTCGAAAAAATGAGATTACAGCAGCGGGCACTGTTCAGGTCTTTCACCTGATTCCCTTTTAATCTTTCATAGCATACTGCTATTGGTAAGAACCAAATTCTGTGGGCAAAAGTAAAACTTTTATCTGAACCACCAAAGAAAATTGTAAAAAAAATGCATGTAGGATGCAAAAAAATACCTTTACCTCGTTTTTTTTGTTTTGAGGTAAAGGTATTTTTGGAGTAGCTAAATAATCTGCTGCTTTAGTGTTCTGAAGCAGCAGTTTGTTGTCTTACAACTGCTTGAAGAAGTCGTTGCCTTTGTCGTCTACGAGGATGAAGGCAGGGAAATCTTCTACGCGAATCTTCCAGATGGCTTCCATTCCGAGCTCTGGATATTCTACGCACTCGATAGCCTTTATGTTGTCGTGAGCCAAGACTGCGGCAGGACCACCTATAGAACCGAGATAGAAACCTCCATGCTTCTTGCAGGCATCGGTTACTTGTTGTGAGCGGTTGCCCTTTGCAATCATTACTATTGAACCTCCGTTCTCCTGGAATTCGTCAACGTATGGGTCCATGCGCTGTGCAGTGGTTGGTCCCATAGAGCCGCAAGGCATTCCTTCTGGAGTCTTTGCAGGACCTGCATAGTATACTGGGTGCTTCTTGAAGTATTCTGGCAGACCTTCGCCCTTGTCGATGCGCTCTTTCAGACGAGCATGTGCAATGTCGCGGGCTACGATGATAGTACCATTTAATAATACGCGCGTAGCAACAGGATATTTTGTAAGTTCCTTGCATACGTCTTCAATAGGTTGGTCAAGGTTGATGCGGATAGGATTAGCCTCGCCTGCTTTGCGCAGTTCCTCTGGTATGAGTTCGTAAGGTTTGTCGTCCATCTTTTCGAGCCACAGACCGTCTTTGTTGATCTTAGCCTTGATGTTGCGGTCTGCAGAGCAGCTTACGCCCATGCCTACAGGGCAAGAACCTCCGTGGCGTGGCAGACGCACTACGCGGATGTCGTGGCAGATATACTTGCCTCCGAATTGTGCTCCGAGTCCGAACTTGTAAGCCTCTTCGGTGAGAATCTTCTCCAGTTCGAGGTCGCGGAATGCGCGTCCTGTCTCGTCACCCGTTGTTGGGAGTGAGTCATAGAAGTGGGTTGAAGCCAGTTTCACGGTAAGCAGGTTGCGCTCTACGCTTGTTCCGCCGACAACAAAAGCAATGTGGTAAGGAGGACAGGCTGCTGTTCCGAGAGTCTTCATTTTCTCTACCATGAAAGGAATGAGTTTCTTAGGGTTGAGCAGAGCCTTTGTCTCTTGGAACAAGTATGTCTTGTTAGCAGAGCCTCCGCCCTTAGCGATGAAGAGGAAACGATACTCGTTGCCTTCAGTTGCTTCGATGTCAATCTGTGCAGGCAGGTTGCAGCGTGTGTTGACTTCTTCATACATTGTCAGCGGAGCATTCTGAGAGTAGCGCAGGTTCTCTGTTGTATAGACATTGTAGACACCGCGTGTGAGAGCCTCTTCGTCGCAGAAGTCAGTCCATACGCGCTGACCTTTCTCTCCGTGAATGATAGCCGTACCTGTGTCTTGACATACAGGCAGTTTTCCTTTGCAAGCCACTTCGGCATTGCGCAGCATGGTCAGAGCCACATACTTGTCGTTGTCGGAAGCCTCTGGGTCGCTTAGTATGTTAGCCACCTGCTGGTTGTGGGTGCGGCGAAGCATGAAAGAAACATCATGAAAAGCCTGCTCTGTCAGACGTGTGAGAGCTTCTGGAGTAACCTTGAGGATTTCCTTTCCTTCAAATTCGGTTACGCTAACGCCTTCTTTTGAAACAAGATAGTACTCGGTCTCGTCCTTTCCTACTTGGAACATTGGCGCATACTTAAATTCGGGTGTGTTTGCCATAATGATTTTGTATGTTTTTGTATTTGAATGAATTGACGAGTAATTTTATTCAGGCTCATGATCTTGTGGATTTACAACAATTCATTGTAAACTGTTGATTATGAACCGTGCATCATGCACTATTAACCATTTTACATCTGCAAAAGTATTGTTTTTTTCTGAACTGACCAAATAGAAAGCAATTTCTATATCTTAATTTTCATTTATTGCTTGTATATGAAGAAGTTTCAGATAAATAGTGTCGCTAAACCTTCGTATGTTTCATTTTCGTAAGACCTTAAAGTTTTTCAGGCTATATCGCTTTAAGATTATAAAGGTGATTATGCTACTTTGTATATCATGATATTCTGACTTGACTTCATAAAATTTGTAATCTTAACGCTTTATAAACCAACAAGTTGAGTAGTTGGAAAGTTTAAATAACGTTATATTGTTTTTGGAAATTTGGTGGATTTTTCTTTCTATATACATTTGCATAAATAAATAGTTCTCGTTAACGTTAGCTTTAACTCGTCAACCCGATACGTTTTGTACTTACGTTCTCTAACATTGAGCTTTTGTTGGAAAATGAGCAAAATCCCCAATTAAATGCGCTTAATCCAGAAAACTCAACTGACAAATTGTAAGCAATTTCAGTCGTTATCATGCCTAAAAAGGCTCTAATTATTAAATATGAGGTAAATTAAATCATAAAAAATTAATTTTTAATTAAAAATATTGCTATAACTTTTGTCGTGTCAAAAAATCGTTGTAAGTTTGCACCCGAATTATAATACCAGAATCATACACTATGGAAAAAAAGACTGTTGTAATAGGCGTTATAGGCGCCGATGCACATGCTGTAGGTAATAAGATTATAGATCTGACATTGCAGAATTCGGGATTTAAAGTAATCAATCTCGGAGTTATGGTTTCGCAAGAAGAGTTTATTGAGGCAGCCATAGAGACAAAGGCTGATGCTATTCTTGTTTCTTCGCTGTACGGACACGGCGAAATTGACTGCATGGGTATGCGTCAGAAGTGTGACGAGGCTGGCCTGAAGGGTATTCCACTCTTCGTTGGCGGAAACCTTGTTGTTGGTAAGCAGAACTTCGACGACGTTAAGGCTCGTTTCGAGCAGATGGGCTTCGACTTCGTTTATCCTCCAAGCACACCAATCGAGCATACTATTGTAGATTTGAAACACGTTTTGAAAATAGACTGATTAAACTAAGTCATTAAATTCTTCTATGAAAATCTTAACGGTTGACGTTGGTAGTACATATACAAAGTTGACTGCAATTGATAGTGAACGTCACGAAATTCTCTCAACAGCTCAGTCGTTTACAACTATTGAGACCGATGTAATGGTCGGTTTCGAAAACGCATTCCGTCTGCTCACCGAAGAGCGGACGGATAACCCATGTGCAGGCTTTAAGTACGACCAGTTGCTGGTTTGTAGTTCTGCCGCAGGCGGATTGAAGATGGTTGCACTGGGACTCGTGCCTGACCTCACGGCTAAGGCTGCCCGCACGGCGGCTTCAAATGCTGGAGCAAAGGTGATGAAAACCTATGCATACGAGATTAGCGGCGACGAGGAACGAGAGATTTACGACATAAATCCCGACCTCGTCTTGCTGTGTGGCGGCACCGATGGCGGCAACAAGGAAGTTATCATTGCTAATGCCAAAAGACTGTGCAACATAGATCGCGACTTCACAACCATCGTTGCAGGAAATAAGAGCGCAACCGACGAAATCAGAGAAATATTTACTGAAGCAGGCAAGAGTTTTGTTATTACCGAGAACGTCATGCCTGAGTTTAACCGACTCAACATTGAGCCAGCCCGCGATGCAATACGCAACATGTTCATTTCGCGCATCATCGAGGCTAAAGGGCTCAATCGTCTGCAGTCGATGACTCCCCACAAGATTATTCCTACACCGCTGGCGGTGCTTCAGGCTTGCGAACTTCTCTCTAAGGGTACTGATACTCAGGAAGGAGTTGGCGACTTGCTTGCCGTTGATATAGGCGGAGCCACAACAGATGTCTACTCTATGGCAAGCGGTGAACCTACCGTTGACAGTACCATGACAAAAGGACTGCCTGAGCCTTGGAGCAAGCGAACCGTTGAAGGCGACTTAGGCATGCGCTATAGTCTGCGTCATGTCTTTGAACAACTCAATGTTGCTCCGCAGCCTACAACTATCCCTGTAGAGAAGGTTGGAGCGTGGGTTGACTTGTGTTCGGAAAAGCCAGACACATTGGCAATGCCCGACAGCGAAGAGGAGAAAATAGAAGAATATCTCGGACGGACAGCCGTAGCAATAGCCGTTGAGCGCCATTGTGGAAGAATGGAAGACGTATATACTCCATTCGGACTGATGCATACACTTGAGGGCAAAGACCTCATGAACGTGCCGATGGTTATTGGAATAGGTGGAGTCGTCAGAAACAGCCGACATCCAAAGGAGATTCTGAAAGGCAGTCTCTACGATGTGCGCCATGCAGGCTGCACCAAGCCGCGCAGCCCTAAGTTCTATCTTGACCAGCGATACATATATGCCGCAATGGGACTTCTCAGCATGACCGACAGAGAACTGGCATTCGAACTTATTAAGAAAGAAACAGTAGAAATAGACAAATAGATAAGGTCTAATAATGTATAATATTAGGTACATATACATTATAAATATATCAGAATATAAACTTATACAATAATAATATCATCAGAAATGGAATTAGAACTGAAAAACCAGCGCATATCTGAAGCCGACTTCATGGCTGAGCGCAAAGAAGTACTTCAGCAATGGCCTACGGGTGCTGATATTGATTTCCAGGAAGCAGTAGACTATCAGAAGTCTATACCAGAAGAAAAACGCTTCGGTGCCAAATTGGCAAAGGCAGACAAAGAAGGGGTTACACTCATTCAGCCTCGTGCTGGTGTGGCTCTTTATCAGGAGCACATCCAACTGCTGCAACACCTTGAGAATGAGGGTGGGGCAGACCTGTTGCCAACAACAATCGACAGCTACACCCGTCTGAACCGCTACAACGAATGCCAGGTTGGTATCGAAAAGAGCCAGCAGTCAGGACGTTCTATGCTTAACGGTTTTCCAGCCGTAAACTACGGTGCAAAGGTATGCCGCATGGTTACTTCAGCAGTTAAGAGTCCTGTTCAGGTCCGTCACGGAACGCCTGATGCACGTCTGCTTACTGAAATTGCTATTGCTGGTGGTTTCACTTCTTACGAGGGTGGTGGTATCTCTTACAATATCCCTTATTCTAAGAACCACTCTATCGAAAAGACTATTAAGTACTGGCAGTACACCGACCGCCTTGTCGGAATGTATGAAGAGGCTGGCGTAAGCATCAACCGCGAACCATTCGGTCCTCTTACTGGTACGCTTATTCCTCCATGTATCTCTAACTCTGTTGCTATCATCGAGGCTCTTCTCGCTGCTACTCAGGGTGTTAAGGATATTACTGTAGGTTACGGACAGTGTGGTAACCTTATTCAAGACGTTGCTGCTATGCGTGCATTGCTGCATCAGACACGTCAGTATCTCCACAAGTACGGATTCGACGATGTTCGCGTTACAACTGTGTTCCACCAGTGGATGGGTGGTTTCCCACAGGATGAGGCTAAGGCATTCGGCGTAATCGCATGGGGTGCTGCTGCTGCTGCTCTGTCAAAAGCAACAAAGGTTATTGTGAAGACTCCACATGAGGCTTACGGTGTGCCTACTAAGGAAGCAAATGCTGCTGGTCTGAAAGATACAAAGCAAGTTATCTCAATGCTTCGCGACCAAGACTTGCGCAACATTCCTCTCGTTGTCAAAGAGAGTGGAATCATAGAAGAAGAGGTTAAGTGCATCTTAGACAAGGTTGAAGAACTCGGACACGGCGACATCGCTATAGGTACTGTGGCAGGTTTCGAGTCTGGAGTGCTTGATATTCCATTTGCTCCTAACCGCAATAACGCAGGTAAGGTACTTCCTGCACGCGACAATGATGGTGCTATCCGCATCCTCGAAATGGGCAACCTCCCATTGTCAGAAGACTTGAAGGCATTCCATCGCGCTAAACTTGAAGAACGTGCTAAGTTCGAAAACCGCAGCGTTTCACTGCAAATGGTTATCGACGACGTTAGCGCAATAGAGAAGGGCTTCCTCGTTGGACGTCCTGAAACAGAGCTCATGCCACACGCATAATCCGCTGCAAGTAGCGCAAAGTCTGCATTCATAGTGCGCAGTTTGTAAATGATACATTCAAAATAAATATCAATATATAAACAAAAAAACAATGAAAATCAAGAAAGTTGTTTGCTCAGCGGGAAAGACTGGATTCTTTTTCGATGACCAAAAAGCCATTAAGGCTGGTGCAAAGAATGACGGAAACTTCTATGTAGGTGAACCAATGACTCCTGGCTTCACTTCTGTTCGTCAGATGGGTGAGTCTATTTCTGTAATGTTTATCCTCGAAGACGGACAAATCGCTTATGGCGACTGCGCTGCTGTTCAGTATTCTGGCGCAGGTGGCCGCGACCCATTGTTCCTCGCAGAGAACTTCATTCCTGTAATAGAAAAGGAAATCGCACCAAAGTATGAAGGTTTAGAGATTACAAACTTCCGCGACATGGCTGACATCGTTGACAAGATGGTCTCTCCTTCTACTGGCAAGGTTTATCACACAGCAATCCGCTATGGTGTAACACAGGCTTGTCTTGATGCCGTTGCTAAGAGCCAGAACAAGCTCATGGCTGAAGTTATCGCTGCTGAATATGGTACACAGGTTAGCGACACCATGATTCCTATCTTCACACAGTCTGGCGACGACCGCTATATGAATGCTGACAAGATGATTATGAAGGCTGCTGCAGTTCTGCCTCACGCTCTTTTCAACCATGTAGAAGATAAGACTGGTGTTAATGGCGAAAAACTGGAAGCATACGTTGAGTGGCTCCGCGACCGCATCCTCGAAAAGAAGCCTCGTGAGGATTACAACCCAATCTTCCATATCGACGTATATGGTACATTAGGTCTTGTTTTCAACAACGACTTCAAGCGCATCGCAGAGTATATCACTGGTCTTGCTAAGAAGGCTCAGCCATTCCACCTCCGCATTGAAGGTCCAGTTGACATGGGCGAGAAGCAGGCTCAGATAGAAGCACTTGCTACTATCCGCCGCTACATGGAAGAGATGGGAACTGATGCAGAAATCGTTGCTGACGAGTGGTGTAACACATTCGAGGATGTTGTAGATTTCACAAAGGCTAAGGCTGGTCACATGGCTCAGATTAAGACCCCAGACCTCGGTGGTATCAACAACTCTATCGAAGCTGTTCTCTATTGCCGCGAACATGGCATGGGCGCTTACTTAGGCGGTACATGTAACGAAACAAACCGTTCTGCTGAAGTAGGTGCACACGTTGCAATGGCTACACAGCCAAAGCAGTATCTTGCTAAACCTGGTATGGGTGTTGACGAAGGCTACATGATTGTCTTCAACGAAATGTCTCGTATCTTGGCTTTGCGCAAGGCTGGTCTCTAATTCTAATTGATTGTTGATAATTGACAGTTGATTGTTATATTGTTAATTGCAATTGATAATTTACAATTTTGTCGGTAGGTCTTATCTGGCTTATAAGTCATATAAGACCTATACGGCTTATAAAAATAAAAACATAATAAGCAATGAATACAGAAAATAAGAAAGAAATACGCGTCTTGTCGCCTACTGCTATTCTCGGATATGGTTTCCCAGAAGAGTCATTCCGAGAGGGTATGCGTCGTAAACCAGACGTGATTGCCTGCGATGCTGGTTCTACTGATCCAGGACCATACTATCTTGGTGCAGGTTATTCATTTACAGACAGAAACGCTGTAAAGCGCGACCTTTCAATCATGATTCCTGCTGCTCTCGAAGCTGGTATACCTGTAATGATTGGTACTGCTGGTGGTAGCGGTGCTCACCCACATGTTGAAGAGACTGTTGGCATCATCAAGGAAATCGTTGCTGAGAAGAATCTCCACTTCAAGATGGCTGTCATAGAGTCTGAGTTTGAAAAGGACTACATCAAGGAAAAGATTCGCAAGGGCGACATCGAGCCTCTTGGTCCTGTTCCAGAACTTACAGAGAAAGATGTTGACGACTCTATCCATATCGTTGCTCAGATGGGTGAGGAACCTTATATCAAGGCTCTCGAAGGCGGTGCTCAGGTTATCCTTGCTGGTCGTAGCTACGACCCATGCGAGTTCTCAGCACTTGCTATCAGCCGTGGCTTCAACAAGGCTCTTGCTATCCACATGGGTAAGATTCTTGAATGTGCTGCTATCACAGCACTTCCAGGTAGTGGTAGCGACTGCATGATGGGTACATTGAAGGAGGACAGCTTTGTTGTTGAACCATTGAACCCAATCCGTAAGTGTACAGCACTTTCTGTTGCTGCTCACTCACTTTACGAGAAGTCTAACCCTTACTTCCTCCCAGGTCCTGGTGGTGCTCTTGATCTTCACGAGACTAAGTTCAACCAGTTGAGTGATACTCAGGTAGAGGTTAGCGGAACTAAGTTTGTTCCAACAGAGCAGTATTATGTTAAACTCGAAGGTGTTCGTCGCGTAGGTTATCGTACAATGTCACCAGCAGCTACTCACGACCCTGTCATGATTAGCCAGATTGACACAATCGTTGAAAAAGTACGCGAGCGTGTTGAGGACAACTTCCGTAACTCAGGTTTGAAGGACTTCTATCTTGACTTCAAGATTTACGGCAAGAAGGGTGTTATGCACATGTTCCCAGAGACTCCAGATTCTGCAAGCGATGAATTGCTGATTATCATTGAGGCTGTTGCTCCTACACAGGAAGAGGCAAACACAATCTGTGGCTTTGCTCGTTCAACAATGCTTCACTACGGATATGAGGGACGTATCTCTACCGCAGGAAACCTTGCGTTCCCATTCTCTCCAAGCGATTGCAAGATGGGTGCTGTATACGAGTTTAATGTTTATCACCTCATGCGTATTGACGATACTTGTGCTCCATTCCCAATCACTTACATGGAGTTTTAAGCTAAAAGGTTAAAAACTAAAAGGTAAAAGGAAACTTTAAAATGGAAAAACATAAGTTGATAGAACTTGCTTCGGTTATCCGTAGCAAGAATAGTGGTCCTTATGAACTCACATTCGATGTGATTTTCAAGGATTTTGAGACATACGGAAAGGTGAAAGCAGCACAGTCTATTACAAAGGAAGGCTTTGCTAAACTCTACGGTATTCCTGTTGAGAACATCTTCCACCTTGTATATTTCGATCCTGCTAAGGCTGTTAAGATTACAATTCGTCGTCCTATCCCTTCAGGTGCTCTTGGTGAGACCGATGTTTATGGTGCTCAGCAGCATGCTCCTCTGATGGGTATGGAAGTTGAATTCTAAGTTAGTTCTTGAGTTTATAAGTTCTCAAGTTAATGAGTTCTTTATTTTTTAACTTGTGAACTTATGGATTAGCAAGTTGTTTAAGACTAAATAAAATAAAAAGGATGGTTCGCATTTTGCAGAACCATCCTTTTTATTGTGACAACAACTTTAGGATAGAGGTTATTCGTTTTCAGCATTTCTTTCGCTTTCTTTTCTTTTCTTCTCCAGTTTTTGTTCGATGATGAATGAGACAATGAGTCCGAAACCGATGCCTGTTGCGGCCATTGTGATGAAAAATGTATCATTTATTGCCATATCGCATAAGTAAGTAATGGCTACGCCAAGACCGAGTCCAAGCAATATGCAACCAGCACGCAGTGAACCGTAAGTGCTGCTTTTCTTTGTTCTCTTGTCTATCAGCAGCTTAATCCTTTCGTTGTCATCTATGTTGCTTTCTATGATCAGCCTTCTGATTTCTGCTTGTTTTCTTTTCTCATTTACTTCTGTTATAATCCATCCTATGATACCTGCTAGAGGAATTGAGAATGTCATGATAACTCCGAATAATTCAGTAATATCCATAACTCTTTATTTTTTTGTTTAACTTAATATGTTTTTATCGTTATTCTTGTTCTATTGAAAATTCCTTTGCCACCTTCCATGCAATGGCAATCATTGCTATAACCGTGATTATCAATCCACACATTATTTCTATATTGCCCTCATATTTTACGAATATCTTGTATGAGGCATATCCATAAAGCACGAGAAATATAGGAAAACCAAATGAAAACCCGATGATGCTTGCCCAACGGCGTAGTCGTTGGCGGTGTATGTTTCGCCTAAGGTCTTTCATTATGCTGCGGTTCAGTTCTTCAAGCATTTCGTTTCGCTCAAAACTCTCAGCAATAAGTTTGTCAAATTCTTTATCGTTCATCTGTTCCATCTATCAGTTCCTTTCTTAGTTTTTCCCTTATTCGGTGCAGTTTTACAAGTATGTTCTGCTGACTCATTCCTGTCTTTCTGGCTATTTCCTCAGTCTTCATACGCTTGTAATAGTGCAACTGGATAATCGTTTTGTCTTCATCTTTCAGTTTATCAATGGCTTTCTCCATGCGTTGCAGCATGTTTTCGTGCTCATCAGAGTGATTGTCGTTGTCGGCTATGTCAACATCGTCAACGGAGTGTGCTCGTCGTCGGCGCTCTTTGTCAAGAATGTTCAAGGCTGTATGCATTGCTATTGCCACAAGCCAGGCACTAAGAGATTTGCCATTCCAGCAGTCGAGCCTGTCGAAAGCCTTGACAAAGGTCTGCTGTACAACCTCGCGAGTCAACTCGTCACGGCGCACTATGGGAAGTGTCTTCGAGTAGATAAGTCTGGAGTAGCGGCTTACTATTGTGCCGTAGTAGCGCGAGTTGCCGTGTTTCAGTATTTGTTCAACGAGTTCTTTGTCTTCCATTTGTTTTCTTTTTCTTTCACTTAATAGACACCAAAAATAGGATATTATTACACTCTTGATTCAACTTTTTTTGTTAAATAGTGAAAAAGTCTTTTATTGTCTGTTATCTTATTTTCATTTCATGATGAGTTTATGCTGCTTTTCTTGCATTTTCTTTTTGCTCGCCAGTTCTTCTATATTAGGATAAAAATATGTAACTTTGCATAGTTGTTGGCAGGATAATCTTTCAGGAAACGACTATACAGATATAACACATGACAGATACAACGCGGAAGATAATACACATAGACCTCGATAGCTACTTCGCAAGTATTGAGCAGCGCGACAATCCTGAGTTGCGTGGCAAACCTATTGCTGTAGGTTTCGATGGCCCTCGTGGCGTTGTCTCTACCGCAAGCTATGAAGCCCGTCGCTATGGAGTTCATTCTGCTCAGGCAATGGTTACGGCTAAACGACTTTGTCCGCAACTAATTGTTGTGCCAAGCCGCTTCAAGGTCTATAAGGAAGTGTCGCAGCAGATACGCGATATATTCTTAAGTTATACCGACCTCGTAGAGCCGCTTTCGCTTGATGAGGCTTTTCTTGATGTAACTGAAAATAAAAAGTCGATAGAACTGGCTGTAGATATTGCCAAAGAGATAAAGCAGCGCATTAAAGACGAAGTTAATCTTACGGCTTCGGCTGGCGTGAGTTACTGCAAGTTTCTTGCAAAGATTGCATCAGACTATCGCAAACCTGACGGACTTTGCACCATCCATCCCGACAAAGCACAAGAGTTTATTGACAAGTTAAGGATAGAACGATTCTGGGGAGTTGGGCGGAAAACGGCAGAGAAGATGCATTATATAGGCGTTTTCACAGGCTATGACTTGCGCCAATGTTCACTTGCTCACCTTACGGAACTGTTTGGCAAGGCTGGGCTTATCTTCTATAATTTTGCTAGAGGCATTGACAATCGCAAAGTTATACCAAATCATGTTCGTAAGTCTGTTGGTTGTGAGCATACGTTTCTTGAAGATATAAAGAGCAAGTCTGCTATTACGATTGAGTTATACCACACAGTTATCGAACTTGTAGAGCGATTGAATAAAGCCAATTTCAAGGGGCGCACACTGACGCTGAAGGTGAAGTTCTTTGACTTTGCACAGATAACCAGAAGCATTTCTACAAACCATTTTCTGCTTAGTAAGGACCAGATACTGCCTCTTGCAAAACAGTTAATGCGAGAAGTTGACTACACCAATCGACCTATACGCCTGTTGGGACTGAGTGTTTCTAATCCAAACGCAAACATCCCGCTTGTGGCTGGCGAGCCTATAGAGTTGGAATTGGAGTTTGAAGGCTATTTATAAAAGTATTAATTTGATAAGAAATATAAATAGTCTATTTGTGTCGGCTGATAAAAATGAAACTATCCTCTATGCTTATTTCTTCTTCATTAATGAGCAGGTGTAGCGCCTCGTCAATATAGTTTTGCGGCAGACAGATAGAATTAATGTCGGTAATGTTGTGGCGTTTGCCATCATTCAGCAGTTGCAATATTGTGTTCATTGCATTCTTTATACCATTTTCCCTTCTCTCTGGATGATATTTCTCGTTGCATACATCACAAATCATGCAGTCGGCAGAGTCAGTTTCGCCAAAATATTCTAGCAGTTGTCTGCTTCGGCAGTGCTCATCGTCGTTGGCATATTTAAGAACATGCTCAATGCGATTGCTGAATTGCTGCCTGCGTTTCTCGTAGACATCTTCTGGAATAATCAGTTTGCAACCATCAGTTCTCGGTCTTGTATAAGTTATTAAAGGTTCATTTCGGTGTGGTCTGTAACTAATAATTCGCTGATGACTTAGCGACTTCAGAACCTGATATACGTTGTCAACTGTAAGATTCGCCTGTGCAGCGATAAAATGCTCATCAATGTTCACCTTGTCAACAAAGAGTCCGCCGTAGTTTCTCAGCAGTGCTTTTATAACCAAGTCCTCATGCGGAGCAGTGCGGTTGAGCAGGTTGAGTTGGGAGCGAGTCAATAGAAACATTACCTTAGACCGCTGGTCAGGCGACAAGTTATAGTCTATGTATCCTGCACGCTCAATAATCTGTAAAGCAGAATGAACAGAAGTTGGGAAATACTTGTAAGCATGGCAGAATTTATCTATGTCGAACAAATAGGTTGTGCCAGCGCCGCTGTCGATACCCACTTCATAGTAGTAAGCAAGATGCTCGTAGACATCCTGAATATATGTCTTTGGCGGAAAGTTGCTTGCCAGACGGCGCTTCAATGTTATTGAGTCGCTGCTGTCGGAAAGCAAAAGCGCATACGATTTCTTTCCGTCTCGTCCTGCACGCCCTGCTTCTTGGAAGTAGGCTTCAAGCGAATCAGGCATGTCGTAGTGGACAACCAACCTTACGTCGGGTTTGTCTATACCCATTCCAAAAGCGTTAGTAGCAACCATTACCCTTATCTCATCGTTCTGCCATTCATCCTGTCGCTGGTCTTTTATTGCGTTGTGTAGACCTGCATGGTAGAATGTTGAAATAATCTCCTGTTTGTTCAGATAGTCAGAAATTTCCTTTGAGCGTCGACGGCTGCGCACATATACAATGGCAGACCCTCTTACTGCTTTAAGCACATGCACCAGAGTGGTCAGTTTATCTGACGATTTCCTTACGACATAAGCCAGATTATCGCGTTTGAAACTCATTCTGTAGACGCATGGCTTGCTGAATCCAAGTTGTTTCTGAATGTCGTCAACAACCTCAGGTGTAGCAGTAGCCGTTAGGGCAAGTACAGGTTTGTCGGGAAGTATGTCTCTTATCTTTGCAATTTCAAGATAAGACGGACGGAAATCGTAGCCCCACTGGCTGATGCAGTGAGCCTCGTCAACCACGATAAAGCTAACATTCATGTGGCTGACTTTCTTGAGAAAGATGGTAGAAGAAAGTCGTTCAGGAGAAACGTAGAGTAGTTTCACACCGCCAAGTACAGCGTTGTCAAGTGTTTTCAGAATGTCGTCGTGGGTCATTCCTGAATAGATTGCTGCAGCCTGTATTCCCCTTTGTCGCAGGTGTTGCACTTGGTCTTTCATCAAGGCGATGAGAGGTGTAACGACTATGCACACACCTTCTTTGGCAAGTGCTGGCACCTGAAAGGTTAGCGACTTGCCTCCACCTGTAGGCATCAGCCCCAGTGTGTCGTTGCCAGAGCCGATGCTTTCGATGATTTCTTCTTGAATGCCTCGAAATTCGGTATATCCGAAGTTCTTATGCAGTATGTCGTGGTAGATAGACATTCGTTAATCAATAAATCAGAAAATCACTGTTCGGAATTATCTTCAGGTCTGATGTCTTCTATTTGCAACTGGATATAGCCGTGCTTGAATACGTTGTCCTCAATGGTATAGGCTATGTCGAAAGCACGTTTCGACTTGATGTATCGGGCGGCACCACTTTGTCCGAAAGCAATACCGTTCATCACGTTGTTCGACTTCGTGTCGACAAGTTCAAGTTTTATGTGTTCCTGGCTTCTTCCCACCACCTTGCTCGTGCCGAAGTCATAAACTCCGAGTGTGGCAAAAAGCGGTTTCGGATTGCTTGGCCCGAATGGTGCAAACTTCTTTAGGTCGTTATGCAGTTTTTTAGTTATGTCGCGGAAGTCAATGATAGCGTCAATATCGAGAATTGCTTCAGTCTGTTCGGGCTTGATATGTTCGTCGACATATTGCTGGAAACGCTCGCGGAATTTCTTTATGTCGTCCCAGCGCAGAGTTAGTCCTGCAGCATAAGTGTGTCCGCCGAAATTCAAGAGCAAGTCGCGGCAACTCTTTATCGCAGAATAGACATCAAATCCTGCAACGCTTCGTGCAGACCCCGTAGCAAGATTTTCGTCGCGAGTCAGAACCACAGTAGGACGGAAATATATTTCAGTAAGTCGTGAGGCAACAATGCCAATCACTCCCTTCTTCCAGTTTTCGTCATAGAGTACGATTGACGACTGATGCTTCTGATTCTCCAGTTTAGCCACAATCTGGTTAGCCTCATCGGTCATTTGTTTGTCAATGTCCTTGCGCTGCTCGTTATACTCGTTGATGTGCTTTGCCTTTCTGAGCGCACTGCCGAAGTCTTTATCTATTAGCAAGTCTACAGAGGCTTTGCCGTTTTCAACTCTTCCCGAAGCATTGATACGCGGACCAATCTTGAAGATGATGTCGCTCATTGAAATCTCGCGTCCGTTAAGTCCGCATATGTCAATGATAGCCTTTAGTCCTAAACTTGGGTTTTGGTTCAGTTGCTTAAGCCCGTGAAAAGCAAGTATGCGGTTTTCGTCAGTAACCTGAACAAGATCGGCTGCAATACTAACAGCGCAGAAGTCGAGTAGTGGAATCAGACGTGCAAAAGGTATGCAGTTGTTCTTAGCAAAAGCCTGCATGAACTTAAATCCCACTCCGCAGCCACAAAGGTCTTTAAACGGATAAGTGTCGTCTGGTCGTTTAGGATTAAGTATTGCAACAGCATCGGGAATGGTTTCGTCTGGCACATGATGGTCGCAGATGATGAAGTCAATTCCGAGTTCTTTTGCTTGGGCAATCTCGTCAATAGCCTTAATGCCGCAGTCGAGAATGATGATGAGTTTCACCCCAGTTGATTTAGCATATTCAAGTCCTTTCTGACTTATTCCGTAGCCTTCATCATAGCGGTCGGGAATGTAGTAGTCGATGTTGGAATAGAATTGCTGCAAAAATTTGTAGACCAACGCCACAGCAGTGCATCCGTCGACATCATAGTCGCCATAGACCAGAATGCGCTCCTTGCGCCCCATTGCGTCGTTCAGTCTGTCTACGGCAATATCCATGTCCTTCATGAGGAATGGATTTATGAGGTCAGACAACTGAGGGCGGAAGAAACGCTTGGCTGCCGACTCCGTTGTTATGCCACGACGAATGAGCAGAGAGGCCAGAATAGGGCTCATGTTGATCTTCTCTGCCAACTCATTAGCCGCTTTGGTGTGCTCTGGTGTGGGTGGTTCGTAATTCCATTTAAATTGCATTTATATCTTTATTTTTTTGATTTCTTTTCCATATTGCTCCTTGCGTAATTCACATAGAATCGCGCAGTTGGGGCTACTTATACCGCTTTTTGGCTGTAAATATGTAGTTAAGCAAGGTATAAAGAGGTTGTAAAATTACTAAAAAAAAACAAGACTTATATACATAGAGCAGTTTTTTTACATATTTTAGTGTTTTGATAAGATTAAAATTGTATCTTTGCGAAGTAGAACATGCTTTGGCGTAAATGCGCCGAAATTGAAAGAGGAATGACTAACAAAAAAATGAAGTAAAATGAAAAGATTACTAAAACAATTCTCCTTGATAGTGGCTCTGCTGTTGTTGTCTGTTTGTGCTTGGTCAGCAGACTATTTGACTTATAATGATTTCGAAATTAGGCGAGTGTTTCAGACTACTGGGCAGGGCAACAACTATGATGCGATATTGCGCATAAGGCTTATGAAAGACACTGAAAATCCTGTGCTGCTCAATCAGATTACGGTTGAACTGACCGACGAAGCCTTTAAGAATGTTGGGCAGCTCCATGTCTACATGACAGAAAATCCAGAGTTCTATGCCGTAGAAAATCCTCAGATTGTGTCGTGGGTTGTGCCGAAGAAGAAGGAAGTTAAGATGCGGATAAAAGACAATGTCTATATAGGCAAGAACACCTATCTTTGGCTTACTTGCAGGGTTAAAAACAATGCCGTGATAGGCGAAACAATAGATGCAGGTATAAAACAGGTTGTTTTGCAGCAAAATAAGGTGCGAATGGTGGTAGGTTTACCAAAACAAGATGGGTATTTGCAGGGACAGGGACTAAAGATTTTCAAGCAGCAGCAGTTCCTTTTCGTGCCAACAACATTCAACTGCCGATTCTATAGAATTCCTGCTATGGTATTAGACAGAAAGGGTAATATAATTGTTGCCGCCGACTGCCGTTATGACAGTAATGGCGATTTGGGCGAACACAAGATTGATGTTGCTGTAAGACGAAGTGAAGATAATGGCAGGACATGGACTAAACAGCAGATTGTTGCAAAAGGCGACGGTGTCAGTTCCGATGCTTTTGGCTATGGTGATGCTGCACTTGTAAGGACAAATACTGGAAGGATTGTTTGCATTATGGCTGCTGGCAAAAATAATTTCTTCAAAGGAATGCGCAACATCGGCATCACCGTTAGCGACGACGATGGCAAGACATGGACAGAACCTCGCGAACTGACTGCAAATAGTTTTACTGATGCGGTTCATTGTCTTACTGACTCGTTGGGATTCTGGAGCATCTTTGCCACTTCGGGTAAAGGATTGTGCCTGCCTGACGGTCGCATACTGTTTGCTGCAAACTGCATTAGCATGGATGGTACATATAATATAGACTGCTACATTCTCTCGTCAGAAGATAATGGTGAATCGTGGACATTAGGTCCGCAGTGTGCCTATAAAGGTTGCGATGAGTCTAAACTTGAACTTATGAACGATGGTTCTTTGCTCTTGTCTGTAAGACAGGATGGCGACAGAGGATTCAATAAGGGCGGTTATGATGCGGGATCTTGGCAGCAGCAGTGGCGAACAAGCGATATGAGTGGTAATGCCTGCAATGCTGACATGTTGTATTACAGCCGCGAAATAGATGGTGAGAAGGACATTATTCTACACACTCTCTGCAACTCTCCTGAGCGAAAGAATCTTACATTATATAAAAGTACAGACAAAGGCAGAACATGGCAGGAAATGATGAACATACAACGTGGCGGAGCAGCATACTCAACAATGATAAAACTGCCTAATGGCGATGTAGCCGTTTTCTATGAAGATGATTCCTATAGTGCAGGTAATGGTTATCACCTTAACTATATTGTGATTGCTAAAGAGCAGATAGTTTTTTAAGTTTTGGAGTTTATGAGTTCCTTTGTTACTCTTTTTTATATATAGGTTTACAAACAGTAAAATAAAAGAACTTATAAACTAGAAACTGAATAACTAACAAACATATAAACTAAAAAAGGGATTGACGTTGAGTCAATCCCTTTTTTAGTTTTAAATACCGAGTTTCTTTCGGATGTCCTTAGGAATGGCATTCTTGTTAACCATGTAGTCCATTGTGTTTGCAGCAATGAAGTTCTTAGTCATGTACCAGATTCCTTTATAGTCGCCTGTTTCACCCCAAGAGTTCTTAACCATGTAGTATTCTTTACCGTTCTGGTCTTTAGCGATACCGAAGATAAGCATACCGTGGTCGTCTGTCAACTCCCAGTTGTCGAAACGCTCTTGACGCTGAGCCTGTGTAGGAACAACCTCAGGAACAGTGCAACCGAGTGAGTCGATGAGGTTAGTCTTCTGTGCGCGAGACAACTTCAGCCAGCGTGCCATGTCGCTACCAGCGAGGCTCTGAGCAGCCTTGCCGTCGATCATGTAAGCAAGTCCCTGGCGTGTGAAGCCTTCTTCAGAAACGTCACCACCCCATGCTACTGTGTAACCCTTTTCGATAGCGTTGTCGATGATGCGCATCATTTCGTCCATAGGAACATTGTATGACTGCTCGAAACGCCAGTTGTCTTGTACTTCTACAGGGAATGATGTGTAGAATGGATGATGTGTGTAAGAAGTGATAGAAACATAGTCATCAATGTTGATGCCAAGTGACTTCATGAAAGACTGTGGAGTGTAGGTCTTGCCCTGATAAGTGAATGATTCTGGGCATTTGCCTAAGTAAGCATCGAGGATGCCCTGCATTCCGACCTTCCACTGGTTAGAAATCTTCTGAGCCTTGTTCTTAGCAATAGCGCCTACGTATGGCTCTAAGAGAGAGAAGAACTCATTGAAGTTGTTGAGAGAGTCACCATAGAGACTGCCTGGGAAAGGCATAGCGTCTTCTGGGCAGATTCCGTAGTGCTTCAGCACGTAGTGAACATCAGAAGCAGCACCACCTTGAGCAAATTGGCAGTCGCCGTGATAGCGTACAACCTGAACGGCACGGTCCATGTAAGTCTTGTTTGCAACGAAAGACTCGCAGAGGTCGTAAGTCTTGCCTGTTGCTTTCAGAATCTCAGCCTCGAAGAATGACAAAGTTGAGTAAGCCCAGCACGTACCTGAACGGTTCTGGTCTTTGATACTTGTGATAGGAATTTCCTTCACAGTTGTAAACACAGGCTTGTTCTTGTTTTCTTTCTCCTGTGCATTAGCACCTGTTGCAACGAGTGCAAGAAGTGCAACTACTAACATCTTTTTCATCTTTTTACTTTTGTGTATTAGAATTATTTGTTATAAAAATTTAGTTGTTCTTCATAAATTCTTCCATCTCTGCTGGATGATATGGTATGCGGTCCTTTCCGATGAATCGGCATCCGTCTTTTGTTATGAGCACATCGTCTTCGATGCGTATGCCGCCGAAGTCCTTGTATGTCTCAATTTTGTCAAAGCAGAGGAAGTCTGCGCAGTGGCCTTTAGCACGCCATTCATCAATGAGTGCAGGGATGAAGTAGATACCTGGCTCGTCAGTAACAACGAAACCTTCTTCGAGTCTACGGCCCATTCGCAGTGCATTTGTTCCGAACTGCTCAAGGTTTGGACGTGTTTCCTCGTCGAAGCCAACATAGCGCTGGTCGAAACCTTCCATGTCGTGTACGTCCATACCCATCATGTGTCCAAGTCCGTGAGGCAGGAACATGGCATGTGCTCCAGCGCGTACAGCCTCTTCGGTGTCGCCCTTCATCAGTCCGAGTTCTTTCAGTCTCTCAGTCATCAGTCGGCATACTGCAAAGTGAACATCCATGTATTTCACTCCAGGTTTAGCCACTTCGAGCACATAGTCGTGGCAAGCCTCTACGATAGAGTAGATTTCGAGTTGACGCTGTGTGAACTTGCCGTTTACAGGGAATGTGCGGGTGTTGTCAGAGCAGTAGTGGTTGATGGTTTCTGCACCGCAGTCGCACAGTGCGAGTTTTCCGTCTTCAAGTACAGACATTGAAGGGTTGCCGTGCATTATCTCGCCATGCTGTGTGAAGATAGTAGCGAAGCTTGGCATTGCTCCGTAAGAGTATGCAATACCGTCAACCTGTCCGCCAATATATTTTTCTGTAAGACCTGGCTTAGTCAGTCGCATAGCGGTTGTGTGCATCTTGTATCCTATTACGGCAGCACGCTCCAGTTCTTCAATCTCCTGCTGTTCTTTGGCAGAACGCATCTTGATTACGCTCATAATCAAGTCCATTGAAGCGGCTTCTTTCTGCTCTGAAGGATGAATGCCTAGCAAGTCCATTATCTGAATCTTGATGTCGTGGCGGTAAGGAGGCAGGAAGTGTATGCGGCGGCCTTTAGCCTTAGCCTCGTCGCATATTTCTTTTAGGTGTGCCATTGGTGCAGTCTTGCTTACGCCTACCTGCTCAGCCATGTCTTTTACGCTGTCAACCGAACCGTACCAGACGATATCTTCAATGTCGATGTCGTCGCCGATAAGCATGTCGCAGTTGTTGTCAATGTCGATAACGCCAACCAGTCCGTCGCGCTTCTGTCCGAAGAAGTAGAGGAAAGAAGAGTCTTGGCGGAAAGGATAGTAAGCGTTTGCAGGATAGTTACAAGGCGATTCGTTGTTGCCGAAAATTAGTATAATGCCTTTGCCGACAAGTTTTTTCAACTCGTCACGGCGTCTGATATAAGTTTCTTTGTTAAACATGATTTGTATACGTTATTTATTTAGTTCTATATTTAATTGCGCAAAGTTACGAATATTTTTTGTATTTTCTAAATAAATACTTTTCTTTTTTATCTTTTTAGGTAATAAATGGCTCTATTTTGTTTTTCCTTGCCGCTTGTTGCTTGTTTTTTCTTATATGGTTTCCTTATGTTTTTGATTTTCTAAAGAATCTTTCTGCGAATTTGTTTCTGCCAGCAAACACATAAACCTGTTAAATTTATCATTTTTCAATTATCATTTTTCTGTTTAAAAAAGTTCACGTTTTCTATTGGAAAATTCTGAAATTTCTGAGTTATCAGAGTACTCAGAATGGTATGAAAAATCTTGACAAAATTATTAAAAATTTTTGTCAACCAAAACTTTCATTCTAGAGAAAGATTTGAAGCCGTTTTTCCGTTTGGCACGCAATGGAATGCAAAAAACTGTTTATTTGTTAATCAATCGGATTAAACTTTGTGAACGAGCGTGAGGAACGAAAATGTGAAAGGTGTCCTTTCGCGATGTCAAACGTGGCATATGACACTGCGATATGTGGCATATTGCAGTGCCAAAGGTGCCCTTTGACTTTTTTAACAGTTATGAGTTTTGAGGCGAAAGTTATAAGGTGTTGACTTCTAATGGTTTACTAAAAATAGCAAGAACTTGCCAAATACTCGCATATTTTGCAACTTTATTTTGCTTGGTCGTAAATTTTTAAGTTATAAGAGGGGTTTTGTTAATCAATTTTGTTGAAAAATATTGACAAAACAGGATTTGCAAAAGCTATTTTATTCCTCAGAAAAACGAGTCAATGAATGATTGAAAAACAGTTCGATTTTTGGCTTGATGCTTTCTCTATTCTGTCTGCGCGATAGTTTATGTCAGTTTTCATCCACTTTTTTCGTTGCAAAAGGCATTTTTGTGCACATTTTTATATAATTTTGCAGGCATGAAACCGCAAATAATGATAGCAGCGCCGATGAGTGGTTCGGGAAAGACCACAGTTTCGAGAGGACTTATGGCTCTCTTTGTGAGCAAAGGCTATGTGGTGCAGCCGTTCAAGTGTGGTCCTGACTATATCGACACAAAGTTCCATGCAGCTGTATGCGGCAGACCGTCGGTCAATTTAGACACTTTCATGGCTTCGCCTGAACACGTCAGAGAAGTTTATGATTGCTATTCTGAAGGTGCCGACATAAGAGTTGTTGAAGGCATGATGGGGCTTTTCGATGGCTACGACCGCGACAAAGGCTCATCGTCTGAGATAGCCCGCGTGATAGGTCTGCCCATAGTTCTTGTAGTAGATGCTCGGTCGGCAGCCTATTCAATGGCAGCCCTGCTGTCGGGTTTCGTCAATTTCAGGAAAGACATTAACATTGCAGGTGTCATTTTCAACAAGGTGGGCAGCCAGCGCCATTTTGCTATGCTTCAGCAGGTTTGCGACGACTTGCATATAGAGTGCTTCGGCTATCTTCCAAAGTCGAAAGACTTAGATCAAGGTTCGCGCTATCTCGGACTCGACTTCTCACACTCGTCAGACAGCGACAGCCTTGTGTCGCTGCTCGAAACCCATGTTGACTGGAAAAAACTATTGACGTTATGAAAAACAAAACGCTCATAGCACGCAACGAAGAGTCGTTCTCGTTTATCTATCAGGAAGTAATCGACTCGCTCGAAAACGTAGAGTTCTTCAATCCAGAAACCGATGTTCCGTCGTTTTCTGATGTTTCAAGACTCTACCTGCCAGGCGGCTATCCTGAAAAACACCTCGATGCACTGGTCAGGTCTGTCGAAACGAGAAACGCCATACTGGAATTTGCCGAAAGAGGAGGAAGCATTGTTGCAGAGTGTGGCGGCATGATGTATCTCTGCAAGTCGATAATTACCGATGAAGGGGAGTTTCCTATGTGTGGCGTTCTGCCTTATACCATAACTGCAAGGAAGCAAGACCGAAAACTGTCGTTGGGGTATCGCCGTTTTGTCTACGACAGCAGGGAATATCGCGGACATGAGTTCCACTACACGCAGTTTCTCGGCAATGTTCCCGATTCGTCAATCCAGGTCTACGATGCACGCGGCAACGAAGTGTCAACGCCAGTTTTCAGACACAAGAATGTTTTTGCAAGTTACACCCACCTCTATGAGGTTGCAAGCATTTTTACCTCAATTTCTAATACAAAAGCAACAGATAAAGAATGAAACTCCACCCAATAATGTTTGTCGGAACGGGCAGCGACGTAGGCAAGAGCGTCGTGGCGGCAGCTTTTTGCAGAATATTCAAGCAAGACGGTTATAGTCCTGCACCGTTCAAGGCACAAAACATGGCACTCAACAGTTATGCTACTCCCGAAGGCTTCGAGATAGGCAGGGCACAGGCTGTGCAGGCTGAGGCAGCAGGAATACCATGCCACACCGACATGAATCCGTTGCTGCTGAAACCGCAGTCGGACCATACCTCGCAGGTTGTGCTCAACGGTAAACCTATTGGCAACCGCGATGCCTACGACTATTTCCGCCGTGAGGGTCGTGAAGAACTGAGGGCTGAAGTCAATGCAGCTTTCGACCGCTTGGCAGCAAGATATAATCCCGTTGTGATGGAGGGTGCTGGCAGCATCTCAGAACTCAATCTTGTTGACAGCGACTTGGTGAATATGCCAATGGCTCGCCATGCCAATGCCGACGTCATTCTTGTTGGCGACATTGACAGAGGAGGACTTTTTGCTTCGGTCTACGGAAGCATAGCCTTGCAGAAGGTTGAAGACCGAAAGCGCATTAAGGGTATTATCGTAAACAAGTTTCGTGGCGATATGCGACTGTTCGACAAAGGTCGCCAGATACTTGAAGACATCTGCACCTTCGACTTGCCTGATGGAACAAAACAGCGTATACCAGTTCTCGGTGTCATACCTTACTATAACGACATTCACATCGAAGAAGAAGACAGCGTGTCGCTCGGCAACAAGTCGCACACTGCATCACAAGGCTGTGTCAACGTGGCTGTTGTCTTATTGCAGCACATCTCCAACTTTACCGATTTTGATGCACTTGAGCAAGACCCGCGTATTCATCTGTTCTATACCAATAATGTAGACGACTTGCAGAAAGCAGACGTGATAATTGTTCCAGGCACAAAATCTACACTTCACGACTTGTATGAACTGCGCCGAAACGGTGCTGCACAAGCCATAATACGCGCTCACCGAAACGGTGCAACCGTGCTGGGTATATGCGGAGGCTATCAGATGCTCGGTATAGAAGTGTGCGACCCCGACCGAGTTGAGGGCGACATAGAACGCCTGCCAGGCTTAGGTCTGCTTCCTATAACCACTTCGATGAGTGGCGAGAAGACTACACGTCAAGTTACATTCGACGAGGGAATGCGTGGCTATGAGATTCACATGGGTGAGACAAGACCATTTGGCGATGCTCCAGACTCACCTCTGTTCAGTCTCAGCGATGGCAGGAAAGACGGCTATATAGTTAGTGAGCAGTGCATGGGTACATATATTCACGGCGTGCTCGACAACAAGCAGTATGTTGACAGACTCTTAAAGCCATTTGCAGAGAAACTGGCAAAGGCATCCGAACCTTTCGATTACGAGGCTTTCAAGAACGAGCAGTATGACAAGTTGGCTGCCCATGTCCGCAAATATGTTGATATGGAAAGAATATATGAATTGATAATTGACAAATGATTTTAACGGGAATGGGAACGGGAACGTTAACGGGAACTTATAACTCATAATTTATAACTCACCACTCATAACTCATAACTCACAAAATGCTTTCACTCTCATTGATAATAGGTTGGCTGATGGATTTAGTTTTTGGAGACCCTTCAGGGCTTCCACATCCAATCGTTGCTTTCGGCAAGATGATTTCCTTCTGCGAGCATAGGCTAAACAACGGGAAACATCGCAAGATGAAAGGAGCTGTTGTGGCTGTAGGCTTAATCCTGTTGGTTGCAGCCATAGGCATGATTATACCAGACTGGCTCGGCTTTATTGTCGTATTCTTCTGCCTTGCAGGAACAACACTCATTCGCGAGGTACGTCAGGTGTTCATAGCCGTTGACAGGTCTTTAGACGAAGGACGCACGCAGGTGGCACGCATCGTAGGCAGAGACACTTCGGAACTATCAGCACAGGAAGTGCGCACAGCAGCCTTAGAGACTTTGGCAGAAAACCTAAGCGATGGAGTCATTGCACCGTTATTCTGGTATGCCCTGCTCGGCATTCCTGGCATGTTGGCTTATAAGATGATAAATACACTCGACTCTATGATTGGCTATAGGACAGAACGCTACCGCGACTTCGGATGTTTTGCAGCGCGAATAGACGACGTTGCCAACTATATTCCAGCCCGACTTACAGCAGCACTGATGGTTATTGCTTCAGGCAAGATGTCGTTGTTCGGCTTTGTATGCAAGTATGGTAGCCGCCATGCCAGTCCTAATAGCGGTTATCCAGAGGCAGCACTTGCAGGCATATTGAACTGTCGCTTCGGCGGACCACATTATTATTTCGGAGAGATTTTCGACAAACCATATATAGGAGAGAATGAACGCCCGCTCACAACAGCCGATATGAAGGTCTCGATAAGAATAAACCGCATGGCAGAAGTGCTGATGGTGGCATTGTCGGTGGCGTTTCTCTTAATAAAATAAATAGGATAAAGGATTGCAATATTGGCAATCATGGTCTTTACTGTCGCTACAAATAAGAAGAAAACAAGTAAAAAAGATATGAAGAAAATAATTATTGCTGGTATCGGACCAGGTAGCAAGGAGGACATAACACCTGCTGTGATTGATGCTGTTGCAACGGCAGATGTTGTTGTCGGATACAAATACTATTTCCAGTTTATCAAACCATACCTGAAAGAGGGTTGCGAATGTATTGATACGGGAATGAAGCGCGAGCGTCAGCGTGCAGAGCAGGCTTTCGATATGGCTGTTGAAGGTCGCACGGTAGTGGTTATTTCCTCTGGCGATGCAGGCATATATGGCATGGCTCCGCTTGTGTTTGAGATGAAAGAGCAGCGAGGCGAAGATGTAGAGATTTCTGTGCTTCCAGGCATTTCCGCTTTTCAGAAGGCGGCATCACTACTTGGCGCACCAATAGGTCACGACCTCTGCATCATCTCTTTGTCTGACCTTATGACATCTTGGGATATAATAGAAAGAAGGATTAAGGCGGCTGCCTACGGCGATTTCGTTACAGCTATCTATAACCCTAAGTCAAACGGAAGATACTGGCAGATATACAGATTGCGTGAACTTTTCCTGAAAGAACGCTCTGCCGATACTCCTGTAGGAATTGTTCGCCAGGCTGGTAGACATGATCAGACAGTAAAGATAGCCACACTTGGCAGTATAAATCTTGAAGAAGTAGATATGTTCACAGTGCTTATCATCGGTAACTCACAGTCGTATGTTGCTGGAGATAAGTTTATAACACCTCGCGGATACTATCGTGAACAGCAGGACAGCGAAGAGAAGAAAGGCAGACAGATAATGATAGAGTCTTTCCGAACAATAGAAAGCGAACTGAAAAACCGCGATATTCCGCTCGACAAGAAGTGGGCTTTGCTGCATGCCATACATACAACGGCAGACTTCGACATGGAGAATATTCTCGTTGCCGACGATAATGCCGTAAGCAGACTATATCAGAAGGTGGCTGATGGTGAACTGAAGACAATAGTGTCTGACGTAACTATGGTTACAAGCGGTATACGCAAGGGAGCATTAGCCCGTCTGGGTGTTGAGGCTAAATGCTATCTTGGCGACGAGCGAGTTGCAGAGATGGCTTCGTCGCTTGGCATCACACGCACTCAGGCTGGCATCCGTCTTGCTGTTGAGGAACATCCCGATGCTCTGTTTGCTTTCGGAAATGCACCTACGGCACTTATGGAACTGTGTGACCTCATTCGCAAAGGCAAGGCACATCCCGCAGGAATCATTGCTGCACCAGTTGGCTTTGTGCATGTCCGTGAGTCTAAACACATGGTGAAACCTTTCACCGACATACCTAAGATTATTGTTGAAGGACGTAAGGGCGGTAGCAATCTTGCTGCAACTCTGTGCAACTCAATACTCTGTTTCGACGATGCCGAGCAACTGAAACCAGGCCGCGACTTGTAGGAATGGTAATAGACTAATGACTATAGAAAGTTTTTGAAAGTGAAATTCATAATAATAGGAATAACAGACGAGGCTCAGCCTCAACTCTCTAATGAAGTAGTTGAGATAATAAGCAGGGGCAGGGTGTTTTCTGGCGGTAAGCGGCATCATGAGATTATGAAGCCTTACTTGCCTGAAGAAAATGAGTGGATAGACATAACTGTTCCGCTTGAAAGAGTCTTTAATGATTATCGTCGTCATTTTGAAGACAGACCTGATGAAGCAATCGTTGTAGTAGCATCTGGCGACCCTCTTTTCTTTGGGTTTGCTAACACAGTGAAGCGCGAACTGCCCGATGCGGAAATAAGTCTCTATCCGTCGTTCAACTCTTTGCAGACATTGGCACATAGACTGGTAATGCCTTATCATGACATGCGCATCGTTTCGCTCACAGGGCGTGACTGGCATGAGTTTGACCGTGCACTTATAGAACATGCAGAGAAGTTAGGTGTGCTAACCGACAGGGTTCATACTCCGAGTGTCATTGCAAAGCGAATGCTTGAATATGGTTACGACAAGTATGTCATTTCCGTTGGCGAGCATCTTGGCAACCGTTCTGAAGAAAAAGTCTCTACAATGACACTTGAAGAGGCTGCACAAACAGAGTTTAGTCATCCCAACTGCTTGATACTTAAAGCAGAAGAAAAACTACCGCCTCGTCGTCTTGGCTTGCCCGACAGTGAGTTTGAACTGCTCAATGGTCGTGACAAGATGATTACAAAGATGTCTATACGTTTGTTGTCTTTGCAGGCTCTCGAACTGTATTCCCGTCAGGTGCTATGGGATATTGGTTTCTGTACGGGCAGCGTTTCTATTGAAGCGCGCCTGCAGTTCCCTCATCTTCTTATTGAGTCGTTTGAGATTCGCGAGGAAGGTCGCAGTCTTATAGGCATAAACACACACCGTTTTGGAGCACCAGGCATTAGCAGTCACATAGGTGATTTCCTGAAAGAAGATATTTCTGCGTTGCCTAAGCCCGATGCAGTCTTCATAGGTGGACATGGCGGCAAGTTGATAGAGATATTCCAAAAGGTCGCTCCGTTGTTGGAAAAAGGTGGCATAATAGTGATGAACAGTGTTACTGCTGAGAGCAAACAACTCTTCCATGAGGCTTGCAGATTGTGTAAACTGAAGGAAAAAGAACCATTGCGAATAGCTGTCAACGATTATCATCCAATAGAAATAATGAAGGCAGTAAAATGAATATAACCCATACCTCATAACTCTATAACTCCTCAAAAAAATGAATATATCAATAATACCAATAACTGGAATAGCAGAAGAGAAAGCAGAATTGCTAAGACGCGAACTGAAAGGCAAAATAATAACACGCAATGATGTTGGCAAGCTATGGAAAGAAACCGATGCGTTTATCTTTATCGGTGCAATGGGCATCTGCGTGCGCACTATTGCTCCATACATCGACGATAAGCATACCGACCCAGCCGTTGTATGCGTAGACTCATTAGGTCAAAACGTAGTCTCTGTATTGTCTGGCCATGTAGGTGGTGCAAACGAGTTGGCAAAGAATGTCGCTTCGGTTCTTGGCGCAATGCCTGTTATTACAACTCAAAGTGATAATCAGCAACTGTGGGCACTCGACCTGCTTGCTAAGCGATATGGATGGGATGAGGTTGTAAGCTCGTCAATGAACGACTGCATCTTTGCTTTTGTCAATCAGCAGCCTACAGCTCTTCTGATAGAAACTTGCGATGACGGTACACGCTTCTTGCAAAGGTCTATGCCGCAACATGTAACACTTGTTGATTCTCTCAATGACGTTGATGCTGCGAAATACTCACTTTTAATTGTTGTTTCGCCATTCCGTCACGATTATCCAAAAGGAATGAAAGTGTTGCAGTTTGTTCCTCATGTTGCTTGTGTTGGTATTGGACTTGCACATCAGGCTCAGCCTATTGACGAGATTGATGCAGAGATTAGCAAGAAGTTTGAGGAGCAAGGACTCTACCCATGTGCCAAAACCTATGCAACAATAGACATAAAGGCAGACGAACCATACATAAAATATTTGCAGGAAAAAGGTTGCGAAGTTGAGTTCTTCAGAGCCGAAGAACTTGATGGCGTAGAAGTTCCAACTCCAAGTGATGTTGTAGCCAAGCATGTTGGAACAAGCAGCGTATCAGAGGCAGCCTCGCTTTTGGCTTCCGATGGTGGAAAGATGGTTATGCCAAAGCAAAAAGGCAAGAATTTCACCGTGGCTGTTTCTATTCCAGAGCGTTATCTAAGAAGAAACAGCGGACATATAGAAATTGTAGGAGCAGGACCTGGCGACCCTGATTTGGTTTCTGTTCGTGGAAGAAGATTGCTGGAAGAAGCCGACCTCATACTTTATGCTGGCAGTCTTGTTCCTCGTGAATTAACTCTTTGTGCAAAACAAGGAGCAACAGTACGCTCGTCTGCTTCGATGGCTCTTGAGGAGCAATGTGAACTGATGAAAGAGTTCTACGACAGAGGCGAGCTGATTGTTCGTCTTCATACTGGCGACCCATGTATCTTCGGAGCAATACAAGAGCAGATGGCTTTCTTCGATGAGCACAAGATGAGTTATCACATAACGCCAGGCATATCGTCGTTCCTTGCTGCGGCAGCCGAACTGCGCTCGCAGTTTACTATACCAGAGCGCTGCCAGACTATCATCCTGACACGTGGAGAGGGTAGGACTCCAATGCCTGAAAAAGAAAAGTTGCACTTGCTTGCGCGCAGTCAGAGCACTATGTGTATCTTCCTTAGTGCTTCTATTGTTGACGATGTTCAGCAACAACTGCTTACTGAATATCCCGAAGATACTCCTGTTGCAGCATGTTATCATCTGACATGGCCCGACCAGCACATCTATCGTGGAGTGTTGAAAGACCTTGCAAAGATTGTTCATGAAAACAACCTCACGCTCACAACAATGATTGTTGTTGGTGAGGCGATAGACAACAGAAAAGGACTATCTGAACTTTATTCAAAACATTTCACTCATCTTTTCCGTAAAGCAACGGAATAGTTCGATTAGTAGACGAGTAGACAAGTAGACGGGTTCCCGTTAAGGTTCCCGTTTCCGTTAACGTTAAAGTCTTGTTTTTAATATGATTCTCTTATTTGGAGGTACAACAGAAGGAAGGAAGGCTGCAAAAGAGTTGGAAGAGGCAGGAAAATGTTTCTACTATTCCACTAAGACGGGCGAACAGGATATAGCCTTGCAGCATGGGGTGCGCATAGATGGTGCTCTTGATGAGCAGTCTATGGCAGACTTCTGCATTGATAATGGTATTCGTATCATTGTTGATGCTGCTCATCCTTTCGCAAAACAGTTGCACCAGACTGTGGCGGCTGTTGCTGAAAGACTCAGTTTAGACGCAATACGCTTTGAACGCATCTTCCCAGAAAGAGATTCGGATATTACTTGGATTGACGACTTCACCGACATTCCTCGTGGAATAAATACTTTGCTTGCAACTACAGGAGTGCAAACCATTTCGCGTCTGAAATATCTCGAAGAACGAGGTGTGAAAGTGTTCTATCGCATCCTGCCGCGTGAGAGTTCCATAAGGCTTGCCCATCGCAACGGTGCAACCGACGACCAACTGTGTTACTATAGCGACGACGAAGACGAGAAAGAGCTGATGAGCAGGCTTGGTGTTGATGCCTTGTTGCTGAAAGAAAGTGGAATGACAGGAGGTTTTCTGAAGAAAGTTGAGGCTGCCCGCAGTCTTGGCTTGAATATAATAGCACTGCGCCGCCCCGCCACTCCTCCGATATTCCGATGTGTTAATGGCGAACATGGTTTGCGAAGGGTTGTAGAAGAACTGCTGCCCGACTTTTTTCCTCTGCGCAGTGGACTGACTACTGGCACTTATGCTACGGCTGCTTCTCTGGCAGATGCTACTCATAAACTGCTGGGCGAGACTCCTTCTGAAGTGCCTGTCAGGCTGCCTAATGGGGAAACCATACCCGTTGCTGTTGCCTATACTGACAACTATGCCTATACTATCAAGGTAAGTGGCGACGACCCTGATGTTACGAATGGAATTGAGATACGCGGACAGATTGAACTGTCTGACCGTTTCATGATAAAGGGAGGAAAGGGAGTTGGCACAATAACACTGCCAGGTTTCGATTTTCCACCAGGAGAACCCGCTATCAACCGAGTGCCGAGAAAGATGATAGAAGAAAACCTGTCGCTGCTTGTCGGCAGAGTGCCAGACTTTAAAGGTCATCTTGCCGTAACTATATCTGTTCCTAATGGTGAGGAAATAGCCCGCAAGACATTCAATCCGCGACTTGGAATAGAAGGAGGAATAAGCATTGTTGGTGTCAGTGGAATAATAAAACCATTCTCAGAGGAAGCGTTTGTCGACTCTATTCGCCGTTGCATGGAAGTGGCAAAGGCTGGCAGTCCCAATCATGTTGTAATAAATAGCGGTGCAAAGAGCGAGCGTTTTGTCAAGGCTTTGCACCCAGAATTGCCGTTGCAGGCTTTCGTAGAGTATGGCAACTACATTGGCGAAACTCTCAAGATTGCCGACGACTTGCAGATAAGTCATGTTACTCTTGGCGTGATGATGGGCAAGGCTGTGAAACTTGCGGCTGGCAATCTTGATACACATAGCAGGAAAGTAACGATGGATAAGGACTTTATTTCTGCTATGCTGCGAGAGGCAGGGTGTGATGACGCTACGCTGGAACGTGCTGAGAAGATGACGCTTGCCCGCGAACTGTGGGACATTATACCAGAAGAAAGCATTCAGGCGTTCTGCAATGTTATGATTAGACACTGCATTGCCCATTGCAAACCTTTGTTGCCTTCAGGCATTCTTACCATCCTACTTATTGATGATAATGGTAGGATTTATGAATATGTTTAACTTTAACCTTAACTGTATTCCTTTATTTTTACTCTTGCAATTCGTCTTTGCGGCGGCGGAAAAGTACCGAAGCAATGACTGGCGCGCCAACTAATGCGGTTACTGAATTGACAGGGAGCGCACCCTCAAAGCCTGGCATTCGGGCTATAAGATTGCAGACAAGAGCAAGCAGTCCGCCAAGAAACAAGGTGGAAGGCATCAGTATGCGATGGTCGCTGGTGCGGAATAGTGCTCGTGCAAGATGAGGAACAGCCAAGCCGATGAACATTATCGGACCGCAATAGGCTGTTACTACGGCTACGAGTACTCCCGAACTGGCTATCACGAGTAGGCGAGCGCGACGAATGTTAAGACCGAGATTGCGTGCGTAGCCGTCGCCAAGCAGCAGCAGATTCATTGTCTTAACTAACAGCATGCTAAGCAGTAGCAGCAGGATAGTAATGACACAAAACAAAACCATCTGGTCGCCAGACACTCGCGAGAAGGTGCCAAGTCCCCAGACGACGTATGCCTTTATGTCTTCTTCGGCAGAGAAGAACTTCAGCACTCCGATTATAGCATTTGCTATATAGCCAATCATTACACCTATGATGAGCAGAGTCACGTTGCCTTTCACGCGCTGAGAAACAAAAACTATTAGCGACATGACGGCAAGCGAACCGACTACTGCGGCTATTGATATGGCTGCATCGCCTATATATCCGAGTTTGCTCAGGGTTACGCCTCCTAATGAACCAGACAACAAGACGATGAAAGCAACACCAAGTGCTGCACCGTTGGATATACCGAGCACCGAAGGACCTGCAAGGGGATTGCGGAATACCGTCTGCATCTGCAAACCGCTTACGGCAAGAGCAGCACCTGCCACAAGAGCCGTCAGCGACTGTGGTACGCGCGAACTCCATATAATGTTATACCATATCTCAGACTCATGGCTGCTGCCTGCCAGTATTCTGCATACACTGCTGAAAGGAATCTTAACTGTTCCAAGCAGCAGGTTTACAACAAACAGTATTACGATAGACAGCACCAGCATCAGCATCTTCCAGTTGATTATCTGGTAGGCTTGCGAACTTATGGGCTTGTTGGGAAACATGTGTGTGAGGTTATGACCTTAGATTCTTTACAACAACTTATAGAATGTCGGCTTATAGTCTTTTGGCATCAGCTCAGGATGGAATATTGCAACAAAGTCTGCCAGCACAATGTCGGGCTGAACGGGTGACAGCTCATAGTAAGGAGTATTCTTCATGTTGCAGTAAATAACATGACGATTCTTGAAAGCCTTGAACAATGCATTGCGAGGTTCTGCCGACTTCAGCGCCTCGTAAGTGAATGTGCCTGGAAAACTATTCAGTATGCGCCAGTAGTCAGCATTGGCTGCCGTTGCATACATCTTCTCATATTCTATTGGCACACCGCCAGTGTTGTTGTCTTTCAGCACATACTCGGCTCCAGCATCGCGGAAAATCTGTGCAAGATAGTTCTTTCCGCCTACGGCAAACCAGTTGCCGCCATGCATCTCGCCGCTGAACACCGTGGGACGATCCTTCGTCTTTGCCACCTTCTCCTTCAGTTCAAGATAGTTCTTCTCTATCTCGTCAAACTTCTTGTTGGCTTCTGCCTCCTTGCCTACGAACATGGCAATATACTTCATCCATTCTGCCTGTCCCAGAGGGTCAAGTTCCTTATATCCCAAGTGTGGAATCAGCGTGATGCCAGTCTCCTTTATGGCATCGTAGCCGCCGCGCTTAAACGGAGAAATGAAGATAACGTCAGGATGAGCAGCCATAATCAGTTCGGTGTCGAAGTTGCCCTCCTTGCCAATCTTCACGATGTCGCCGTTGCTCACGCGCTTCTTTATGTCTTTGCTGAAAAGATTCTTAGTGCCAGTGATGCCCTTCACCACGTCAATGGCGTCGAGCGCAGTGAAGTTAGACAGCTGCAACATAGTCATAACAATAGTTCGTTCTATTGGTACTTCAATCTTCTGATAGCCTTCTGGAATGATAGCCATAGACCCCTTGTCAACAAGAGCGAAATGATAGGTTGCTGGCATCTTGTCCTTATCCTTCTGCGGGTCAGCCACGTCAACCAGACGCACGCCATCTTCAGTGTAGCGTACCGTAAATCCCTTAGCATACTTAGTCTTGATTACCGCAGCACTGTCTGTTGCACTGCCTTCCTTGCCGCTGGCAGCAGTAGTCTTGTCGCCCTTACCGCCGCAGGCTGCCACAGCCATCATCACAACAGCCGCAGCCATAGCAAATAAAATCTTTTTCATCGTCGTCTCTCTCAATTTTTAATAAGTGAATTGGTTTTCTGCCTGCAAAGTTACTACATTTTGCCGTATTTGATACAGCCCAGCCGATTATTTTTTTATTTTAGTTGATGAGAAACAATAGTGCATAGTTGCTCTATATCAAGTTAAAGCTCCCGTTGACAAATTCTGAATAATCAGATAATTCATAGTAAACTGAACACTCCGAGTATTCAGGAAAATCTGAAAAATCTTGACAAAACAATTCGCCATTGATTAACTGAAGCGCAAAATTAAGGGCAACTTTTCGGACTTGAGATTTTTTTCTTGCAAATATGCGAGTATTTGAGCAGTTTTGCCTTTATTTGCATAAATAGCTATCATTCAGCGACTTATAAGCTTTATGCTCAAAACTCATGACTTTTGAAAAAGTGAAAGGTGTCCTTTCGCACTACGAAAGGGCACCTTTCACCATGCGATATGCCACATATCGCAGTGTCATATGCCACGTTTGACATTGCGAAAGGACACCTTTCACTTTTTTGTTACTTATGCTCGTTCACAAAGTTTAAGCTGATTGATTAATAATTAAACACATTTTTACTTTTCGAGCGTGCCAACTCAAAAAATCAACAAAAATTTTTCTCTAGATTGAAAAACCGGTTTGTCAAAATATTTCATACTTTTCTTGTTGAAAAATCTTGACAAAATGCTGGATTGTTATGGAGGATAATCTAAAGTTTAATTCATATTCTTCAGCTAAGATTGCTAATAGTTGAATGATGAATGAAAAAAGTCCGTCTGACGCATCACGCGCCAAACGGACTTGTAAAAAATGAATGATAGAATGATATGATTTATATGAGATGTTGTTTTAGTTTTCTGTTTACCAGCATTGCTGGTGATTTTGTTTCAATTATGGTTTATAACTAATTATGTATATAGATAGATTGTCTGGTTATTATGTCGTTTTTTCTCACAGGTCTTAAGGTGCAGGAACTGATTTTTTTCTTAATTTTATAATCAGATGACCTTACAACCTTATGACCTTAGAGTTTTTTTTATTATCATATTATTAGTTGGCGTTTTCGTTGCCGCCCGTCTCTGGCATCATTACCACTTCTGTGTGATGGCCTGGAGCAATAAGCACTTCGCTGATGAAGCGTGAGATGTCGTCGGCAGTGAGGCTTTGCAGAGTCTGACGGTAGTTGCTTTGGAAGTCGACACCGAATTTGTTCCATCGGTATATCGCGTTAATCCAGTGAGAGTTTTCGCGGCTGTCAACGTCAAACTGCTTTAGCATCTGCTCTTTCACTTTGCTGAACATGTCGGCGTCAATCTTTGTTGCTGCTTCCTGTATTCCGCTTCTGAACAGGCTTACAACCATTGCGTTCTTGTCAGGGTCGCATGGGCATTGTGCCTGAATGCTGAAGTAGATTTCGCGTCCGTCGGTGTCAACTTCGTCACTTGCCGACACTGAGTAGGCTGCTCCCGAATCTTCGCGTATGCTCTTCAGGTAGATAGCTTCGAGCACTTCGGCAGCTACAGCCAGTTTCATTCGGTTTTGCAGAGTGTAAGGTATGTTGTTAGAGCGCCAGCTTTCGAAAATCATGCTTTGCGGGTCAATCATCTTTGCAGTGAAGTTGTTGACGGTCTCGCCGCTGCACAGTGTTCTCACGTCGCGTGCTTCGGTCTTCTTTCCCTTAGCAGGCAGCGATGCGATGTATTGCTCGATGAATCTGCGCATCTGGCTTTCGTCGAAGTTGCCCACGAAAGTGAAAGTATAGTCGGCAGCATTAGCCAGTCGCTCGCGTATTATTTCAACTATTCGGTTGTAGTCAGCGCGTCCAAAAGTTTCTCCATCGGGCAGCATATAGCGAGGGTTCTGCTTGTTGATGGTAGACATGATAGAGTCGCCGAATACGATTGAAGGGTTCATTTCCTTGTTCTTGAACACCATTTCGAACATTCCAGCCAGCTGGTCGTAGGTTGCTTTGTCAGCTGTTGCGTTAGTGAATTGCAGGTAGATGAGTTGCATTAGAGTTTCCAAGTCTTTTGGAGTAGATACTCCCGAAACTGTCTGCTCAGTCTGGTCGATAGAGAAGTCAACGCTGGCGTGTTTTCCTGCAAGTGCTTTCTCTAAGTCAGTCTGTGAGAACTTGCCCAGTCCGTTTATTCCAAGTCCAATCGTCATCATCTTTATATTGTCGAAGTCTTTGCTGTCGTAGAGTGAGAATCCGCCGTCAGCAATAGCCTGGAATCTGATTTCGTCGTCTTTGAAGTCAGTCTTTTTCAAGTTAACCTTGATGCCGTTTGAGAGAGTAAGTTCTGTGTAGCCTAACGCTGTGTTTACAGTTTCCTTCTTAATCTTGCCTTTCTTTGGCATCTTTGCTATCAGAGGTTCGTCGATAGTCTGATCAACGTAAGGCTTAATATCTTCGTTGCGCACTTCGTCGATGGCATTCTTTACCATTTCGGCAGTGTAAGGTGCAGTACCGTCAATGTCGCGAGTGAAGGCTGCAACTACAAGATTAGTGTCGTTTTGCAAAACCAGTTCGGCAGCAATCTCGTTGGCAATGTCGACAGGAATCATAGGCACAATCATCTTCATAGTCTCATATTTGTCTTCAATAGAAGGGATAGGCTCGTTAGAAAGATAGTGCTCAACATATTGGCGGGCATATTTATCGTTGTCGACCTTAGAGCGGTTGGTGTACATACGCTCATATTCGTTCATTATTTCTTCACGCGCACGAACATATTCTGACTCGGTGAAACCATGCTGACGGGCACGTTCCAGCTCGCGCATAACCTGCTTTATGGCTTCAATATCTTGCCCCTCCTTAGGTATGATTACAGTTGTGAGGGCATCTTTTGACTTAGCATAGATATACTGTCCGTCGAAGGAGGAAGCCATGGTGAATGCGCTGCCAGGCTGCTGTGCAGCATCTTGCAGGCGAGTGTCAATCATCTGTGTCGTTACGTTTTTACCATATTCCATTATCATGTAGCTGATATCACCCTTCAGAGAGTCGGGAATGACATCGTGTTTCATCATAATCTCAATAGTGTTGCGTTGCTGCTCTTTGTCTTTTCCGATCACGATGATAGCCTCGTTGTTGTCGGGAACTGGTTCGGTTACGACTTGTGCAGCATCGGGAGCAACAGTGACGTCTGCCCAAAGGCGTTTGATTTCAGCTTCAACATGGTCTACGTCAACATTGCCAACCACAACTATTGCCTGGTTGTCTGGACGATACCACTTCTCGTAGTAAGCCCTGAGAGTATGTGGACGGAAACTGTCAATGATAGACATGAGTCCGATTGGCAAGCGGTGTCCGTACTTAGAGTCGGGGAATAGTTCAGGACACATAGCGTCGAGCATGCGCTGCTGCGGTCCGCTTCCGCTTCGCCATTCTCCATGAACAACGCCTCTCTCCTTGTCAATCTCTTCGGCTTCGAGTGAAAGACCGTTTGACCAGTCGCGCAAGATGAGGAGGCAAGAGTCAACGGCAGACTGTCGTTGCGACGGTACATTATTTATATTATACACAGTCTGGTCTATGCTTGTATAGGCATTGAGGTCGCGTCCGAAGGAAACACCGAGTGAGCGAAGATACTCAATGAGGTTGTTGCCTGGGAAATGCTCTGATCCGTTGAACGCCATGTGCTCAAGGAAGTGAGCCAGTCCGCGCTGGTCGTCGTTCTCGTTGATAGAACCTACACGCTGTGCAATGTAGAAGTTTGCAACGTTTTGTGGCTGGTTGTTGTGGCGGATGTAGTAAGTCAGTCCATTAGGCAACTTACCTATTCTTACTTCTGGGTCGATTGGAATCTGCATGTCCATCTGTGCAGATGCACACAGGGCGAGCATAAGAAGTGCTGAAGTTAAAATCTTTCTGATGGTCATGGTTCTTTTAGTTTATGAGTTTATGAGTTTTTCAGTTTATTATTCTTTTATTTTATGAGATTTGTGAGCTGTTGAGTTTTTGCGTTTGTCAGTCATTGAGTTTTGAAGGCTTTTATTCCTAACTACACCTCATAGCCAGACAACCTTAAAGCCGAATAGCCTCAAACTCTTACTTGTCGTACATCTCCTTGAAGTCGTCAATGCTGATGCCGAGCAGTTTCATCTGTCGGATGAATTCAGGCATACGCTCCGTTACAAATTCCTTTTTGCGGCTTTCGAGGATGCGCTGTCGGGCACCCGCAGTAACAAAGTAGCCCAGTCCGCGCTTGTTATAGATTATTTCGTCGCGAGCCAACTGCTCATAGGCTTTAACGGCAGTGTTAGTGTTGACTTGCAGCAATACGGAATACTCGCGCACGCTTGGTATTCTGGCGTCATCTTCATATTTGCCAGCCAGAATCTCGTCAGCCAGTCGGTCTGCCATTTGAATATATATTGCTTTTTCGTTATTGAAAGTCATAAGTCTTAATTTTTCTAATAATGTTTTTATTTATTGTCAATTCTCAATTAAATATTAAACCATTTGTTGTTTATCACTTGCAGTCTGCTGTAGAGTCTGTAAGATAGCCATACATTGAGGACTGTGAATGCAGTGAATATGGCAATTCCTATGTATAGTTCTGGTATAGCCGATTCAACAACGTTGTAGTGGAATGAGAAAGAGAATGCTATTTTTGACAATATTATCATTGCTATGAAGAATATGAAGTAGAGTGTAGCTGTAGTCATCAGCCAAGCATAGCGGCGGAAGAATACACCTCCAAGCAGATAGAGCGACATATTCCAAAGGATCAAGATTAAGATGAATATAGTAATCAGTGTTGCCTCGTAGACTGGAAGTTCTGACGTTAGAGTCCAGTCTGTAAATAGATGGCTCATTACTAACTGTGCATGTCCTGGATTGATTATAGAAAAAGCTATCCACTGAAGTATGTCGGCAATTGCAGCACCTATTATGTAACATACTGGTATGACAACTATGCAGATGATTATTTGTGTTATGAATTTCTCAAGTCTTGATGCTGGAAGCATAAAGAGGGTGATGCGCTGCTCTTTGCGGTTGTGGTTTCTCATAATCAGACTTGGCGAAATGCCTACTAACATTGTGAAACCAATAGTGGCTGCTCCTCTGAACAATGCGTAATTTTGTGGAGAAAGGTCGCGGTTTCCGAAAATAATATCTATTGCAGTAAGCATATAAGCAGCAGTAAGTGCTACGAAAACTGTTAATATTATTCGCATATAGCGTTTCTGATTAGACACAACGTTGGTCTTCAGAGTAAGCCAAAAGCGATTGAAATTGAAAGTATTCATGGTCGTATTGTTTTTTGTTTGTTAATGAAATGTAGGAAACTTCTTTTTATTTGTTTATTTCCAAGTTGAGTAGAATATAAATCAATGCTTAGATTTTAATCTTCTCAGAGTCAAGAGAGATGACAGCATTGAAGAAAAGTTCAAGATTAAGTTGTGTTTCCTGATCGTCTTCCTTGCGCAGAGTGATGCAGGCGTTACCTTGCAGCGATGGCTCGGCATAGATAACGTCGTTGCCCATGTCTTGAGGTGCGCGAAGGTCGAAGCGGTATTTCGATGTAATGTCTGCTACAGAAGCATTAACCAGCAGGCGTGAGTTGTCGAGAATGAGAATGTGGTCGAGCAACTGTTCGATGTCATGGACCTGATGGGTAGAGATAATCAGTGTGCGGTCATCAGTCATGTTGTTGGCAACAACTCTTCTGAATTGCGACTTTGAAGGGATGTCGAGTCCGTTTGTAGGCTCGTCCATGAATAAGTATTTAGTCTGAGTAGCAAGAGCCAGGCTTACGAAGGCTTTCTTGCGCTGTCCCATAGAGAGGGTGTTGAGTTGCAGCGACAGAGGAAGATTGAAGTCGCTCAGGCACTTTGTCAGCACCTCTTCGCTGAAACGTGGGTAGAATTTAGAGTATAGCTCGACATAGCGTGCAAGGCTTATTGATGGCAGTTCAAACTCTTCAGGCACGAAGAATATTTCTTTCAGCATCTCTGGATTACGCTTTTTCGATTCCATGCCGTCAACCTCAATGCTGCCCGATTGCTGATGCAGGAGTCCGCTTATCAGGTAGAGCAGGGTAGACTTGCCCGTTCCGTTCTTGCCAAGCAGTCCATAGATGTTGTTTTCGGTCAATGTCAGGCTGAAATTCTCGAAAACATTCTTGCGAGAACCTGTGTAATGATAGGTTATGTCTTCAATTCTAATCATAGTTTTTACCTCCTATTTTGGTTTGTTATGTTACTAATGAATGCTTGTGTTGTAGTGTACCACTTTAATAGTACACCGCAAATGTAGTGTGTTTTGATGTTATCTACCAAATAAATACATATATTTTAACTAAAAATCCATTGTTTTTAATATTTGTTTTCATAATCATCGCCTTTTTAATTGTTTATAATATTGGTATGCTTATCTTGTTTTATGAATAATGTTGCCATTCTATATTATTATAATAAGGTATTTTATTGTAATATTAAGTTTAATCCAACTTTGCTGTAAAGAAACTAAATCAGTTTGCGAAAACAATGGAAATACAGAGAAACCCATTTGATATTGTATGAACTTAGATGTTATGAGAAACCATTACAAAACGTGAAAGAATTGTTCGATGCTTCATGTCTTAATGCTAACTGATTTCTAGTGTTGAGTTTAAGGTGTTGTGTTGTACCTCTAAAGCTAAGGCTAAAGTTGAAGCATATACACACATAGATTGATGTTTTTTTAGTTTCGCAAAGGTATAGAAAAAACTAATATTTAGGTGAAAAGTGAAAAAAATGACGGCAAAACACTTGTAGTTGCTGAAAAATGTGTAATTTTGCACCCGTTAAATCTGAAATATAAGCGATAAGATAAAAAAGAATAGTGGTAGTCAGGCATCAGACGATGCCTCGATGAAAGGGAATTCGGTGAAAGTCCGAGACAGTACCAGCTGCTGTAATCCTCATTTTTATTCGATTGTATTTATAACGTCACTGAATCGGCTGTTTAAGATTAAAGACTTGAGATTAAGCACTTAGGCTTAGTCATTATGAAGGCGAAGCAAAACACATTTGCAGTTTGCTGCCTGCAAAAAGATGTCTTTAAGTCGTAAATGGCAAATTTGGGAAGGCTGACAGTCGAGAGGAAAGTCAGAAGACCTGCCATAAAAAGCAAAAAAGCAATCGTTCTGGGATAAACGAAGTTGCAAAACTGAAATTTATAATGAATAGTAAAGCACTATTAGTAGGGGCATTTTGCATGCTCTTATCTTCGAATGTGGATGCTCAGACTGTAGTTCAGTCCGACTCGTTGCCCGAAGTCGTTGTAACAGGTACAGGCACGCTCCATTTGCTTAAAGACGCTCCAGTCCAGACTGAAGTGATAAACCAGCGTATGCTAAAGAACTTCAGCGGAAAGAGTATAGATGAGATTCTCTCTTCACTCACATCTTCATTCAGTTTCAACGAAGACGATATGGGGTCGCAGATGCAGATGAACGGACTTGGCAATAGTTATATTCTCGTGCTAATCGACGGAAAGCGCATTCACGGCGACGTTGGAGGACAGAACGATTTGTCGCTCATCGACCCACAGAACATCGAAAAGATAGAAATAGTAAAAGGTGCATCGTCTGCCCTCTATGGCTCCGATGCCATTGCAGGTGTTGTAAACATCATCACTAAGAAGCATCGCCAAGAAGGTGTGTTGCTTGAAAATTCAACTCGCGTTGGCAGTTATGGCGACTTGCGACAGCACAATGCCGTAGGTCTCAACTTTGGTAAGTTCAGTTCGCTCACCAACTTCCAGCTTCAGCACTCCGACGGATGGCAGAACACTGGCACAGAGCATACTGTAGGAACCGAACCGCCTATCTACGACTCTCGCAACAAAACTGTCAACCGCCACACCAACTGGCAGGTAGCACAGCGATTCACCTACAAACCAACCGACCGCCTTGAACTCTATGCCGATGGCAGCATATACCGCAAGCGTATATATCGCACAAGCGGAAAATATCCCCACTACGATGTGAAGACATGGGACATGGAGTATCAGAACGCTTCGGTATCGGCAGGAGGAACATATAAACTCAATGCTACCGACTTTCTTCAACTTGATGTTGACTGGAATCGCCACGCCTACTATTATGACTTCACAGCCACAACGCTCGTTGAAGACTACGACAAGAGTGCAGGAACAATCTACTATCCCTACTTCCCATATCTGGCAGGGCAGAAGGAATTGCAGAGCGACCAGCAGCGTACGATGGCAAATCTGAAAGGTGTTTTCTCTTTACCTTATAATAATAAGCTCAACGTAGGTGCCGAATATCGCTACGACTGGCTGAAAGCACCAACGCGAGTGAGAGGCGGAAAGGCACACGACTACACGCAGTCGGTCTATGTTCAAGATGAATGGAATCCTGTTGACATGCTCAACATAACAGCAGGTTTGCGCCTTAACCACAACTCTTCGTTTGGAATGAAACTGACTCCAAAACTCTCTGCCATGCTCAAGTTGAGCAACGACTTCCGCTTAAGAGCTTCATGGAGTCAGGGATTTAAGACACCTGCCATTCGCGAACTCTACTATAGCTATGTGCGCCAGATGAGTGGCACATATCTTTATCTTGGCAATGAGAATCTGAAACCACAGTCGAGCAACTATTATTCTATGAGTGCCGAATACACTCATGGCTCATTGTCGCTCACGCTTTCGGGCTATTATAACAAACTCGACAACATGATAGCCCTTGTAACCATACCTAATTATCAAGCTCCCGACGAATATATCATACTCTATGACCCAGTGAAGACACGTCAGTATAAGAACATTGAGACAGCCAAAACTTATGGGCTTGACTTCAATGCTCGCTATTCGTGGCGCGAACTTACCGTAGGTCTTGGCTATAGCTATCTCGACACGCGTGCTAACCAATATGATACCACTCACGACCGAATGCAGAAAGTAACCATCGACGGCATGGCACACCACAAGGGTAACGTGTTTGCCATGTGGGGACACCGCTTCAGCAATGACTATCGTCTTGGCGTTGGAGTATATGGAAGAATGTCGTCGAAACGCTACTATCAGATTGACGGCAACGGAAAGGGATATCAGCTCTGGCGCGTGACGACAACTCACGACTTGGGACATTCTAAGACTTGCGACTACAGACTGGAACTGGGAGTTGACAACATCTTCGACTACGTTGACCGCACGCCTCATGGTCTGCATCTCGGTACAACCACTCCAGGCCGCACTGTCTATGCAACATTCAGCATAAAATTCCACAAAGGAAAGAAAATTTCAAATAAATTCAAGTCTAATAATTATCAAAAACAAAACACAAATGAAGAAGATTAAGTTTTTAATGATTGCCATGATGGCAATGATCGTGTCTATGAGCTTCACCGCTTGTAGCGACGATGACGACAACAATGAGAACAACTACACTCGTTACCAGAGTGAAGTTAACCAGACAGTCAAGTCACAGAAGAAGCACGACAAGGTTATTCTGCTCGTTGCTTTCGGTTCAACTTGGCAGCAAGCTTACGATGCTTTCGACGCAACTGTTGCTGCTTACAAGGCACAATTCCCTGACTATGATGTATTCCTCTCTTTCTCTTCTGCTATATGCATCAACCGTGCCGCAGCAGGTGAGAATGTTGCACCACGCAATTTCTATGCTCCTCCATTCTGGCTCACAGCATTTGCTCAAGACGGTGTTAAGTATAAGGAAATCGTAGTACAGTCTCTTCAGGTTATTCCTGGTGAGGAATATACTCGCGTAATCAACTACATCAAGGACTTCGCCAACAACTCTAATGGCGACATTGACGACAAGTATCTGTCAAGTGTTGTTCTGAAACTTGGTGTGCCTCTGCTCCAGGATGCTGAGGCTGACGTAAACGCAGTTGCAAAGGAACTCAATGCAATTTACAACAAGCAGGCTAAGGATGGCGTAGTTGCTTTCATGGGACATGGTAACCCTGACTCTTACGACACTTACAAGGCTAACGTCCGCTACACACAACTTGAGGATGCTCTCCAGACTTACAGCAAGAACTACTATGTAGGTACTGTAGACATGATGGGCAACTTCAAGACTCACGTTCTCGGCCGTATGCAGAAGAACGGCATCATGAGCGGTAAGGTTTACTGCCACCCACTCATGTCTATCGACGGCGACCACGGACACAACGACATGGCTGGCGATGACGACGACAACTGGGTAGAAGGCAAGGGATTCACTCCTAACGAAGAAGGTGAAGTAGAAGATACTTCTTGGAAGATGTTCTTCAACCACATGGGCTATGAGTGCAACAATAGCACAATGATTGAAAAGGGTCTGCTCGAACTTCCTACAGTTCGCCAGATCTGGATGAACCACACAAAGGATGCTATCAACGGCGAACCTCTTGACTATTATCATTCAAAGAATCCAGAATAATAACTAACTGATTTAATATCAGCGTATTATTTCTAAAATGCACCATGCAGTAGGCATTGCCAGAATGCCTGCTGCATGGATTTGCGTAAATATAAATTATAAACAAAAACATAAAGTTGTAAAAACAAAATTTAGTTGAAGTTTACTTTAACATGAAGAGAGACTGGAAGCTAAAACTGATATGGGCTGTAGCAATAATAGCCTGTGTGATACTATTAGGGTTCTTAGGTTATAGGCAATGGCTGCGTCCTACACATATTCTTGTTGTGAATGCACTGGAAAGTCAGCAGGCTGACATAATAAAAAACAACAGCAGCAAGCATATTGTCGTTGACTGCGTAGACACAGAAGAAATGGAAGAAGTCAAAGGATACGATGCAATAATCTTCTATGGCAGACGGCTTTTCCTAAAACCAGAGCAGGCGGAGTCCGTAAAGCATGCCGCAGAAAATGGAACTGTTGTATTCACAAAGTCAGTTAGAGGTTCAGGCTCATCAGTTAACTACAATCTTACAGACAGTCAGAAAAATCTTCTTCAAGAATATTTTTCAAACGAAAACCGCCACAATTACCAGAATGGCCTGCGTTGTCTCCGACATATTGCAACGCCACATCGCTGGGGAGACCAAGACTATGAAAAACCTGTTGAAGTGTTACGCAACATGTACTACCATCGTCAGTATGGAAAATACTTCAGAACAGCCAAGCAACTCACAAACTACTTAAAGGAAAACAATCTCTACAACAAGCAAGGCAAAAACTTAGCATTGATTTCTGGCATTACGTTTCCAATGGAAGGTAATCGTGAACATATAGACACACTCATAACATTACTTACAAAGCGAGGTTTTAATGTCTATCCTATGACTTGCGAAGGCAAGAAAAGGGAGTTGATGCTGAAAGAACTCTCGCCCGATGCTATCGTATATTTCGCAATGGGACGCATCGGAAACGATTCGCTCATATCATGGCTGCACGAAAAGAATATCCTTCTTTTCACCCCGTTTCCAATCTCCATGCCGCACGATAAGTGGGCTAATGAGAAGCAGCCTCTAAGCAGTGGAACAAAGAATGCACGAATAGTAATTCCTGAGATTGACGGAGGCATTGCTCAGTATTGTGTTGCCACTCAAGACAAGAGCCGTGAAGGATATTTTGTCAGGAATGCTGAAATTGAGCGTTGCAATTCATTTGTAGATTATGTCTACAACCACCTTTTGCTGAGAACAAAGCCTAATAGCGAAAAACACATTGCTATAGGATATTTCAAACGACCAGGAAAAGATGCACTTCTTGCTTCTGGAATGGAAGTGATACCATCACTATACAATTTCCTGAAGCGGCTTCAGAGTGAAGGATACAATGTCAGTGGACTGCCAGCCACACTCGAACAGTTTGCAAAAGACATAAAGACAGAGGGAATCGTACTGGGCTCCTATGCTGTAGGAACACAGCAGAAGTACATGAAAAGCGGTCATCCTCTCTGGCTAACTGCCAGGCAATACGAGCAGTGGGCAAAAGAAGTGCTGCCAGCTGATAAATATGCAGAAGTAGTAAAACGATACGGAGAAGCTCCAGGCAACCTTCTTTCTCGCGGCGACAGCATTGCCGTTGCCTGTGTCAGATATGGAAACATACTCCTGTTTCCTCAGCCACGACCAGCATTGGGCAATGATGATTTCGAACTGATACATGGTGTTGACGTTGCACCGCCTCATAGTTATATTGCACCTTACCTGTATGTTCAGAAAGGTTTCCAAGCCGATGCACTCATACACTTTGGAACACATGGCAACCTTGAGTTTACTCCAGGCCGCGAAGTGGCTATGCGCAGAAGCGATTGGAGCGATGTGCTTGTTGGCAATATCCCCCATTTCTATTATTATACAACAGGCAATGTTGGCGAAAGCATAATCGCAAAGCGTCGCAGCCATGCCATTCTGCTTACCTATCTCACTCCTCCTTATGCAGAAAGTGGAATGAGAGAGAAATATTCAAGATTGTTGGCCGATGTTCATTCTGCCCTCAATCGTCAGAACGATAAGCCATTGTTGCTCAGAGTGAAGAAAGAAATAGTTGCAGAAGGACTGAATCGTGAACTCGGTTTAGACGGAAATCTGAATAAAGCCTATACGCATGAAGAATTAGAGCGCATTGATGCCCATCTTGAAGAACTATCGAATGAGAAAATGCAGGGTGCATATTATACATTAGGTGTACCTTATTCTCAGCGCGATTTGCTTAATACAACCCTTGCTATTGCTGCTGATCCACTTGCCTATGAACTGGCTCGCAAGGATAGAGATAATGGCAAGATTTCAACAAAACAACTGCAAGACTATGCATTTGTTGCACATCATTATCTGCCTACGGCGCGACAACAGATTGCTAACGGCATGAGAAATCCTAACTCACATTTGTCTCCATCTTTGCAGTCGGCTGTTGATTATAGCAGGAAGTTGCAACTTTCAACACAACTCGAACTGGACAATATGATAAGGGCGCTGAACGGTGGAAGCGTTGCTCCTGTTCCTGGAGGCGACCCAATAGTAAACCCAGTAGTGCTGCCTACAGGACGAAACATGTTTAGCATAAACCCAGAGAACACCCCAGACCCTCAGGCTTGGGAAGATGGCAAGAGACTTGCTGAAGAAACTCTAATGCGATATAGGCAGCAACATGGAAACTATCCGCAAAAAGTAAGTTATACGTTCTGGGCAGGGGAGTTTATCAATTCTCAGGGAGCAACAATAGCACAGGCATTATGGATGCTTGGAGTTGAACCCGTAAGAGATAGTCAGGGCAGAATTTCTGATATACGTCTTGTTCCGTCTGACAAGTTAGGCAGACCGCGCATCAACGTTGTCGTTCAGGTTAGCGGACAGCTTCGTGATATAGCCAGTTCACGTCTGAAACTGATAACCGAAGCCGTAAAGATGGCATCGGCTGCCGACGAAAAAGATAATTATGTCAGCAAGGGTACCCGCATGCAGGAGAAGGCTTTGATAGAGAAAGGTTTGTCTCCAAAGCGTGCACGCCAACTTTCAACAATGCGTGTGTTTGGTCCTGCTAACAACGGCTACAGCACAGGCATGATGGACTTTATTGAGCGAAGCGGAACATGGGAGAAGTCGTCGGAACTCACTGACGGTTATCTGAACAACATGGGTGCTGTCTATAGCGATGACGATAATTGGGGAACCTATGAGAAAGGACTTTTTGAGTCTGCCCTGAAAGAGACAGAAGTGATTATACAACCACGACAAAGCAATACATGGGGACCAGTCTCACTCGACCATGTCTATGAATTTACAGGCGGATTGTCGCTGACGGTCAAAGCCATTACAGGCAAAGAGCCAGATGCCTACATGGCAGACTATCGAAACAGTCAGAACCGAAGACTTCAAGACACAAAGGAAGCAGTCGCCGTAGAAATGAGGACAACGCTGCTGAATCCTGTGTTTGTCAAAGAGCGTATGCAGGGAGATGAAGGCACTGCACAGATGTTTGGCGAAATGTTCCGCAACGTGTTTGGATGGAATGTCACCCGTCCTTCATCGCTCGACAAAGATACTTACAACGACCTTTATCGCATGTATATTGCCGATGAGAATAAGTTGGGTGTTAAAGACTACTTCCAGAAAGTTAATCCCGCAGCATTCCAGTCAATGACAGCAGTGATGCTGGAAAGTGCTCGAAAAGGATATTGGAAACCTTCTGCACAGCAGTTGCGCTCTACTGCTCAGCTTCATGCGCAGATAACGCGTGAGAGCGGGGCTGCTTGTACCGACTTTGTCTGCAACAACAACAAGCTCCAGCGTTTCATTTCAGGACAACTTGACGCTAAATCGCGGGAGCAATACGAAAAAGACATGGCTAACGTGAAGGGTGTAGCCGATGGACAAAAGAATACTGTGCTTGAAGAAGAGGGCAGTAGAAAAAGTCCTGACTCAAAAGTTTCTTTCAACACTTTGCTTATACCAGTAGTAGTAATTGCTGTAATAATATTGGTGGTTGTATATTTAAAGCGCAGAAACCAATAAGAACTTGTGAGTATTTAGGTGAAAAAGAAAAATCAGACACTTAATAATAAATATATAGAAGATGTTTCTATTAGCAGCAATATCAAGCCTTGCAACTATAAGTTTTCTGCTCAAAGTGGGATTCTATCCGCTTAAGTGGACCGTGTTTGCAGGTGTTGTTTGTGCAATAATCGTGTTTTTTGCTACATCGTGGGTTACGGGATTGTCGCAAGAAGCTTTCGTTCAGATTATTGAGAATCGCTCCGTCAGGCTCAATGCTGCGCTTATGGTGTTTCTTGACTCAGCCATACTGTTGGCATTCTGCTTTCACAATACATTTCCTTCGGCTAAGTCTGCGCCAGTTCAGCGCTGTCTGAAGCAATTTCTTTCGGTCTATCCTGGACTTGTTTTCGGAGGGGCAGTCTGTTTCTTTCAGGCTCAGTTGTTCTTCCGTTTTGCGGGAATAGATTTCAGCGTGGCAGCATGGATTTCGTCGTTAGTCTATTTGCTTATTGTTGTTTTTGGCAGTCTTGCTCTGAAAAAAATAATTGTGGAGCGACATCTTCGCATGGAGTTGCTTTTCGTTACCCAGATACTTATGATAATTCTTAGTATATTCATTACAGGAAAATAAACGAAATAAACATATATGGAAGTAATATCAAACACTTTGTTTTGGATTTCAAACGGGCTGTTAGTCCCCGTAATCCTCCTGCTGCTCGTGTTTTTCTTCAGGGCAGTCCTTCTCATCTTAGGTTTCTTCAACGAGTTCTATCAGCGTAAGAAGATTCTTATTGCTACAGACTTCATCAATTCCAGCAGCCACGACCAGCTTGTAGACGGAATTGAGAAACTTTCTGAAGAAAATCATAGCCGCTATATTGACAGTCTGAAAACTCTGCTTAGGCATAGTGACAACACTCATTTCTGTGAACGGCTTGTTGCTAACTATGAAGTAGACTCGGCTAAGGAACTTGGAAACACCCGCTTGCTTGTAAAGTTAGGTCCGATGCTCGGTCTTATGGGTACGCTTATTCCTATGGGACCAGCACTTGTAGGTTTGTCAACAGGCGATATTGCTTCTATGGCATACAACATGCAGGTAGCCTTTGCCACGACGGTTGTCGGAATGGTTATAGCCGCTATAGGCGTAGTGACTACACAGGTTCGACAGCGCTGGTATGCTAAAGAGATGAATAATTTAGACTATGTTGAAAAAATGCTTTGCCATGAAACGAAACAGACTGCTCAATAGTAACGACGACGACCCGATGCAGACCGTTGCCAACTTGTTCGACGCAGCAATGGTTTTTGCTGTCGCCTTAATGGTGGCGCTGGTCACTCATTTCAACATGACCGAATTGCTTGGCAAGGAAGATTTCACTATGATTAAGAATCCTGGCAAGGAAAACATGGAGATTATAACAAAGGAAGGCAAGGAAATAAAGCACTTCAAGTCGTCGGATGACGAACAAGGCTCAGGAAACAAAGGAAAGAGAGTAGGTGTAGCCTACGAATTAGAAAACGGAAAAATAATATACATACCAGAATAAAAAAATGAAAAACAATCTTTTTACATCACTCTTGGTGTCTGCTGCACTCCTTTTCAGTGCAGAAGCTGATGCTCAGGTTCACAAGATGGAGCGTCGCGACTCTTCAGTTACATCACGAAGTTATGAGCTGAACCCAGTCGTTGTTACAGGTTCAGGCCACCACCAGCGTCTGAAGTCAACAGCCACGCCTGTTCATGTGCTGTCTCGTCAGGAGATAAGCGAACAAGGCATTTCCACATTCGAAGCCGCTTTGACGCGAATGATGCCGCAGGTGTCAATGGCTCCAAACTCTATGGGTACGTTCTTGCGACTCAACGGACTTGGAAATAAATATATTCTAATCCTCATAAATGGACAGAAACTTACGGGTGACATTTCGAGCAACGTCGACCTTACGCGCATCAACATGTCGAGAGTGAAGCGTATCGAGGTGCTCGACGGTGCGGCTTCTTCGCTCTATGGCTCTGATGCCATTGCCGGTGTCATCAACATCATCACCGACCAACCTACAAGTCAGTTGCTCAGCATAACCTCCGACACTCGTGTTTCGGGCAAAGGACAACTGACCGAGTCTGTCAATATAGACATCTATGACAGAGGTTTCGGCTCATATACTACGATAACCCACGACCGTGCCGACAGCTATCAGAACAGCAACCTCGAATACATAAAAGGCAGCGACACCGAGACTCAGCAGACCATTGCCCCCTTCTACACAGGCTATCGTGCCGACATGATTTCTCAGAAGTTCACCTTCGAACCAATGCGCCAACTGGCTTTCAATGCGGGCATTGACTATTCGCAGAAGAAAACCGACCGACCTGACACCAATCCTGATATTACAGGCGGCACCGACTACGAAATGAGATACAAAGGTTTGCGCTGGAACGCTGGAGGTATCTATAAGTTCTCGCAGAAAAACTCTCTGCAAGCCACGTTCTTCATCGACCGCTACCGCTACGGAAAGGAATATGATGTGGCTACAAAGAAGTATGACATTGGCGACTATGTGCAGTCGAAGAAGCAGCGCACTATGGAAGGTGAACTGAAAGCCATTCTCGGTCTCTATCAGAATTCTACCACCATCGTCGGCGCTAACTGGCGACGCGAATACCTGAAGGCAACCTCTGGCAACATCGACGAGAGCGTATATACTCTTGCCGGATACTTGCAGCACGAGCAGTTGCTCTTCAAGAACATTACAGCCACTGTGGGGCTGCGCATGACTCATAACGAAACATTTGGCAACCACTTCACTCCGAAAGCCACACTGATGTATGCTCCTGGCAACATACGCCTGCGTGCAACCTATTCGGCTGGTTTCCGCGCTCCTGGACTCGACGAACTCTTCTATCACTATTTCTCGGTTAATCGTGGCAAGGCACAGATTGCTTTCGGAAACAAAGACCTGTCGCCAGAGAAGAGCAACTACTTTGCACTCAATGCTGAATATCATACAAACAAGTATTACTTTGGCGTGACAGCATTCTGCAACCGCATTAACGACATGATTGTGCGCAAGGATATCAGCGTAGATGCACAGTCGCTGGCTATGCTGCAAGCCGAGTTCCCAGAGATGACTGCCGACCAGGCTGCCAAACTGGAGCGATACTCGCTCTATCAGAACAGCGACCGCGGCGACGTGAAAGGCTTTCAGATTAATGCTTCGGCTAACTTCATGAAAGATTTTGAAGTGTCTGCCAACTATGCCTGCACCTATGCACGCACACAGACCGACGATGTATGGAGCGTGTTAGACCGCAGCATTCGCAACACCGCTACCGTTGCACTTAACTATCACCACTCTTGGAACCGCTACGGACTGAACGTAAACCTGAACGGACGATTCCAGTCTAAGACCTACTATCAGGCTTACGAAGATGCTCCTGGCTTTGGAGTGCTCAACATTCAGACCACGCACTCGTTTGACTGCTGCCGATGGGCACTGATAGAACCAAGTCTTGGCATTGAGAATATTCTTGATAGGGTTGACAACCGCATCGACTCGTCAAACCGAAAATATGCGCTTTTCTCTCCAGGACGTATGTTTACTGTCGGTCTGAAAATCCGCTTGAAGAAGTAAGACTGTCAAAAGCCTGTTGCTAAAGAGCGGCAGCGAAGTGAAGACCAAAAGAAAACTAAGTTTTCTGTAGATATAGGGATTTCCGCTTTCAGTTTGAAAGTGGAAATCTTTTTTTTGTCTCAGCATCATCAATAACTTGCAATTTTCAGAGCCAAGTTGGGTAAAAAATTGATTAACTAAACCCGCTGATAATTTAAAAATTTTCGACTGAGAAAAAAGAAGTTGCAAAATATGCGAGTATTTTGCGGCTTCTTGTCGTTTTTAGTAAATAACTCAATATCAAGACATTATACATTTCGTCGTAAAACTCGTAACTGTTAAAAAAGTCAAAGGGCACCTTTCGCAGTGTGAAAGGGCACCTTTGGCACTGCAATATGCCACATATCGCACTGCGATATGCCACGTTTCGCATCGCGAAAGGACACCTTTCACTTTTTCATTCCTTATGTTCGTTTA
>JAGAGD010000094.1 GCA_017627765.1 Prevotella sp. | reverse complement strand
CGTCCACGATGAGAAGGCCTTAGTCAGCCAGCTCATCAGTGACATTCAGCCTTTAGTGCCTGGAGTACATCTGGATATAATAGTTGACCATAATTATAGCGAGTAAATTCCAATTTATGAGAGAGATTAGAATATATCATTCAATTTTGAAAAACATAGCCTTGATGGCTGTATGTTTTGTATTTGTTGCAATGGGAATTTTCATACTTATGCATGGAGAACGTTCATTCATTGCATGGACTGGCATCTTATTCTTTGGCGGAGGTGGACTTTTTGTGTTATTTCTCATAATGAGAGAAAGAATCAGCCACAAAGCCTATTATATCATTACAGACGAATCAGTTTTGATGGATAGCGGAATGAAGAAACGGGAGGTCCGTTTTGCAGATGTGGAAGAATTCTATCTGATCAATGTGATGTCATCTAAACAGATAGGGATAAAGTATAAGAAAGATGTAGAGTTTCAGAAGATGAATGATGCAAGCAACGCAGGTCGCATCATTCGAAAGATGAATGAAAGTATAGCTGGGGTTCAGGAATCCTTGCCAGCAGATGGTCTCAACATAAAGCCGCAGGAATTGTGTGATTTGCTTAACATGAGGCTTACAAAGTAAATTCGTATTTAGCGCACCAATAAGGAGTGCCCTACGGGCAGAAATCTCGCGAAGCGACTCCTAACAAGAAATTCGTATTTACCATCTCAACCCCTGCGCATAAGCATATAAATTCCTGTTTAAGCACAAGGCAAAACAAATAAGCTGAGATAAAGAATGAGTTAAGGGGTATGTATTTCAAAAAGTTATATATGCTTTCTAAGATTTAGCAGAGCGGAAGAAAGAAGAAAAAGCACAACGATTGTGTTTAGGAGGAATAAAAAAGAGAGCGACAGTCGTCGCTCTCACCAACACAAAAACTAAACTAGACTTAACTAAACAATGATGATTTTCTCAAACCATTCACATTGTCGGCGACAAAAGTAGTCATTATTATTTTATATTTGCTGCAAGTTTTGCACACTTTTTTGCTCTTATAAAGTAAAATGGCTGCAATTTTATACTTTTTTCATACAATGCTCTTGTTTTCCTTGTGTGTTTTATGCTTAAGCAATATTACTGAGTTTCTCTGTTGAGTAAGAGCATATTAAATCATCATTGTTGTCTTTGAAAGCAGGTAGAAATCTAATATTGTCATTGCTGCCATGCTTTCCACTATCGGCACGGCACGCGGAACGACACACACATCGTGTCTGCCTCTTGCCTTTATCGTGGTTTGATGTCCGTGTATGTCGCACGTTTCCTGCTCTCTGAGCAGTGTAGGGATTGGCTTGAATGCCACGTTGAAATAAATATCTTCGCCGTTGCTTATTCCTCCTTGAATGCCTCCACTATGGTTGGTTACAGTGCCTATTCGGTCGGTCTGCGCATCTTGCTTGACAAAAGAATCGTTCATCTCGCTGCCTCTGCTGCTTGCAGCACGCCAACCTTCGCCAATCTCAAAACCTTTGGCTGCATTGATGCTGAGCATTGCTGAGCCCAAAGCAGCATTGAGTTTATCAAATTCAGGTTCGCCTAATCCTGCGGGGCATCCTCTGATGACACAGCTCACAATTCCACCAGTGGTGTCGCCTTCGCCTTGCAGTTGCCGCAGAAGTGTTTCCATCTGCTCTGCCACAATCTCGTCGGGACATCTCACGCTGTTCTGCTCTGCTTTCTTGAGGTCGTAGTGGCTATAGTCATGGTTGAGTGCGACTGTGCCTATCTGCGATGTATATGCCTTTATGCTGATACCAACCTGACTGAGGGCAATCTTAGCCAAAGCCCCAGCAACCACACGGCTTATAGTTACTCGTGCAGAAGCACGTCCGCCGCCGCGATAGTCGCGTATACCGTATTTCTTTTCATAGGTGAAGTCGGCATGCGACGGTCTGTAGACCTCGCGCAGTTCGTCGTAGTCGCTTGAGCGGTGGTCGTTGTTCTCAATGACGAATGCAATAGGCGTGCCTGTGCTTTTGCCTTCAAATATTCCGCTCAGGAATCTTACTTTATCTGTCTCTCTGCGCTGAGTAGTTATAGCAGATTGTCCAGGACGGCGCCTGTCTAATTCATTCTGAACGAAATCATAGTCGACGACGATGCCAGCAGGCAGTCCGTCTATCACACCGCCAATGGCTTCTCCATGACTCTCGCCAAAGGTTGTCAGCCTGAATATTTGTCCGAAAGTGTTCAAGATAGGATAAATGAAAAGATTATATAATTAAATAAGGTATAAAATAAAAAGGCAGAAGAGTCAAAAGTATGATTAGTATAATCGCTCATTAGCCATACTTTTTCATCTTCTACCTTAAAAAATATTCTTAGTGGCAGTGTCCGCAACCACATCCGCAGCCTTCTTCGCTGTGGTCGTGATTACAATCGTCGCCGCATTCTCCGCATCCGCAGCCACATCCTTCGCCACTCATGTGGTTGATGATTTGCTGAATCTCTTCGTTTGTGGCTTCGCGCGACTCAATAATCTTTCCGCTGAAGTTGAGGTCTTTGCCAGCCAGAGGGTGGTTGAGGTCCATCTTCACTTTGTCGTCGCTTATGGCAAGCACCCTTCCCATGAATCGGTTGCCGTCTTCATTTTGCAGAGGCACAACAGCGTCAACATAGATGTTGTCGTGGTCGAAGTGTCCGTTGATGCAGAACATCTCGCGGTCGAGGTCGAGCACTCTGTCTTCGATGTATGCACCGTAAGCTTCTTCCTGCATCAGTGTGAAGTCGAAAGCGTCGTCTTTTTTCAGTTCCACGAGATTCTTCTCGAAGGCTTCGAGAGCGATGCCAAATCCGCTGATAAATACGAAAGGACGTTCTTCGGTAGCCTCTTCAATCAGTTTTTTCTCACCGTTTTCTATAGTCTCAAGCTTATAAGTTGTTGCTATAAACAGGTTTTTCTTTTCTTCCATTATTAATTATATATTTAGTTTATGAGTTTTTTGAGTTGACGAGTCCAAATCATTAATAATTATTCTTTCATCATTAATCAAAGACTACAACAGATTGCAAAGATACGAAAATAATTGATTTTATGTTTATTATGTTCAGATTTTCTTTTCAATTAAAGATTAAAGCGGCTTAAAAAGCTTAAAATTAGTGTTTTGTTGACTTTCTTTATGTTATTTGATGATTAAAATCAAAAAAAAGAGTTACTAATTCTAGTATATTAAAAAAATGTGTATCTTTGCAAAGTATATGGCAAAGAAACGAAATTTGCATAAAGATAGTGGCGAATTGCTGATGTTTTCATTTCAAGAAATGACAGGACTTGAAAACATAGAAGTCGAATCTACTGAAATAAATGAGAAAGAGAAAGATTTATCACGAATTCAAAAGACTACGACCAACACAGACGTTGACATTCTGACAGACGAAGAAACCACTACCCTTTTCGACCAAGAACGCATGATAGACGAAATGCTGTCGGCTATAAACATGCTCGATTCTATGGATTCCGCCAACATAAGGCTGATTGCTATGGAGACGGCTACTTTGTGGCACAGTGGCATTAGCCTTAACGGCCGCTATCAGTTGTCAGCACTTCCCAACCGACATTTCGACGGCTACCAGTTTCTGGCACTCTACTATTGCAGTTTCTATCGCGCCTTCCCCAGCATGACCGACAAGCTTGAGCGTTCCTATGAGCGCTGCTATGAAGAGGCTTTTCGCCGCTATCGTGCTGACGAGGCATGGAAACGAGGCTAAAATGATTTTATATGACTATTGCGTCAACTGTAATTGCAGCTTTTAGTTACAATCTATATTTTTGACAAAACAATAATCAAATTATCACTGTAAAAACAAAAATAAGAAAAAAGTATTATTTTTAATTTAAATGCGACAGGTATGTTAAGTTCAATCTATTAATCTTAATCAGATTTATTATTGTTCTCAAATGTTATTTATGCTTACCAATCGGGGTAACTTATCTTTCAATTTGTTATATTTGTAGCCGAAACCTTATTATATTTTAAACATAATGACAGACATTAAAGTATTATTAATCGATGACGAGCAGTCGCTTGCCATGATTATCAAAGACACATTAGACAGGCAAGGTTTTAAGGTAACAGTTGTTCACGACGCAGAGAACGGACTGAAAACATTTGTACGCGAACGTCCCGACATTGTCGTTTCAGAGGTTATAATGCCTGGAATGAGCGGTTTTGAAATGATCAACCGCCTGAGACAATACGACAAGTTTGTGCCAGTATTGTTCCTATCTTCTCAATCTACTACCGACGATATCGTGAAAGGTTTCGAGGCTGGAGCCAACGATTATCTGAAGAAACCTTTTTCGATGTTAGAACTTGTTGTGCGTATTCGTGCTTTAGTAGGACGCAAAGCTCCAGAACACGATGTGATGGAGGCGCCAGTTTCGGGCAAGCAGCATACGAGCATTGAAATAGGCAGATTCACTTTCTTCCCACACAAGCAGATGCTTCAGATGGGCGACAAGTCACAAGGACTAAGCTACAGGGAAAGCCAGATTCTTCTCCGACTAACAGAAAGGATTGGAAGAGTAGTCAACACCGACAGTCTTTTGCTCGATATCTGGGGCGACAATAGTTTTTACAACTCACGCTCACTGCAAGTCTTCATGACCAAGTTGCGTCATAAACTCTCTGCCGACAAGCATCTGCGCATTATCAATGTGCGTGGCGTAGGCTATCGTATGGTAGTCGACTGATACAAAAGCAAAAGAGCCTACCTCACGGTAAGCCCTTTGATTGATACAAAAACATTATGAAATATATTTTAGCGAACAAGATTAAAATTCTTTTTTAGATTGCAATTGCCATGAGATTCGCATCCCTGCAACTACGTTATCTTGTTATTCGGTTGCAAAGATAAGATGAAATCCATTTATCTGCAATACCTAAAAATAGTGTTTTTTCAAAATACCTAATTATTAGTATCGCTTTTTTGTTCGCACAAAATCATTTGTTTTCGTCATTTTCAATCTACTTGCTATCGTCATCCATATACATAACATTGTATGTGGCGGATTGGTGGTTGATTGTATCATTTTGAGGCAAAAAACTTAGTAAAGTCAACTTGTATGTTTATTGACTTACAAATTGGAAAGTTTTTAAATAATCGTTTGTGAATATCGTATTTTATATGTAATTTTGCAGTCATTCACATCAATTTTATTTGAAACTTACATATTTGGGGAAATGAACAAGCAAGTTGACTTTTCTTCTGGTCCTCGTCTTGACTTCGGACCGATAGAAGATCTATCACAAGATATTATAAAGGTAATAGGCGTAGGCGGCGGTGGCTGTAACGCTGTTGGCAATATGAACGAAGAAGGCATTCAGGGAGTGTCTTTCGCTATCGTCAATACCGATAGTGCTTCGCTGGCTAAATCGTCGGTTGCCGTAAAGCTGCAGCTTGGCGAAGGACTTGGCGCAGGCAATAATCCTGAAACAGGAAGGAAGGAAGCCGAAAACAGCATCGACAGCATTCAGCAACTCTTCGACGACAACTGCAAGATGGTTTTCGTAACGGCTACAATGGGTGGAGGCACGGGAACTGGTGCTGCGCCTGTCGTTGCGAGAGTGGCAAAAGAGAAAGGTCTGCTCACGATAGGTGTAGTAACAATACCTTTCTATTTTGAACATAGGAAAAAGATTGTGCAGGCACTGAAGGGAGTAGAGCAGCTGAGAAAGCATGTAGATGCACTGCTGGTTATAAACAACGAGCGTCTCTGCGACATATATTCTAATACTTCAATGACTCTGCGCGAGGGCTTCAGCATTGCCGACGATGTGCTGAGAAATGCTGTTAAGGGAATAGCAGAACTTATAACCATAAGTTCAGAAGGCGATATAAACCTTGACTTCCGCGATGTTGAGACCACCATGCGTAGCGGAGGCGGAGCAATTATGGCAATAGGCCGTGCTGGCGGTGAGCAACGTGTCTATCGTGCAATAATAGATGCGCTCGAGTCTCCACTGCTTTTAGGCAACGATATAGGAAAGGCTCGTCGCATCCTCTTCAACATTTATACAAGCGAGGAGATGCCTATCAGAATCCCTGAATTGCAGGAGATAAGTGATTTCTTCGACGAACTGAATCCTGAAATAGACGTGATATGGGGAACTCAGACCGACAATTCGCTTGGCGAAGATGCCAAAGTGATTATTCTTGCTTCTGATATTCCCGACGATGTATTGCGAGATGACAAAAACGATATCTACTATTCGTCGGAAGAAGAATATTATGAACGCCTAATAACATTGCTCTACAAACCAATGAAGATTTGCAATGGCTCTGCTAAAACCGACGATACAAACAAAGAATTTAAAGACAAAGAACCTGAGTTTAGAATTAATAATGTTCGTGTTACAGACACTGAGGCTGACAATGGGGGTGATATAGAAGAAGAAACAGATGCACACCCCGCGACTATCAGCGAGAAACAGCCAGACGGCAACGGGCAGACTGTTCAAGAACCTATTGTAAACCGATGGAAGAAATGGCTTAATAAGCAACTCAACACAATTATGTCTGACGTTTCTGACAACGACTGATGATAATCGGTTGATTAGTCTACAAGACTATTTTTATTGATGGTTGCACTTTCTGAGCCAATTATAAATAACCAAATAACAACCTAAAAAACGGGCTTAAGCCTGCTGCTTTTATGAAAAAACGCTTTTTGTCATCGCTATTGTTATTGCTGTTGACTCTCTCAGCCAGTTCGCAACAAATAGCCATGCTCGACTCCGCAGCCTACCATCAGCGCATGGAGTGGTTTGCAAAGGCAAAACTCGGAGTGTTTATCCACTGGGGCATCTACGCTGTAAAAGGTGTGTCGGAGAGTTGGTCTTTCTATAATGAGCGACTCAGTTATGACGACTACATGGCGCAATGCAAGGGATTTACGGCTTCAAAGTATGATCCCAAGCAGTGGGTTGACCTCATAAAAGAAAGCGGTGCGCAATACACAGTAATTACGACAAAGCATCATGACGGTGTAGCCCTTTGGGACACAAAGGCGGGAAAACTTAGCATAAAGAAGAAAACACCTGCACGCCGCGATGTGCTTACTCCATTTGTTAACGAAGTACGTCGGCAGGGCTTGCGTTTAGGGCTTTACTATTCTTTGCTCGACTGGTCGCATCCCGACTATCCTAACAAGACAAAAACAATTCAACGTTATGCCAACGACGAGAAGCGCTGGCAGCGTTTTGTAGACTTCAACTTCTCTCAGATGCGCGAACTTCGCAATCTCTACAATCCCGACTTATGGTGGTTTGACGGTGACTGGGAACAGACAGCAGAGGCATGGCATGCTCCACAGATTATCAGCATGTTGCGCGAAGACGGCAGAACTCCAGTTATAAACTCCCGAATACAAGGCTATGGCGATTACGAGACTCCAGAACATGGCATTCCCGTTAACCGCCCAACTACCCCATACTGGGAACTTTGCCAGACCATGAACGACTCTTGGGGATATTATCCTACCGATACAAACTATAAAACTCCTTACATGATTCTTCGAACATTTGTAGATTGTCTTTCTATGGGAGGCAACCTGCTTATTGACATTGGTCCTCGCGAAGACGGAACAATTTGCGACGAGCAGGTTGAAATTCTGAAAGCACTCGGCAGATGGACTAAGAAACATGCTGAAGCCATCTACAATACTCGCGCAGGTATCCCAAACCAGTATTTTCAAGGCTACACAACGCTCAACGACACTGGCGACATCCTCTATCTATATATACCCTATCGCCCGAATGGAATGGTTGAAGTGAAAGGACTTGTCAGCAAGGTGAAGCGTGCATGGGTTGTAGGTTCAGGCGAACAATTAACATACAAGATGTATAATCAGCCTTCATGGAGCAGTGTTCCTGGCAACTTCTACATCTCTATTCCCGACAGATTGTTAGACAAAGATATTACTGTTGTTGCTCTGCAACTTGACGGCCCGATAAAACTTTATGCTGGTTCTGGCAAGGTGATAGACTACAATGACAATTAACAATAATTCAACACCCATAACTCATAACCCAGAAAAAAAGAAATGAAAGAACAATTCATAGAACTGCTGCGCAGCACTAAGCGTGAAGGTATTGAAAATGTGATAGACTATTTAGAGAAAGTGGGATTCTTTTCTGCACCTGCTTCTGTGGCTCGACACCTCAATAGCGACGGCGGACTTGTGGTTCACTCGCTCAATGTATATAAGACTGCCACTGCGATAAGCAAGCAGATGATTGCAATAAAGCCAGAAATAGCAGAGAAACTGCCCGAAGAGAGCATCATTATTTCTGCCCTGCTGCATGATGTCTGCAAAGCAAACATATATAAGAAGATTCAGAAATGGCGCAAGGATGCCGACAACCGCTGGGAACAATATGACTCATACGATTGCGACTATTCGCGATTTCCCGTAGGACACGGCGAGAAGTCTGTGATAATGCTGCTGCGGCTCGGACTGCAACTCACCAACGACGAGATTCTTGCCATTCGCTGGCACATGGGAGCATGGAATCTTCCGATGCAGAGTTATGAGGACAAGAGTAACATTTCTGCTGCCTTCGATAATTGTCCGCTGACCGCCATCATCAATTCTGCCGACGGCTTGGCTACACATATACTTGAGGTTACAGAATAGGTCGGGAAGCACATCATTTATATTTGGAATATAATAACCGTAAACCTAATTAATGATACTTTAAATATTAAACAAAATTATTACTCACAAAAACAAAAAGACAATGAAGAAACTAGTACTTATGTTTGCCCTGATGCTCTCTATGGCAACAGCATGGGCAATTCCTGCCAAGCGAGGAGTTTGGCAAACCATCAAGCTCGCCGACGGAACAACGATTCGGGCAGAACTGAGAGGCGATGAACATTCTCACTGGATGCAAGCAGAGAATGGAAAAGTTTATATGGAAATGAATGGAAATGGTGTTTACACTGAGGTTGTAGAGGCAGAGGCTATGGCTAAGGGCAATGCCCGCCGTGCTGCTGTTCAGGCTCGCCGCAGTGCCCGTTTCTCTAAAATCAGACGCGAAGGCGGATTTACTGGCGAGAAGAAGGCACTCGTCATACTCGTTCAATTTGCCGACATGAGTTTTCAGGAGTCTAACGACAAGTCACGCTATGAGCGCGTAATAAACGAAGTAGGATTCAGCGACGGACAATTTCGCGGCAGTGTTCGCGACTACTTCCTGTCGCAGAGTGAGGGTGTTTTCGACTTGGACTTCGACATTGTAGGTCCTGTAACACTTGCCAATAACTATGCCTACTACGGCGAAAATAATACTTATGGCGACGACATGCGCCCTGGAGCGATGGTATCTGAGGCTCTCTTGCTTGCCGACAACGATGTTGACTTTACAAAATATGACTGGGACGGTGATGGCGAAGTAGACCAGGTTTACTTCCTCTATGCAGGACGTGGAGAGGCTGATGGCGGAAATAAAAACACTATCTGGCCTCATGAGTGGCAACTCTCTGAAACCGAATATGGGAAAAAAATGGAACTTGACGGAGTTTTTATCGACACTTACGCTTGCGGCAACGAGATAAATGGCTACGGAAACATGGCGGGCATCGGCACCATGTGCCACGAGTTCTCTCACTGCCTCGGCTTCCCTGACACCTACGATATCGCATATCAGGGCCATGTGGGCATGGGCAGCTGGGACCTGATGTGTTCTGGAGGCTACAACGGCGACGGCTATTGCCCTGCTGGCTATACTGCCTACGAGAGAATGGTGTGCGGATGGAAAGAGCCTATAGAACTCGTTAACGACACTATAGTAAGCGACATGAAGGCTATAAACAATGGTGGCGAGAGTTACATAATATACAACAAGGCTTACCCCGACGAGTATTACCTGCTCGAAAACCGAAACAGGACAAACTGGGATGCTGAACTGCCAGGCAGAGGACTGCTCATCACTTATGTTGACTACGACAAGGATATATGGGACTACAACATAGTGAACTGCACACGCCACTATGCGGGCTACCCATATAACGACCATGAGCGACTGACTGTTATCAATGCAGACAACCATAGAGACGACAACTATCAGGCGGGCGACCCATATCCTTATGCTGCAAACGACTCGCTGACTAATAAGTCGAAGCCAGCTGCAACACTCTATCATCCTAACACCGACGGAAAGAAATTTATGAATGTCGGCATACTTAACATAAAGCGTGCCAACGACGGCACAGTATCATTCACATTCAGAGGCACAACCCCGTCAGAAACCCCAGGCGGACAACGTCCCGAGAATGCTATCTTCTACGAATCGTTCGACCAGTGCATCGGTAATGGCGGCAACGACAACGTTTGGAGCGGCTCAACTACTGCAGCTGCCTCTTTCTTGCCCGACAATGAGGGATGGGAGGCGCAATCGAAAGCAGGAGCAAACAAGTGTGCTAAGTTTGGTTCTGCTGCCAAGCTGGGTGTCGTTACTACTCCAGAATTTACTATCGACGGTGAAACAACATTCTCGTTCAAGGCTGCTCCATGGGGCAATGACAATACTGAACTCGCAATGTCAATAGAAGGCGATGCAACGATAGAGCCAGCAAACTTCACAATGGCAAACGAGATGTGGTCTACGTTCACTGCAACAATAAAAGGAAACGGACCTGTGCGCATCACGTTCACACCTTCTAAGCGAATCTTCCTCGACGAAGTAGCAGCAGTGCCAGCAGGAGAGATAAACTCAATATTGCTGAACGAATACACCGAGAAACCTGTAGACCTGCGCATCTACAGCATTGACGGTCGCTATGTAGGCAACAATCTACAGTTGCTCGGTCGCGGCATATACATCATGAATGGAAAGAAAATCGTGAAGTAGAATATACTTAGAAATAAAACTAAAAGCCATATAAGTTTTTATAGCTCGCTATAATGCTTATATGGCTTTTTTATTATAACAAAATCTTTTCAGACTGAAACTGAAAAATATAGTTTACTGATAGTTGTTGATACTAAGACTGTCCATGATGGCAGAGGTGTCGCAAACGGTAGAAGATGGTGATTCTTCTTCAAATTCAGGCACAACATCTTCTATTTCTTCTGGGATATGGCGTTCATACCTATCTTGCATAATCCATAATGCCCAAATAAGAGGAAAATATAAAATACCTACCACCAAAACTAAAGCAAGAAATGAAATTAATGCTTTCCGCCACATCTTGCTTATTAACAGAAAAATCCATGAGAGCGACATGACAATTAAAGCCAGAAGAATAAGTAGTTCTTTCACAAGCATCACTACCCAATAGTCCGTTGCATAAGATAGAGATATGAAGAGAACAATGATAAGAAACGGAAAAACACAGGGAAATATCCACCAATATTTTATAAAAAACTTTTTCACCGCAACATAGATTGTATTTTCAGATAAATTGGAATTTATATGAGTTTGGTTGGCACGATTATCGTGAGGCGGGTCTTCATGTCTTTAGCCAAAAACCATTTCTTCATAAAAATATCCACCTTTAACAAGGTCGTATCCAACAATATTATCGTGTTGCATAGCATTAATTATTCGTTCTGAGAAATAGAAACCGCATCCTTGTGGATACAACAAATCATAATCTCGATAGATGTTTTTTAACGCAATTTTTTTCAATAAAAAATCATGAGAATCATTATAATATTCTGCACGATTATTAAATGTCTTAATGTTTCCATTGTCAAACATATCCTTAAATATGCATTTTGGATAAACAAACTCTGTATCTGGTATTATAGGGATAAATAAAAGATAGAACTCTTCATCATAATCTTTGATAGATATTTTTTTGAATACATACTCGTCTTCTGAAACATTTAAACGTTCAAAAATTTGTTTAATTTTATGGCTAACTACTGCAACCAAACTTATGCAAGAAGGTGTGAAATCCATAAAGTCAATCACGCCCTTTCGTTTAATCAGTTTACCACGAAGGTTATCTGGCATTTCGTCATACAAGCTCTTCTTGTTTTCAAAATACATAGATATGTTTTTGTTTTTTTCTAAATTATATCTTAGAAATTCCTTTGACTCTATACTAATCGTATGAGGCATTTCATAATTTCTTCTTATACTTTTTTCTAAAGTAAAAGATAATTGATAGTGATTCATTTTTTTTAATTCGCTAAATATACTTTATGTTTATTCTGCTAAATCCCGATTTAGTTATATATGTGCTACTAATGAAAAGCATCACAGTTACTTAGCTGATTGAATACCTCTGGAATGAAAATAGGATTATTGTTGTCCATTCCTATCCTGACCATGATTAGATTCTTGTACGGATTGACATAGAGAACCTGCGCACAAATTCCGAGGGCGTAATAACCCGAATATTTATCTCTATCGGCACCATAACTGCTAACGTTGTACCAATTGAAGTGATAGCCATTGTTGCTGGTGTCGTATGCCGTTGACTGCCGTATCCATTCTTCACTTACAATGCGCTTGCCATCCCACATGCCGCGATGGAGATAGAGGCGGCCTATTTTGGCAAGGTCTTTCATCGTGAGGGTAAGTCCGCCGAAAGTGTGTGGTACTCGATGCTTGTGGCTGTCAATGTTCATCAAGGCAGGCGATTCCATTTGCAGTGGTTTCCATACTTTCTCGCTAATGTAATCTACAAGGTGCTTTTTAGTGGCACGCTCAATGACAACGCCAAGAATCTGAGCAGTCATGCTTTCGTAACGGTGTTCTGTACCAGGCTCACAGCGAAACTTCAGCCTGCGTATCTGCTTCATAACATTGTGCCCATAGTTCAGCTTCGCTATGGCAAGTACCCGTTTCAAATCTTTCAAATGAAGATAGTATGTGTCATCGAAGTCCAATCCGCTTTGCATATCCAGCAGGTGGCGGATAGTCAGTTGCTGCCACATCGGGTCTTTCTTCTTGAGCTCTGGTATATATTCAGTGACAGCATCGTCAATGCTGCGGATATAACCATCATCTACCGCAATCCCACACATGAGTGAAGTGACGGATTTAGTAACGGAGAATACCGTTGCCAAGCGGTCAGAGGAAATGTCGCCCCAATACTTCTCATACACGATGCTGTCGTTATGGATAATGAGAACGCCCTGCGTTTCGCTCTTGCCTTCCAATGCCTCTGACAGCGTAATATTTTTGCAATACTTTTCCTGTGTATAGTAATGCAGGGTGTCTATCCAATAGGCTTTGTTTTTGGCAATAGGGAAGTTAAATACTGACCTGCCATTTGCAATAGTGTCATGGGCGTGATGCTTAAAACTATAAATGTCAGGACCGTCCGTGCCGTCTTTCAAATATCCTCTTATAGCAGAGCATGAGGTTATCAAAAGTACCAAAACCACGAAAGTCAACCCTTGCAATTTTCTTTGATGATACGACATAATTCTTGTTAACCTTTAATTTATCTATTCATATTACATTAGCATCTACACATCATACATCAGCGCATCAGACGGCCATCCCGTCACATTCCTGCCAGTATCAAGCAGGCGAATCTGACTCAGGTCGTCATCAGAGAGAGTAAAGTCGAAAAGGTCGATATTCTCCTTCATACGCTCCTTGTGGGTGGTCTTAGGGATGATGATGATGCCGTTCTGGATAAGGAATTTCAAAGCCACCTGAGCGGCGGTCTTGCCATAATGCTCACCGATAATCGAGAGCGTGGTATTCTTGAAAATGCCATGCTTCCCCTCTGCCAGCGGGCTCCATGCCTCCAGCGCCACATCATAGGGCTTCAGATACTCCAGCATCTTGCGTTGCTGGTAGAGTACATGGGCTTCGCATTGGTTCACTACGGGCACAACATTGGCATCATTCACAATCTGGGGAAAAGTGTTGGGATAGAAATTCGACACGCCGATGGCACGGAACCATCCTTCTTGGTAGAGCTCTTCGAGCGTCTGCCACATCACCACGGGATTACCTACGGGCCAATGCAGAAGCATCAGATCAACATAGTCGAGCCTGAGTTCGCGCATCGAGTGCTCCACCGTACGGAGCGTCTGCTCACGGGTGTGGCAGGGCTCGCATATCTTTGTGGTGACAAACACTTCCCCTCTTGGCAAGCCGCATGCCCGCACGCCATCGCCCACGCCTCGCTCGTTGTAGTACATAGCAGCCGTGTCGATGCTCCGATAGCCTACGCTGATAGCATCCTCAACCACCCGTTGTGTCTTGCGCTCTGATATGTTATACACGCCGAGGCCAATCATCGGCATCTCTATGCCGTTATTCAGTTTCTTATATTCCATTCTTATATTATTTAGTTAGTGTAGACCATACGAACAAACCTACGGATGAAGATAACTGGCAAACGAGATTTAAGGGCTCGCATGTAAAGTTGTAGAGCGTCATGTAGGTGGTGTCACGCTGAAGCGTAATCAACATAGAGTCTTCTGCCAACGCGACATAGAGACACGTCTCTGTGGGTTCTTCCGATAAGCAGGCATTGACCATCTGAACAATCCTCTCTGCCTCAGGGTTTTGTTGCCAATATTCGGCATCGTGGCTAAATGCCAAGTCGTAGTAGCAGTTCAGTTTCAACAACACATCAGCATATTGACGACTTAACCGCTCAACATGGTTCAGGTAGTATTG
>JAGAGD010000093.1 GCA_017627765.1 Prevotella sp. | reverse complement strand
GCAGAGAAACTCATCAGCACGGCTCCAAACAGCAGGAGCAATAAATGTCTTTTTCTTTTCATGATACAAAAAAATATAGTTTGTTAATTATTTATTAAGCGAAAGAAAATGTATCTGTAAGTAACATCATCTTCTATTATAGACAACGTATGAACTATAAATGTGTTGCACGCTTCTACCTACTTTTTAAAAAAAAACTTTATTTCTATAATTATTTCTGCATAAAAAACAGATTTCTGTTTATATCCTTAATCCAGCATAGCTACTGACATAGTCTTGGGCAGAGTCTTGCACTTGTTTATAATCATAATACTCAAATAAAAGAATTCTGTCCTCTAGTCAATACCTTATTATCTATTGACTGTACAAACTCATTGATTTTTGCTAATTGCTTATCCATAAATTATTATTAATTAAATCCCTACTCATTTATGGCTTTTCGGGTTACTCCATTCTATTTTTCAAATCTTTCAAAATGCTTTGTCGAAGAACGGTCTTTTGCTCCTTTAACCTGGCTTTTGCCAAATCTCATTGTGAATCTCAGTTGCACCGACGTGTTATTTGTTCGGGGGGTATTATAATAAGAATAGGTATCAGAATCGTAATGGCTCGCGGGGGTGTAGTTTAGCAGATTGAGCAGGTCGAGGCTCAAAATGCCGCCAAATTTAAACTGCTTGCTGACTGACACATTCAGCAGGTGCTTGTCTTTTCCTATCTTAAACACGCTCTTGCTCGGAGTATAGTAGTTGTAGCTAATAGTGCCTGTAATGCCTTTTCTGGCAGACAGCCTGAAGATGTTGCGTGTTCCAAATGTTGCCGCCCAGTTGTCATAGCCAGCATCTTGTCCGTCTATTGTGCCGTCTATCTTCTCATAGTCAACGGATGAATTGACATTCATTCTCCAAAAGCCGTGAAAAAGAACCTTGTGGACATTGAGGTAGAAAGAGAGTGTCTGCTCTGAACCGAAGTTTGCAAGGCTGTTCACCGTCGTATTGTCTTTGCCCGTATATGTGTACTCGCTGAAAGCATCATCGCCATAACTATAGCTTATGCCGAATATATAGTCGTTCTTAAAGACATATTTCAGGTCTAAGTCAGTGAAAATCATTGGCTTTATGTAGATATTGCCCATCGAATAGGTTGTCTCTGAGGTCCATATCTTGAACGGATTGAGGTGGTTGTAAAACGGTCTCACTATCGAGCGGGAGAAGTCAAGCGAGATGGAATGGTTTCCATCAGCCAAGTCAAGCAGGGCGCTCAGATCAGGAAATATGTTCCAGTAGCTGCGGCTGAATGTCTCACCAGAGGTCTGCTGGCTGCCTTCTATCTCAGTATTCTCGGCACGTACACCTACAGTTGTGCTGAAGGCGTCGCTCCATGTCCTGTCGTATGAAATATAGAGAGCATTGACTTTCTCATCATAGAGGAAATCGTTGCTGTAAAGGTTGTTTTCAACATATATACCGTCCTTCTTGTCGTTACGTCTAAATCCGTTCTCAATACGCGAACCGTTGAACTCATATCCCGTCTCTAACACATTGTTTTCGTCGAAGAAATGAGTGTACTTACACCTGAACTCATATCCACGGCTCTCTATCCTGCTGTTCTGCTGGAATATGCTATAGGGTGTCTGCTGACTGAAACTCATTCCGCTCGAATACTCCATGTCACTGAAAGTCTTATTTAGTGAGCAGGAATAGCTTGCACTCAAATCCAGATTACTGCCCTTGCTGCCAGTCTTTAGGTTGTAATACGCCACAATTCCTACTTCGGGACGCTTGAAAGGCGACCTTACTGCAGATGAAGAGGATGACAGATGGTCAACGTCACCACCAATTATATTAGTAGACTTCACTGCCGAACTGCTCTTGCTGCTGCCTCCGCCTATATGAAAAGACAAGCCAGCCACGCTCTTTGGAGTGAAATCGTAGGTCATGCTTACATTGCCGTTCAGAAGTGAACTTCTGCTCTGATGCTTGTTGGTGTTCAGCGTCTCGATAAACGTGTTCTTGTAATTGTAAGAAACATCTGTAACATCCAACTGCATAGCATTGGTGAAACTTAAATTGGCTGAGGCATTAAACTTGCTATTGGAATATCCAAGATAGAGCGATGCCCGCGGTGTCATGCGCTCTCCACGATAGGCAGCGCTTACGCTTGCACTGCCGACAAGACCTTGATTAGGACTCTTCTTCATTATTATATTAACGATGCCGCCAGTTGTAGATGCCTTGTGAGAACTGTTAGGAGCAGTTATTATCTCAATCTTATCTATCTGTGATGCTGGAGTTGAACGAAGCATTTCCATGAGCGAGGCATTGTCCATTATGGGGCGGCGACCATTAATATATATTGTTGAAGAACCCTTGCCCAGTATGCTTATCGCATCATTCTCCATCGTAATAAGAGGGGCGAAGCGAAGCAAGTCATAGCTGTCCATGCCCTTTACCTCTGATATTCGGGGAGAATATAGAAACTTGCCTGGCTTTTGCTTCAGTTCCGACTTAGACGACTTCACTACAACTTCATCTAAAGATATGGATGAAGGGATGAGAACTATCTTCATCTCTTCCATGACTGGAATCTTATAGCATTTCTCATATCCCAGAAATGACACCTCAAGCAACAGACTGTCAAGACTTTTGTGATTTTCACTAAACGTGAATCTGCCTTCAAGGTCTGTCACAGAATGTGCTATAACCACACTGTCAGGCAGATGAATACAAGAGACGATAGCGCCTGTCAAGGTGTCTCCGTCAGAACCAAACACCTGTCCGCATATTTGGTTTCCTTTATTGTCTACAACAGATATGGCTTGAGCCTTAACACCAACAGTTGATATTAACAGAAAGGCTATAGACAAAGCGAAAAGGAGAGAAAGGTATCGTAATTTCATATATAATCTTTTTATATTGTAAATTAAAGGAAACATTCATTTTTCATATATCTTGCACCATTACATCATGTTGTGCAGATGCACTCAGCAGCATGCCTGCTGCAAGTGCCATTGTGATAATTGCTCTTTTCATAGTTGTTTCTTTCAAAGAATTAATAATTATATTAACTTTAAAGTTCCCGTTCCCGTTAAAGTTAAAGTTCCCGTTCCCGTTGAACAAATCTATGTGACATTAAATACTCAAAAAAGAAATTGCTCCCCTAACTTAGGGGAGCTGTCACGAAGTGACTGAGGAGTATGTCGTCCACGATGCAATGGCATCGTGGACGATTAAAGATTAAGGAATAACGATTAACGTTAAAGTTAAAGTTCCCGTTCCCGTTGATGTTATCTGATAACCTTCACCGTCTTTCCGTCAGCCGACTTGACTATGTTCAGACCTTTCGTCAGTCCGTCAAGCTCCTTGCCGTCGGATGAATATACCTTCGGAGATGCAATGGCTGAT
>JAGAGD010000092.1 GCA_017627765.1 Prevotella sp. | reverse complement strand
CAATGCTAACTCCACCTCCACACGATCTTTCTCAGCACAAAGAATAATGCCGATAGAGCGATTTTCGTCTTCTCTGCGTTCCAGACGGTCAAGCAATGACAAGTAATAATTCATTTTGCCTGCATATTCTGGTCTGAATTCTCCAATCTTTAAATCAATGGCCACAAGGCAATGCAGGCCACGGTGGAAGAAAAGCATATCAACTTTGCTCCGTTTCCCATTGTATTCTAGGACGTATTGATTGCCTATATACGTGAAACCTTTGCCAAGTTCCAAAAGGAACTGTTTCACCTTCTCTACCAGTCGGGCTTCAAGTTCTGTTTCCAAGATGGGGTCTTTTACGCCAAGAAATCCTAGATTATAACCGCTTCTGAACACTTCATTAGCAAACATCGCCTGTGTGGCAGGTAAAGTCTGCTCGAAGTTATTGTCAGATGGTTCATTCTTCCTCATGTGCATGTTTAGAGAGATGGCACTATATAGAAGTTCACGGTTCCAACCTTTTGACGTAGTTTCCTGCGCGTAATATAATATGGTATTATCATCTTCGCCGAACTTGCGCATCAAGGTCAAAGTATGTCCCCATGGTAAAACTGCGACAGCCTGTCGCAGTTTTGGCTCACTATTACAGAATCGTTCATAAAATTTCTTCATGTCCCACAGGTTTCTTGGAGAAACTCCCATCTGTGGATAACGTTGCTTCAAGTCAAAAGACAAGCGATTTACTACGCCGCTTCCATGCTTACTTTCAATCTTCTTGTCGTGAAGCAATTTTCCGATCTCCCAATGAGCGGTACCGATGGCAGAACATACCGTTGTTGCCACCATAGCTCTTGTCCTGTCGATAACTGCGACAGCCTGTCGCAGTATTGCACCATACTCTGATTCTTGAATTTGTATAATATCTGTCATACCTTTAATCTTTACCTGTTATGAGTTCTCGCTTGTCAATGTCAAGCAATATTGCTATCTTGTCTAATGTGTATAAGTCGGGCTGGGAAACATTAGTACACCACTTACTAACAGTAGCAGGGTTTTTGCCTAATTCCTCAGCAAGCCACTTCGCCGTTCGCTTCTTCTCAACGAGTACAACTTTGATACGATTCAAATCTTTCATTTGCAAATATCTTTAATTTGAACGCAAAGATACACAAAATAATCGACAATATAAGAACTTTCATTCAAAAATGATACTTATGAATGTGTTTTTTAAGATTATTAAGAGTTTTTGTGCCTTGTAGGCAACAAAAGAGCGGAGATAGCCGCCAGAGTTCTTCTTTGCGAGAATAACTTCTGTACAGAATTTGCACACCAACCCCATTTTTGTCAATGAAGGTTAAATACGTTAAATCTTTGTCTTTTTTATCCTCCATTAAATCCATATAATCACTTTTCTACCGTTTTAATCAAAACAAATTGGTACACAATAAGTTGCAAATACGCTGACTGTAAAAGTTTAAATAATATTTATTGTAAATTAGCAAATACAATAAATAGCAAATGCAATTATTTACAAACTTGTAAATACACAAATTATTAACTACAAATATTTATAGTTATATTTTCATTCCATCATTATTTCTTTCTGGATAATTTCCAACCTCCCATTCTCTATTTGTGTCAGATGCCTTACCCTCATTTATACCAGGCAAGCTGTTTTTAATTCCAATACCCTTATTTTTGCCCTTATATTGTTGTTTTTCAGGCTTAGTCTGAATATTCAAACCATGTTCCTTTGCATTAATAATGCATTTATTGGCTATATCAATGCAATATATTTCATCTTTACGATTAAATACAAAAACACCGCAATCCCTCAGGAATGAAATGTGGTCTTCTTCTGTATTATTCAGACATTCCTTAATAAATGAAACAGATTCCTCTACATTTTTTTTCTCATCAGAGATACTAATAAAATCGTTATTGCTGACATTTCCAAATTTGCAGATTAGTTCTTTTTCTACTTCAGTTGAAGGGCAGAAATCTTGTAGCCAGGCGTATTTGTCATTTCTGCTCAAAGCTTCAAGCATATAGTGTTTAAGTCTAAATTTATCATTTCCCATAACAATTTTTCCCTTAGTAATATAAGTTCCAAACTGTCTTCTCACCATTCTGTTTACTTCTTTAGTAGTTAATTTGGGATTATCATCAAGTAATCCGTCAATGTACATGTCAATTCTTTTTAATCTCTCTTCTTTATCCTGGAATTGCAACAAAGTTTTTAATGAAAGTATTTCGCTACCTTTGTACACGGATTTGTTTTTATGGTCGACTATCATATATCCGTATGGAGTATCTTTAGAACCAAGAAAAATCAGGTCAACCCCAAAGTTGTTTTTCATAATATCTTTAAGTTCTGCCTTACCTGAAACCATATCCCGATATTTATATAATATTGCAGTCAGTTGTTTTCTTCGGTTATCATCAAGATAGTTTTTACTTATCCTTTTCTTGATTTGTTCTGTTCTTATCTTTTTCTGTACAAATCCGCCTCTTTTTATACATATATCCAGATCCTTTTCATAGCATTCATATCCACTTGCCTCAAAAATAGCCATGAATTGATTTACAGATTCAAAATTGTATGATAATGTTTTTTTTAAGACAGTACCGAGTCTGTCTTCTCTATCTATTCCCATTATTTCTTCAATAACAGCTTGCGACCTTATTTTCTCATGTGAGTCGTTTATTTTTTGCCCTTTTGGATTCACTCTGCTTGTTATAATGTGTATGTGATTATTTTCTGTATCAAAATGCCCATAGATTAGCATAGGCTGCCCTTCTTCAGCATATCCCATTTTTTCCATATATTTATGTCCGATTTCTTTTAATTCATCATGGCTATATTCTTTCCCCTTACATGAAATCGTAACATGAAACTGTGTGTTGCTTATTCTTGTATTTCTGGAAGAATATGATTTTAAATAATCTTTAAGATCTTCTCTTCCAGTCAAATTAAGTATTTGTAAATATGAAAAATTTTTTATTTCTATTAATTGTGCAACTCCCTGTGACACTTTTCTTTCATTGTAATCAACTCCGTTAAACGTTTGTGATGAACTTAGAATTTTTGCAAACATACTGAAAAATAGTAAAATTATAGTTTGTTTATTTTTTTTACGATATAATCTTGTCTTTTTTTTATTTGGCGCAACAAAGATAATATAGGTTTAACTTTAGGGAAAAGTATTTTTTCAAAATATTGTGTTGTTAGTTCATTACCAATAGCCAGCTGGTTGGCTCTTTTTACTGTTTGATTAAAATTACCTCCAAGTCTGCTGAGTTCCACCTGATAAAGTTTATATAGCTGGGTAAGCTCTTGAAAAGCTTCTATTTTCCTTATGGTAGATGTTTCATCGAACCTATAAACAGCATCTCTAACCATTGCAGACATGTTCTTGTATTGTTTGGATTTAGTCTTAAACATGCCTGCCTCTTCTTCATTTAGTCTAATCCTTACGGATTGTGTTTTGTTTCTTTTTCTTTCTTTTTTCATAAAAAATCTGAGTTGCGAAGATTTTTAAATCCCAATTTATTGGGCAAGTGGTCTTTGTGGCAAAACGGGATTTAGCCGTTTTTGTTACAACAAAGACACATCTTGCTAGTCTGACTCTGCAAATGGTCTGCAAGTGTATCTGCAAATATACGAAAGAGGGTCTGATAATATATTTTTTTGTGTAAAATATTATACATTTTTAACGATGTAACTAATTGATAATCAGTAGTTTGTAAATACACTAATTAGTAAAAGTGTAAATATTATTTATTGTAAATTAGCAAATACAATAAATAGCAAATGCAAATATTTATAAAATTGTAAATACAAAGTTACACAAAAGTGTAAATATTATTTATTGTAAACTTGTAAATACACTAATTAGTAACTGCAAATCTTTGCAAATATATAAATATAAAATATTATAAATACACAAATACACTAAATACTAACTACAAATATTTATACGGTATGAAATACAATTTACATTAGGGATAATCGTATTAGTAGACCACGATTTATACTGTCGTTTTTTTACGAAGATATTTTTTTCCCTTTAAGTTCTCGCGCGTATGCGCGTATAAAGCTTTTATTTATTAATATATTTATTAAAGCTTTATTTACGGAAGAAGAAAAAGCCGATAAACACAAGGGAAAACATAATTCTATTGGGACAAAATAATAATTCTATTGGGACAAAATAATAATTCTATTGGGACAAAATAATAATTCTATTGGGACAAAATAATAATTCTATTTTCTTGCAGGATATAAAATAAAGTTTTATCTTTGCCCCCGATATTCCGTAGTAATAAATCTTTGCCTTGAAGTGTTAAGCACCGACCAACGCTGATCACAGAGAGGTATTACACAATTACTCAATGACATACGATTTAGACAAAGCCCTTGTTCCGCAAGGGTTGAGTAGTGGGTGTTTTATAGATTCCCCTGCCAGTTTTCCCAATCGAAGAAGAATTGGGCATGAAACAGTCTTATGGAGTAATTTTATTGTTAATGCTCCTGTTGTGTATAGCTTGTTAGAACGCAGGCTTCTGTATTTTCTTACGCTTTCCGTCAAGCATCGTTTTACGGAAAAAAATCTCGGTGTACCTGACTCATGGAAAGAATTATATTTTGAAATGACAGATGCGGACTTGGGGAAGATAGGTGGTGTTACTAATGTACTTCAGACCTATCGAGCGTTAAGTGACATCGGTGAGAAGTTTATGAGTATTTCGTTTGTTAACGAGCATGGAGAGAGAATAGACGGAAAGGTGCATTGGGTGGATACTTTTTTCTATAATGCCGCTACAAAGAAATATAAAGTGCGAATGTCGCCAGAGATTATGCCTTACCTGATTAACCTATCAAAAGCGTTTACGGCATTCGACATAGGAACAGCTATGCAGCTTTCTTCAAAGTTCTCTCAGAAATTCTATGAACTATGTTGCCAATTTTCTGGTGATTTCAGATACATCGACAACTCTGGTAAAATATTCAAGAAAAATGTAGTTCCAATAAACATCCAGGATTTAAGACGTTTGTTCAATCTTGAAGAAGAGAAAGATCCGCGAACAGGTGAGGTTCTGACAAAAGGGAAATATAAGAATTTTAAAGATATTCGTAAACGCATTATAGAGCCCGCTCAGGCAGAACTTAATGGATTATATTTATCAGGTCAAAGCAATGTTTGGTTTGATTATTGTGAATGTGACAGGGTAGGGCGCAAGATAACATCTTTTTATTTTTTCGTATACACAAAAGAAAATCCGAAGAAAGAAAACTCCCATATATGGAAATCTGGTGATACGCCTTTATATCCATTTGAAGAAGTTAGAAGTTCTTCGAGAAAAAAAGAGAGTTCTGTAGAACTCTGGAAGGACTGCACTATTGAGCAGCTTGAATATATTGTAGAGAATCTTATGCTTCGCTATCTGGGAAAATCTGAGGTTGGATATTATATTCATTTTTTATCACGACCAGAACACAAGAGCCGTGATGCTTATTTGCAGGTCATTCAAGTAATAAGCGATAAAGAGCGACAGCCTAAGTTTTCTAGCGGAACATCTTCTTATAAGAAGAAAAGCATTATAGAGTATGCCTTGCATGAGAACCTGAAGGTTTTCGGATGGAGTATACCACCTCCACCAAGATCAAAAAAGAGAAATGCTGTGGAGCGTTCCATTCCTGGCTTATGGTAAAATACACTGTCTGCTCCTTGATGCTGTTTAAATCTGGAAAAGCTGAAATCTGGAAATTTAGTTCGAAAACAAGGAGTGGGGCAGGTTCTCAATACCATACTTTATGCTGAAACTACTGGATATCACTTTTAAAATCGAAAAAGGTATGGTATTTTAAAAGAAAAGACCGTCGTCATTGAAAATATGACGACGGTCGATTTCTGTCTCAGAGTTTTCATCCAAAGCAATTGCAAGGATGGCACCGACCAAAGTGACTCTGAGCATTGGACTGACCGCCAAACGGCATGCTGAGGTTCTGGAAAATACCTATCGAAAAACCGTTAAGCGGCAGTATCTCTTATCCTTTCAAAAAGCTTTTTTTCACAAAGAAGCTTTCGGGTGCCCGGTGGGACTCGAACCCACGACATTCAGAACCACAATCTGACGCTCTAACCAACTGAACTACGGGCACCATGTTGGTTGCTTTCTTACTTAAAGCGGGTGCAAAGGTAGGACTTTTATTTTAATTATCCAAATTTTTTCTTCTTTTTTATTTGTGAATCTGTATTTTTCTTATTTCTATTGCTGCTTTGCTTATGCTTCTTATACCATTGCTTTGCTTAACGGAAAAATGGAACGAACTCCTCTTGTGGGTGTGTTCGTTCCTATTGCTTGTAAAATTCTTCTTTGTTGATTAAGACTTGTGGCTTATTCTGCAGCCTTGTCTTGTGCTGGAGCCTGTGCGCCTTGCTGGTTTTCTGCAGCAGGTGCTTGACCTTCAGCTGCCTGTTGAGGCTGGCTTGTTCCGAAGTTCTGCTGTGTCTTTGGATTAGTAAGTGGGTTTTCAATAGCGTTTTTCTCAATAGTGCTCTGAGAAACTGTCTGATGAGGTGCAACGTATGCGCAGATGACGCTGAGTACGACCATTACGATAGCTAGTCCCCATGTGGCTTTCTCAATAAAGTCAGTTGTCTTGCGAACACCCATGATTTGGTTAGATGATGCAAAGTTAGATGACAGGCCGCCACCTTTTGACTCTTGGATGAGCACAATACCAATCATAAGCAGTGCTGCTAAAACGATAAAAATTACGAATAATGTGTACATTTTTCTTATTATTTATTTTTATTATTTATAATCAATTTTTCGAGAAATCTGATTTGGTCTGCAAAGTAAGCATTTTTTTTTGGATAATTCAAATTTAAACGCCTAATTATTTCCAAAGCCTTAGAATATCGCCCTTGTTTGATGTAAATTCGGGCTAAAGTCTCTGTGAAATAGCCTTCATTTTCTTCATTTTCGTTTTCGTTGTCATTGAGGTCGGGAAGATATTCTGGTGTTTCTTTCAGCTCTATTTTTCCATTCTCGTTGTTTATGAAGTTGTCTATCAGGTTTTGTCCCTTCATTTCGGGTTGTGTCTCTTTTGCCTTCTCGTCTTCATTTTCCATTTCGAGCAGATATGAGACATAATCTATTGCTGCATCGGCAGCCGTAGGCTTGCGTTTTGCCTTTTCTTCTTCTTCGTCGACATCGGCTGGCCTTGATTCGAGGAAGTTGTCAATTAGTGACAGGGTGCGTTTTTCTTTTTCCTCTTTAGTCTGTGGCTTTTCTGCCTTTGTTTCCTTGTTTTTTATCTTGTAGTAGGCTGCTTCGACGAGGTTGAAAATAACTCTGCGGTCGGTGATGTAAATTGCTGCTCTTTTCAATTCTTCGTCGAATGATGTGTCGTGTAATATATATAGGTTTTGCAGCATTAGCAACCTTGCAGTCTGGTGGTAGGGGTAGAGCGCAAGAAGTGATCGGAGATCGTATAGAGTCTCCTTGTTCATTGTTTCCGGATGGTTGATTAGGTATGCTAAGTTCATTATCCTGACAAATGAAAAAATCACCAGTTGGCTACTGTTGCGTTAAATATCTGGTCGGTTATTTCCTTTACCATTTGTGTTACCAGTTCCTCTTGAACGGAGTTTAGTGACCTTGTTGTCTCATAAGAAGCTGTGGCTGTAAATTGTCGTTCAAAGTCTTCTTTGTGGTTCGCATTGTTAGTGAATCTTACATTCACAGTCATTGATAGTTCTGTCTGGGCAGAATATCCTTCGCTCGACACGCTTTTGTTGCGTTGCTGGTACTGTGTTATCTCGCCTTCTATTTTCAGGTCGCCGTTTCTTCTTACCTGTTGCAGTCGGGTATGGTTTGCAAAAATGTCTTTCAGCTCATTGTTGAAGATAGTCTGCATTGGTCCCCATACATAGTTTGCCCTTATTGGGAAATCTGCTATTTGTATGGTCTTTGTTTTGGTATAGTCTATGCTTGCCCCGTTAAAGTCGTAAGATACTTTACACGAAGTCAGTGCTGTTACTATAAGCACTATGCAGGCTATCAGCGACTTATTTGTTTTCCAGTCCATATTGCTTCAGTTTTCTATAGAGTGTACGGTCTGATATGCCGAGTTCCTGAGCCGCTTTTTTTCTGTTGCCTCCGTTTCTTTCAAGGGCTTTCTCTATCAGATGGCGTCCCAGTTCGTTTATGTTCAGATTCTCGGTCTCAGATATTTCCTCTGCTTCAGCATACTCAACGTTTGGGCTTTGTGTAATTGCAGCAGTCTTGTTGCTGCTTATTTCAACAGCAGATATGTTGTTTCTGAGTTCAACTGCTTTTGATGTTATTTCCGAAGCATCGTCAATACGTTGTTTCAGCCCGTTGAGTTCTCTTTTCAGGTCGCGCACGTTTCCGCTCAATTCGTTTAGAATTTTGTAAAGCGTTTCGCGCTCGTTTTCATAAGAGTGGCTGCCTGTTGGGTTGATTACTGCAAGTTGAGTGCTTTCTCCGTCGTTTGGGATGAAGTGGCTGATGGTAGCAGCATCAATCTCGCGTTTTTCGCTTAGCACCGACATCTGCTCGGTAATGTTTTTCAGCTGTCTTATGTTTCCTGGCCATTTATATCTTAGCAGCAACTGCTTGGCTTCTTCTGTCAGTGTTATTCTTGGCAGTTTAAACTTTTCAGCCATTTGCATTGCAAACAGGCGGAACAGCAAGATTATGTCTTCACCTCGCTCGCGCAGTGGCGGCATCTGTATTGGTATGGTGTTAAGTCTGTAGTAGAGGTCTTCTCTGAATCTGCCTTCGCTAATGGCTTTACGCATATTCACATTTGTTGCAGCCACTATTCTCACGTCGGTTTTCATTATTTTCTGACCGCCTACTCTGATGTATTCGCCTGTTTCGAGTACACGCAGCAGTCGGGCTTGTGTAGCGAGTGGAAGTTCGCCTACTTCGTCTAAGAATAGAGTTCCTTTGTTTGCAATGCCGAAGTAGCCTTCGCTTTCACCTATAGCACTAGTGAAGGCACCTTTCTCATGTCCGAACAGTTCGCTGTCGATAGTTCCTTCGGGTATAGAGCCACAGTTAATAGCAAAATATTTCTCGCGTCGGCGAGGAGAATTGTCGTGTATCACCCGTGGTATAATCTCCTTACCGACACCGCTTTCGCCAATTATGAGAACGCTCAAATCGGTAGGTGCAACTTGTAGTGCAACGTCGAGAGCCCTGTTAAGCCCGTCGCTGTTGCCTACAATGTTATATCTGTTTTTTATTTTCTGTAGTTCAGTTGTGTTCATAAGAGTTGACAAAATTACATATTTTTTTCCAAACAACTGACATTTTTGCAGAAAATATTTGTTTCTGAGGGGTAGGTCTTGAGGTTGTTTGGTTTATAAAGTGAAGTTATTCCTTCTTTAAAATAAAAAAGAAGCCTCGTGCATCGAGACTTCTTAATTCATTTTGTTGTAAATGTTATAACTTATAACTTCTTAATTTCATAGTCTAAAAGAAACAGGTAAGGTGTATTTTACTCTTACAGGCTCCCACTTGCCTCCTTTAAACATTTCGCCTGGAGTCCATTTAGGCATTATGCGTATGACGCGTGCAGCCTCTTTAGCAAAGGCGAGTGCTATTTGCTTCTTTATTTTTTCCTGATCATCAATTAGCAATGTTGCAAGTTTAGATTCTTTTAAGTTAGTTATCTTCACACCGTTTTCTGCTGTCTTTATGTCTTTTACGTTTCCTTCTTTATCTAATATAAATGTCATTATAACACGGCCTTCTATGCCATATTTCATAGCAACATTTGGATATTTTAGGTTCTTCTTCAGAAACTCAATCAGGGCAGTTTCACCTCCAGGAAACATTGGCTTTTTATCTAGTATACAGTTAAAGGGTTCTTGGGGTTTCTGTTTAGTTGTGTCTAAAGCCGTTCCAATGTTTTGCGCAGCCATAGATATGGTAGCTATAGCAAATAAGAATAATAAAAAGTTTTTTTTCATGTTTTTTATTCTGTTTTTATTGTTTATTTTGCAAAAGTAAACATTTACATTATTTATTAGGTAATATTGGCATGAAGTTTAACACTACTTATCTTTCTTAAAATTAAGTGACAATTAAGTTTGCGTAAACTTTTTTATTGATGGGTTGTGAGTGTTGAGAACTTTAACCTGTTTACTTTTCAACTTGTTTGCTCGTCAATCACAAATTGAGACTTTTTACTGCCTTCTTTCCAGTTTTATCATTAATAGTCCGATGGCAGTCCATATCAGCTCACGCAGTCGTACTATAAGGGCTACGAAGATTCCGTCGCTCGTAGTCATTGCCATTGTTTTCACCGACATTAGGAATCCGCCTTCTCTGCCTCCAATCTGCAAAGGCATGAAGAACAGCAAGTTGGCAAAAAGACTGGTGAAAGCCAGTATCAGTATGCAATGAATATAGTTAACCGAAGGATATAGCACGAGAAGAATAAACATTATTTCGGCTGCGGAGCACACCCTGCAGGTCAGTTCCGACAATACCGCTGTGAGGAATGTCTTGCGGTTCTGGTTGTGCAACGAAGCAATCTGATGGTCAATATTGTTTAGTTCTTCGCGATGTTTCTCAATAAATTGAGTTGCCCACTTGCTCACAAAAGGGAAGTGGCGCAGCAGTTTAAGCGCACGATTGGCAAGTCCTTTTCTGTATCCAACCATGAAAAACCATATTCCGAGTATGCAGAAGGCAAGTGTTGAAATAAGAATAATAGCCAAGAAGAAGTTAACCTTTTGTGTGGCAAAGAAGAGTAGGGCAGATAAAAGCCAAAACCAGAAGTGGCTGAAAATATGTGTCATGGCAAAGAGAATCACCGACGATGAAGCCCTCTCTGCCCCAATTAGCGACGATAGTGCCATGATGCGATATGGTTCTCCGCCCATCAGTCCGCCTGGAGTGGCATAGTTCAGCGCAAATCCTGATACAGTCAGACGGTAGAGTTTCCCGAAAGACGGTTCTCTTCTTGCAAGTTGGGTTTGTTTTTTATGTGTGGACGACACGCTTTCTTCTTCCTCTACACTTCCTGCGTTCTGCAATCTGCAAAGTTCTTTCTCCTTGGTGGCCTTTATGATGATATGCCAAGTGTAGGTGTTGAACAAATAGAGCACTCCCCACAGTGCCACTACGGCAAAGAACCAGTAGCCAGCATGGCGCAGTCCGTCAATCACCTCATGATAGTTGAGGCTCGACAGCATGAGTGCTAAAAGCACAAAGCCGAAGACGAAAAAGCCATTCTGGTACTTTTTGCTCATTTATGTCAGGGCTGTTCTTTTTGTTTTACGTTGATTGTTTATTGCTCTTTCTCAGCGTTTTCCTGCTTTTTCGGTTCTTTGTTTTCCTTTATCTGGAACCTTACTTTCTCGCTGTCGTCGCGTTTTTCGTGATAGAGTTTCTTCAGCGGATTAGCAAAGGGCTTGTCGTAGCTCACCCTGTTGCGTGCCACGTCTATAGCAAGATAGATGGCATCGCGGAAGGAACTCTCGTCAACGGTTCCTTTTCCTGCTGCAGCAAAGTCAACATCGTGGCTGCTGTAGGTGTGTACTATAGGCATGCCTGCTGTCAGACATACACCGTCTTCTGATGCAATTAGTTTGAATGGTGCAGAAGCCTGGTCGTAGTACATGGCAAGTATTCCGTCGAAAGCCTCATATTGTCGGCAGGTGAAGAATTCGTCGGCAGCAAAAGGACCGAACACGATAGGCCTTGCCTCGTTCACCTTGTCTATTGCAGGTTTTATTATTTCTTCTTCCTCCTTGCCGTTCTTGCCGTTTTCGCTCGACTTTGGATTGAGTGCCAGCACAGCAATTCTTGGTTGGGAGATGCGGAAGTCGCGTTTCAGAGTTTCGGCAAATACAGTCAGTTTATCGCTAATCAGTTCCTGGCTTATTGCGCCGCTCACCTCGCTTATAGGCATTTTGTCTGTGGCAAAGGCTATGCGCAGTCCGCGATTAGTAATTATCTTCAGCGGTTTATTGGTTGTATCTACATATTTTGTTATATAGTCCACTTGTGAGTTGAATGGGTAACCTTCGTCTTTAATCTTGTCAAGAGTCATAGGAGTGGTGACAAGAACGTCGAAAAGACCTTCCTGATAGTCTTTCATAGCGCGGTCTAATGCTCTTATTGCAGCATCGCCGCTCTCTTTTGTAGGCATGCCCATGTCCATTTTCACGTCTTCCTCTATTGTTGTGAGAATGTTCAGGCGTCCGCTGTGAGCCTCTTCAGCATTTCTTATTATAGTGAAGTTAGCCTCTATGCCAAGCACCTTTCGGTGGTATGTCGCTATTTTTGGCGAGCCGTAGACTATTGGTGTGCATAAATCCAATAGTGCTGGTTCGCTGAAGGTTTTAAAAATGAGTTCATATCCGACACTGTTTGTGTCGCCATGCGTGATGCCCACGCGTATCTTTCTATTTTCCATTTAAGTATGTATATTAGTTAAATAATCATCTAAGTTTCTTTTTTGCTTCGGTTATGTTTCATATAAAAAAAAGACTCATAACATGACTGGCTCACAGCATCACCTCCTTATAGCCTCAACCCTTCAATCCTTCCTGCTTTCTCGCCGTATTCAGCAGTCCGCAGGCGGCATAGATGTCTTGTCCACGACTTGCCCTTATGGTTGTGAAAATGCCATGATTAGTAAGATAGTCGCGGAAAGACTCCATTCGTTTGTCATCAACGCCACGAAGGTCAATGCCTGGAATCTGATGGAATCTGATTAGGTTTATTCTGCATTCCAGTCCGTCAAGCAGTTTTATTATAGTTCGTGCATGAGTAGTTGAGTCGTTCACTCCGTCGAAGACAATATACTCAAACGACAGACGGCGCTGGTGGCTGAAATCATACTGGCGCAGCAGAGCCACAACATCTTCTATTCCCATTCCATTTTCGGCAGGCATGAGCATTGCTCTTTGCTCAGGAATAGGTGAGTGCAGACTTATTGCAACGTGACATTCGCTCTCGTCGAGAAAACGCTTCAGTTTGTTCTTTACGCCTACCGAACTAACCGTTATGCGCTTAGGGCTCCAGGCGTAGCCCCAGTCTGAAGTCAGAATCTGTGTAGCTTTAAGCACCTCGTCGAGGTTGTCCATTGGCTCGCCTTGTCCCATGAAGACAATGTTGGTAAGCCGCTCTCGCTCTGGCAGAGCATATATCTGGTTTATAATGTCTTTAGCAGTCAGTTGTCCTTCAAATCCCTGCTTGCCCGTTTGGCAGAAAAGACAGTTCATCTTGCATCCCACCTGCGACGAAACGCAGAGCGTAGCGCGGTCTTTGTCGGGAATAAACACAGTTTCCACGCTTTTTCCGCTTTCTGTTGGGAACAGATATTTTATAGTTCCGTCTTTCGACTGCTGCTTGTCTATAGGTGCTTTTGCTCCCACTTCAAAGCCCTCTGCCAGTTTTTGACGGTTAGCCTTCGATATGTTTGTCATGTCTTCAATGTCGGCAACGTTTTTCTCGTATAGCCACTTGGCAATTTGCTTAGCCGTAAAAGCAGGCATGCCGAGTTCTGCCACAATGCCTTTCAGCTCATTGAGCGACATTCCTATTAGTTTCTTTTTCTCCATTTCGAGCGCAAAGGTAAGCAAAAATATTGAGATTGCTATATAAATTGTTGAGTTTGTTATTTTTCGAGTTGTTCTTATGAGTTAAAGGAATGCGTTGCTATAGCTAATAGTGCAAGTTCATAATTCATAGTTGATGGATTTAGGTTAAAGTTATCATTTCCGTTATCGTTAACGTTGTCAGAATCGCATGAGTTTTTTACCCTGTTTTGTCAAAATATTTCATAATAAAAAACGGGAACGATAACGGGAACGAGTTATGAGTTATAAGTTATAAGTTTTTGTTTACTCAGCAACATTCCTTTATCATTTTTCCTTAATCATCCATGATGCCGTTGCATCGTGTAGGCACACTCCTCAGTCACTTCGTGACAGCTCCCCTTAACTTAGGAGAGCAATTACTGCTTACAATCTGTAACTTCCAAAATAACTCCGATTTTTTGACGAAAAAAGTAAAAAATCTTGACAAACGGAATTTTAATTCTAGAGAAGAATTTTCCGTTTGGCACGAGGCTGAATGCAAAAATGTGTTTAATTGTTAATCAATCGGCTTAAACTATGTAAACAAGCATAAGGAATGAAAAAGTGAAAGGTGTCCTTTCGCGATGCGAAACGTGGCATAT
>JAGAGD010000091.1 GCA_017627765.1 Prevotella sp. | reverse complement strand
TTTGGCACTGCAATATGCCACATATCGCACTGCGATATGCCACGTTTCGCATCGCGAAAGGACACCTTTCACTTTTTCATTCCTTATGTTCGTTTACATTGTTTAAGCCGATTGATTAACAATTAAACGCTTTTTAGCATTCAGCCTCGTGCCAATCGGAAAATCCTTCTCTAGAATGAAAATTCCGTTTGTCAAGATTTTTTACTTTTTTCGTCAAAAAATCGGACTGATTTTGAAAGTTACAGTTTGTAAGCAGTAATTGCTCTCCTAAGTTTAGGGGAGCTGTCACGAAGTGACTGAGAAGGTAATTTAGTTCATAGTGCATAATTCATAGTCCATAGTCCATAGTCTTTAGTAGTGCACAGTTAATAGTTAAAGTTAAGGTTCCCGTTAACTTTAATCCTTATTCTTTCATCCTTAATCCAGAACAACTATGAACTAAATCGGCGCTTGTCATATTTTCCCGCATCGGCGCAGATAGGATATAATTACTTCGGGAGCTTCTTGCAGTTGCGGGTTTACTTTGTTGTATTCTTCTATCAGGTCGAGGCGCGTGTCGAGAAGCAGGCGCATAGTAGGTGCATCAATCTTTTCAGCCTTGTTTCTTCCGTCGTTTTTCATCAGGTAGCAGGCTTTCTGTTTGGCTGCAGCCCTTCTGACCTCTTTATAGAACAATTCGTCGTTGAAGGTGTCTTCAACCATATCTTCGCGATGAGTCAATAGTGTGATGATGCCGTCAACTACATAGTCGGCAGTAGACGGAATCATTTTGGCAGCACTGCTTCCGAAGTCAGCCATAGTGAAAACAATCTGATTGTCGCCAAGCATGTGGCATGGCACAAAGCGCTTGCCCCGATATTTCTTCTCGCAGTGACCGTTGCAGTAGAAGTCAATGCCTCGGCAGTTCAAGAAAAGTTCGTTGCCTACGCTGATAAATCGTGCTTTCTTCTTAATCGTGGCAGCCTCTTTCAGGTTTTTACATTTCAGTTTGTATGGAGCCTTTACCGTTTTTTTCAGTTTCCTTATTGATATTCGTTGCAGTTCAGCGTTTGTTTCTTGTCCCTGTCCTGCCTTCAAGTCGTCGAAGGTAGGGTAGTAGTAGTTCTGCGCATTGGCTGTAAGAGCGAATAGCAAGATGGCAGGGAGCAATATTTTCTTAGTCGTTTTCATGTTCTGTTTATTTTGTTGTTATCATTCATTTTCAGGTTTCCTATTTTGTTAAGAGTTCTTTTCCTTATGCTTTTCAGTCCAGGCAGAAGCGATGCCGCATCAAGTTGCTCTAACACCATTTTGAGTTCGGCAGTCAACTCAGGATAGAGCGAACACTGAGCGTATGCCAGCTTTACGGCAAGCGACCTTACTCCGACTGCCTCTTCTGCGCAGATTATTTTGTCTAAGCAGAAGTCTATGAAGTCGGTTCTAATCGTCTCTTTGCAGAATTTCTGCTTTTCTATGATAGTCATAATAAGCCTTCGCTTTGTGGTGCTTTTCGTTCTCATCGCCTCTTCTATTAGTTCGTTATGCTTGGTCTGGAGGAAAGTTCTGCCTTCTTTGCTCAGTTTTGTCAATGCCCATGCAGCATTGTCAGCCGTGCGCTTGTCAGAATCGAACAGGCAAGAGTATATTTCATCTGGGCTGATAGTCTGGCTTATCAGTCTTATTTCCTTTTCGCCATAGTGTTTGTCTGCGAGTCTTTTCTTCAGTTCGGTCGTAGTCATGGTGTCATTTTGTTGGTATCTATCTCTTTTTCCTTTTCGGTTTAGGTTCAGGCAGATGCTTAACAGTCTCGCTAACAATCATCGAAATATAGTCGCGGTCGTCAACATCAGCAATATAGAAATAAGGCTTTGCCCCTTCGTATGGCGGGCATAACTGCACATCGCGTAACAAGTTTCTGATTTCGTCAACGGGTTTCAGATAGAAGCGGTTGTCGCATATCAGCCCGAAAATCTTTCCATTGCAGTATATGCCATAGTCGCCAAACATCTTCTTAGTCATGATGTTGCCAGCAGAGGCGCATTGGTCGGCTATGAATTGAACAAAGTCTGTATTGCTTGCCATGTCTTTACTTATTATTATTGTGCAAAAATAGTGTTTTTTTGTGAAAGACGTTGCAAACCAGTCTATAACTTTTCTGCAAGCGGCTGCAGGGCAACAAAAAAGCGCAGGCTGTATTGACAGTCTGCGCTTTCTTGTTGTGTAGTTCTTATGTGGTTATTGTCAGTTTCTGAAGACAAGCCCGTCGCCGAATGAGTCTACGAGAATCTTCTTGTCTGACGTTACTTCGCCAGCGAGGATGCGGCGAGAGAGGTCGTTGAGCAGCAAGTGCTGTATTGCACGCTTGACAGGTCTTGCTCCAAACTCTGGGTCGAATCCTGCATCGGCAATGTAGTCTACTGCCTGCGGTGTGAAGTCAATCTCTACGCTTTGCTGCTTGAGCATTGCTGTCACTCCTGCGAGTTGCAGCCTTACAACATCGGCAATCTGCGGTTTAGTCAACGGCTTGAACAGTATGGTCTCGTCGATACGATTGAGGAATTCTGGTCGGATGGTCTGCTTCAGCATATCCATCAGTTGCTTCTTTAGCTTCTCTTCATCGTTGGCGGAAAGCATTCCATCGTTGCTGTTGCCTCTTTCTTCTATGAATGATCGAATCAGCTGGCTGCCGAGATTTGATGTCATTATGATGATAGTATTCTTGAAGTTCACTGTTCTTCCCTTGTTGTCGGTCAGTCTGCCGTCGTCTAACACTTGCAGCAGAATGTTGAATACGTCTGGATGGGCTTTCTCTATCTCATCGAACAGCACAACCGAGTATGGCTTTCTTCTGACAGCTTCGGTCAGTTGTCCGCCTTCGTCGTAGCCAACGTATCCAGGAGGCGCACCGATGAGTCGGCTTACGCTGAACTTCTCCTGATACTCGCTCATGTCAATGCGAGTCATCATCTGTTCGTCGTTGAACAAGTATTCAGCCAAAGCCTTAGCCAACTCTGTCTTTCCTACACCAGTAGTGCCGAGGAATATGAATGAGGCGATAGGCCGTTTCGGGTCTTGCAGACCAGCACGGCTACGCCTTACGGCATCGCTTACGGCGCTTATAGCTTCGTCTTGACCTACTACTCGCTTGTGGAGTTCTTCTTCAAGGTTGAGGAGTTTCTCACGCTCGCTCTGCAACATCTTTGTTACTGGTATGCCAGTCCATCGGCTTACTACTTCGGCTATGTCGTCGGCTGTTACTTCTTCTCTTACGAGTGTGTTGTCGCCTTGCGCCTCGTGCAGTTGTCGTTGTGTTGCTTCTATGTCGGCTTCAATCTGCTGCAACCTTCCGTAGCGTATTTCAGCGACACGCTCATAGTTACCTTCGCGTTCTGCTCTGTCGGCTTCTTGTTTCAGGTCTTCTATCTGCTGCTTGTCTTGCTGTATGCGGTTCACCAGTTGTCGCTCGCCTTCCCATTTAGCGCGGAATCTGTTTTCCTCCTCTCTCAGTTCGGCAATTTCCTTTTCTATGAGTTCAATTTTCGGCTTATTGTCTTCGCGCTTGATGGCCTCTCGCTCTATTTCCTTCTGTTTCAGCTTGCGGCTTATCTCGTCAAGTTCTTCAGGCAGCGAGTCGCGCTCCATCCTAAGTTTTGCTGCTGCCTCATCCATGAGGTCGATAGCCTTGTCGGGAAGGAAGCGGTCTGATATGTAACGCTCTGAAAGTTGCACCGCAGCAATGCAGGCATCGTCTTGTATTCTCACCTTGTGGTGGTTCTCATAGCGTTCCTTTAGTCCGCGAAGTATTGAGATAGCAGACATTTCGTCAGGCTCATCTACCATAACAGTCTGGAATCTTCGCTCCAATGCTTTGTCCTTTTCGAAATATTTCTGATATTCGTTGAGAGTGGTTGCACCTATTGCTCGCAGTTCCCCACGCGAGAGAGCAGGCTTAAGTATGTTGGCAGCATCCATTGCTCCTTCGCTTGCTCCTGCTCCCACAAGCGTATGAATCTCGTCAATGAACAAGATTATGTTGCCGTCGCTCTTAGTAACTTCGTTTACAACGCCTTTCAGTCGCTCCTCAAACTCACCTTTATATTTCGCTCCAGCGATGAGTTGTCCCATGTCGAGAGAGAACAACTGCTTGTTTTTCAGGTTTTCTGGCACGTCGCCTCTTACGATTCTCTGTGCCAGTCCTTCAACAATAGCGGTCTTACCAGTTCCTGGTTCACCTATAAGTATAGGGTTGTTTTTCGTTCTTCGTGACAGAATCTGCAACACTCGGCGTATTTCTTCATCGCGTCCAATCACAGGATCGAGCTTTCCTGCTCGTGCTTGAGCAACTAAGTTCTTTGCATATTTCTCAAGAGCGCGGTAGTTTTCGTCGCCCGATTGTGAACTGACTTTGCTTCCTCCGCGCAGTTGCTCAATGGCTGAGGCAAGTTCTTTCTGCGTCAGTCCTGCATCTTTCAGTATGCGTGAGGCTGTGCTGTCAACTTTCATAAGTGCTAAAAGCAATGCTTCGATGGCAACAAACTCGTCGCCCTGCTTTGAGGAAACCTGCAATGCTGCTTCCATTACTTTCTGGCTGTCGGCTGAAAGATATGGCTGTCCGCCCTGCACTCTTGGCAAATGTTGGATTTCCTGGTCGATAAGCATGTTAATCTGAGAGGCATTTGCTCCCATCTTCTGCACAACAAACTGGAACATGTCTTTGCCTTTCACCATGACACCCTTAAGCAGATGAACAGGTTCTACGGCTTGTTGTCCATGCTGAGAAGCTGCGCTCACAGCTTCTTGTATGGCTTCTTGCGCCTTGATTGTGAATTTGTCGAATGTCATATTTCTCTTCTCCTTTCTTGTTTTTGTTTCTATTTCTTTCTGTTTTAGATTGTTTCAAATGATATGCCGAACTAAAAATAGCGACAAATTGTCGCGTTTTGAAGACAATTTGTCGCTATTCTAAGCTATTGAGTTTGTGATCTTATTAGTTATTGAGCTTTAAGTTTATGAGTTGCCTGATAGGTTTAAATCTGTAAACTCCACCTTATAGCCTTGTAACCTTACATCCTAAAATCTTATTTCATCTGACAATTTTATTTCGCTGGATAGCCTATAGGATGATTTAGGAGTAAGTCATAAGTGTTGTCAAGTCCCAGTTCCATTCTTATTGCATCGCTGTCCATCGTCATTCTTGGCACGGTATTCAGTCCGAGTGCTGTGCATATAAGCGATATGTTTTGTGAAACGTAGCCAGAATCAATCATGCCCATGCGTGCAGCTCCGTTCTGATGGCTGCCAAACTTGGAGTGGTCGCTCACTAAGACAAGTGATAGTGGAGCTTCAGCTGCAAATGCTTGTCTGCCAGCCACTGCTGTTCTTATGTCTTGTTTGCTCACTCTTGTGAGTGCGTGTTCTTTAGGCTCGTAGCGGAAAACACCCTGACTGTTGCAGACAAAAACAATGATGTCTTGCGCATTGATTGCCGACGGAGCAGTAATCTTACCTTGGTCAACACGGTTGTAGCCGCATGCTGCCCATAGAATCTGTGATAATACTTCGGGCTGAATCTCCCTTTTGCCGTAAGTTCGTTCAGAGTGGCGCAGTTCGAGAGCCTCCATCAGAGTCATATTCAGTTTCATGTTAGGTTCTGGCAACTTTATAGTCTGCTGTGCCTGTGCTGCTATTGCCAGCAAAACAAATGATAAAAGTGTGATAGTTCTTCTCATAATCTTATGATTTTTAATATTTATGTATATGTATAATAATGTATATATAGAGAAATGTTTAATAGATTAAAAGCACTTGCTATTATCTTTTAAACTGAATCAACTTTATAGGCATGGTTAAGAGCAGTTCGGTATAGTCGGCTTTAGTGAAGTGCGCCTTAACGTTGAAGCCAAGCCTCAGTCCGCCTAATTGCTTGAAGGCATAGCTAACACCGATGCGCTCGTAGTAAGGTTTTTCAACTCCTTTAGCATAGTGTCCCATCTCGCGGTGAAAATAGTAGCCTATTCCAATCTGGCAAAGCAACTGACCGAAGTAGACTTCATGCTTCAGGGCTATGCCTGTTGACCAAGGACTGTATTTTGATTTGCTATTCGGACCGTCATGTTTTTTTACGGTATAGGCATAGTCGCCATAGAAAACATCAAAGCCTATACCCGAAGCCCATCTTCGCTGATAGCGGAACATGAGGTCAATCTGCGATGCTACAGTCAGGTAGACAGGAAACTTCGTGCGATAGTACAAGTTGTCTGTAGGATAGCTGACATAGTAGGTTACGTTCCAGTCCTCTTGCAGGCTCTTGCCTCCTAATGCAGCAGCAACATTCATGAAGATGTAAGGCTGGAACTTTTCCTTGTTGTCTGCGCTGTTTCCTTCCTTGCGCTGCTGCTTAATCTGTTCCTTTTGCTTTATAAGTTCCTTGTGATAAGGTGTGTAGACCACGCCGAGTGACGGACCAATGAAGTTTGCTCCCTTGTTTGGTCTGTCAAGAGCGCCGTTGCTTATGTGCCAGTATTCGGCTCCCAGTCGGATTCCCCACTCGTCGGTAGCATGATAGGTTACATGGGTTCCGAGCCCGAAATATATCATAAGGTGCGAACCTATCAGTTCGTTGTCGATAGCAGTATATGGATTGTAGATGCTCTTAGAATAAGCCATTCCGCAACTCAGCGAATAGTCAATCTCCCATTTTCTTTGATGTATGATTGGTCTTGTGAATGTTCCGAACAAGGCAATGCTGTTTCCCATCTGAGTGTCGTAGTCAGCTTCTTGCCTTCTGCGCCACAGCTTGTTAGGAGTGCGGTGCATGGTTACGCCATGATTGAAACTGTATTTGGCAGAAACCGAAAGCGAAGGATAGTTGTAGTCGGCAGCAACAGCAGAACTGTCGCTTGGCAGCCATTGTCTTATTGCCTCCATCCTCACGCTGAAATTGTTTTTGTCTTTCTGGAAACCTCGCTGATATTTGTCCATTACAATTATCTTTGAAGGATTGAAATCTACGGCGTAGCCCCAGTGCTTAATTGAATCGTTGGTTGTAGCAGATGCGTAGCAGATAGGTAGTAGGAGCGTAGCTAATATAAAAATAAGTCTTTGCATCTTGTTAAGTTGATTATTCATTGTTTAATTATGATAGTTGAAAAACACAAATTCTGATAGGAGAATCTTGCGTAATAGTTGTTATGTAGTTTTGATTCAGATGGCTCAGAAGTCGAATACGCGTCTTGCGTTTTCGTTGGTCTGACGTGCCACTTCCTCTTTCTCCACGCCGTAGCAGTCTGCCATCTTCTCAAGTATGTAGGCAACGAATGCGCTTTCGTTTCGCTCTCCGCGCTTAGGAACTGGCGCCATGTATGGAGAGTCTGTCTCCAAGACGATGCGGCTGAGCGGAATCTGGCGGATAACATCTGGCAAGTTGCTCTTCTTGAAAGTAAGCACTCCGCCTATTCCGAGAACAAATCGCTCGAAGGCGAGCAGTTCTTCTGCCTCGTGCAGATTGCCTGTGAAGCAATGGAAAACTCCGCCAGGCAAGTCTTTCTCATATCTTCTCAGCAGTTTCACCATCTCGTTTTGTGCCTTGCGGCAGTGAATCATCAGCGGCAGACGTGTCTCTACCGACCATTCTACTTGCTTCTCGAAGGCATCAAGTTGTTCTTTTTCATACTCGCGCGACCAGTAATAGTCGAGTCCCACTTCGCCAACGGCTATGAAGCGTTCACTCTTGGGTGCATTCTTTAGATTGTCTTGAAGAATGGTTTTCAGTTCGGCGAGCTGGTTCTCGTAGTCGCTGTTCACTTCTTCAGGGTGCAGCCCAATCATGGGGTAGGCGAAATAAGGATAGCGGCGGCACGTGTCGAGCACAGTCTTTACCGATGCTAAGTTTATTGCAGGAACAAATATGTGGCTTGTTCCTGCTGCCTTAGCGCGTTCAACCATCAAGTCGCGGTCGTCGTTATATTCCTCTCCGTCTATGTGAGCATGTGTATCTATATAACTAAGCATTCAGTAATTATGTATTTAAGTTCCTAAAGAGTTGTAGTAATGGGGGCAGTCAACAGCCGATTCAATATAGATGTTCTTCGTGTCGGCGATAGTAATATATCACTCCGAGTCGCCTGCATGCATCATAACGAATTTCGGGAGGCTCGTTCTCGTAGTGCTTCTCTATCTGGTTCCACAACGACAGCAGCAGTTCGTCGGTTTCTGGGCGCAGAGCCTGAATGGTGTTGAGCGTCTGTTGGGTGCGTTCTTGCAGTTTTCTTTGCTGCATCAGTGCATCCCTGAATATCTCAACATGAGTGCTTACCATTCCTATAGTGGGGTTGAAAATAGGTCTGCCGCCCTTTGCAGTGCGTTCTTTCTCGCCTTTTATTATCTTGTCTGCCCATTCCATCAGGGTGTCGGGAGTCTTCATAGGAGGCAGTATGGTCTGTTCGGTGTCAAGTCCATAGAGTTTCAGGTGCTGCCGTTTTATCTCTCCTCGCTCAACAGCAAGGAAGAGCACTTGCAGGAAATGGCTTAGATACATTGCTGCCTTTCGCTGGAACTTCTCATGCTTCTTGCTGTTTCTCACCTGTGTAGACATGCACACCTTATATTGTTGGCAGGCAGTCAGCAGGTGGTTGTGTGCATTCTGTGCCTTATTGAGATCTTTCCAGTCGATGAATCGTTTTTTGACTGTATAGATATCATTATTGTCTAAAAGCGTTTTCAGTGCTTTCAGTCGTGCGGCATCGGTTTTGGGAAGTCGTCGATAAGGCATGGTTTTTTAGAATTGTCGGTGCATCATTTCGTTTGTAAATGCTATGAGCTGTTGCTTGCGCTCGTTGCTCACGCTTACTTGTTCAAGATATTGGCGTCCCTCGTCAAAATAGTGGTTTATGCGCGATATGGCGAGTTTGTCAATACCTATTTCATTATATAGTTTAGTCACGGCTGCAATCTTCTCGTCGTGGTCAGGATTTGGCTTGTTAATCCATTCAACCAGTTCTCTGCGTTGCTTCTCGTCGGCTTTAAGGAAAGCGTTTATCAGCATGTAGGTCTTCTTGTTTGAAGTGATGTCGCCTCCGATAGCCTTTCCGAACACCTTTGTGTCGCCGTAGACGTCAAGATAGTCGTCTTGCAGCTGGAATGCCAGTCCAATCTTTTCTCCGAACTTATAGAGCAGTTCTGTGTCGCGCTCGTCGGCATCGGCTAAGATGGCACCCATCTTCAGTGCGCAAGCCAGCAGCACGCTTGTCTTCAGACGAATCATTTCGATATATTCATCTTCGGTCACGTCGTTTCTGTTTTCAAACTCCATGTCGTATTGCTGTCCTTCGCCAATCTGCAGAGCTGTCTCGGTAAACAAGTCGAGAATGGGTTTCAGTTTGTCGCTGTCGCATTTTGCCATTCTTTCGTAAGCCAGGACAAGCATGGAGTCGCCAGAGAGAATAGCAGTGTTAGCGTTCCAGCGAGTGTGAACGGTAGCCTTTCCTCGTCTCAGGCTTGCATTGTCCATCAGGTCGTCGTGCAGCAGCGTATAGTTATGGTATGTCTCCAGTGCGCATGCCGTTTCGAGAATATGCTCTGGGTCGTCTTTATAGAGATTATAAGCCAGCAGCATCAATACGGGTCTTATTCGTTTTCCTCCAAGAGAGAGAACGTAGCGAATAGGTTCATACAGTCCTTTCGGAGTACGGTCGTAGGGCAGTTGCTCTATATATTTATTTACCAGTGTAAGTATTTCTTCTGATGTGTACATATATATATATTGTATGTTAGTAAGTTCTTATTAATAATGCATAGTTGAAGAGTAAACGAGTTAAAGTTCCCGTTCCCGTTATCTTACAGCTTGAACACTATAGGTATATCAATCATTGTGCGGCAAGGTTTGCCATGATCTTCGCCAGCCTTCCAGTTTGGCATCATCTTCATTATTCTGAGAGCCTCCTTGTCAAGCAAATCGTCAGCCGATTTCTTTAGCTTTATGTCGCTTATGCTTCCGTCTTTGTTCACTATGAATGAGACCATCACGGTGCCCTGTATCTTCAGGCGCCGTGCCTGCTCAGGATATTTCAGGTTGCGTGTGAGCCACTTCATAAACTCAACCATTCCGCCAGGGAAGTCGGGCAGTTGCTCTACAACTCGGAAACTCAGCGGATTGTCGTTCTCGTCAACAGCAATAGGCGGCAGCGCATCTGTCTTCACTGTCTGCTCGTCGTTGTCCGTTACTTCCTGCTCAAGCGCAATGTTGCTGTCGTCGGCAATCTCCACTTCGGCAATTTCCTCCTTGTCAACCTCCTTTATCCGGTCGCTGACGGTCTCTTTCTTTTCCTTTTCGAGAGCAATCTGGTCGTGCTGGTCAATGGCAGGCATCATCTCCATGTCTTCAACAATCTCGTTGAGCATGTCGTCAGACAGTTCCATGTCGTCGTTGTTGATAGGAATCTGAAGCGCAGCAAAGAAGATGAGAGTAGCAACAGCAAGCCCCAGAAGAAAACCTCTGGTCCTCCTCCTTTCCAAGTCAGCAGCAACTGTCTTCTTTATTTCCATTGCCTATTTTTACTTTATCTATGATAGTCAAACCATCCGCAATGCAATTCATGACAGATGCAGTCGGTTTGCTCCCAATGTAATCTGCAAAATTAGTAGAATTTAGGAATATTTCAAAAAAAATCAACGTGTTTTCACTTTCTTTCATATAGTTTTGACATAAAAGTGCTGAATATCACAGGCGGTTAGCAGTAGATGTTAATGTAATGTTAAGTTAGATGAATGATTAAATAATTAAGGATTTAGCTTTTGACAATCTCCTTGTTTTTACAAATTCTGGTTATTCTTTTTTCTACGGATTTTACAAAAAACAGCAGCCATCTTGATGTAAGACGACTGCTGTTTCAGAATATCTTTATTTGCTTCTGCGATAGTTTTTTTTTACTTAAAGAAATCATCAAGCATCTTGCTTGTTCTCTCATCGTAGCTTTTCCTAAGAACATACTGCGCTTCTTTCAGACTGCCGTATGAACAGACATATTCACCACGCCTGAAATAGAGAAACCTATACCATTTACGTTCATCTTTAGTAACTCCAGTCAGCTCGTCATAGAAACGGCGACTGAGCTTTTTCCAATTTTGAGTATTATATATGTCGAAGTCTATTGTAAGTATAGGTGACTCAATATTTGTAATCCAGAATAATCTTGTATACACATCTGCCACGATGCAGAAGTCAAAACCAAATATGTTGCTTATTTTCTCCGCAGCGTATGGGCTTATGCAATCATCGCTGGCACAAAATGACGAATATTGATAGACTATGACATCTTCATGGTTTTGAAGATATTTCTTCATTTGTTCAACGTTTATCTGATAAACATATCCGTCGCATCGCAGGCTGTCAATGGGTTTGTCGCATTTCAGTACATGCTGTTTTTCCTCTCTGGTAAGTGAACTGTAGTCTACTCCGTTAATCTCTATCAGACCGCAAGAGGTCAATGCTATACATGAGAATAATATAAAGATTTTTTTCATGATAGTATCATTCCGCTATGTCTTGTATTTGAATAATAAAAACCTCCACAGTCTCCTTGTCTTCCGTCATGCCGATATGATAATGCAAAGACATGAAATAAATTCTTTTTCATTGTGATGTTTGTTTTTTGTTTATAATAATTATATCGCTGCAAATATAATTTTTTTTTTTTTTTTGCAAATTTATTTCGCTTAAATAGATTTACTAACAAGTAAACAGTGTTGTCTTACAAACTGTAACTTCCAAAATCAGCCCGATTTTTTGACGAAAAAAGTAAAAAATCTTGACAAATGAAATTTTCATTCTAGAGAAGGATTTTCCGTTTGGCACGAGGTGAAATGTAAAAAAGCGTTTAATTGTTAATCAATCGGCTTAAACTATGTGA
>JAGAGD010000090.1 GCA_017627765.1 Prevotella sp. | reverse complement strand
TGTAACAAACGCAATGCTGGAAGGAATCAACAATAAGATAAAGGTAATGAAGAGAAGAGCATATGGCTATAGAGATGATGAGTATTTCACACTGCTACTGCTCGGACTACATGACAAAAACAACGCAATTCGGGGATGAACCAAAAAATTGATTAACTAACCCCGCAAATAACTTAAAAATTCTAGACTGAGAAAAAAGAAGTTGCAAAATATGCGAGTATTTTGCGGTTTCTCGCTCTTTTTAGTAAATCACTCAATATCAAGACATTATACGTTTCGCTTCACAATTCATAAGTGTTAAAAAAGTCAAAGGGCATCTTTTGCAGTGTGAAAGGGCACCTTTGGCACTGCAATATGCCACATATCGCAGTGCGATATGCCACGTTTCGCATCGCGAAAGGACACCTTTCACTTTTTCGTTCCGCACGACTATTTACATAGTTTAAGCCGATTGATTAACAATTAAACGCATTTTTGCATTTCGCCTCGTGCCAAGCAGAAAATCTTTCTCTAGAATGAAAATTCCATTTGTCAAGATTTTTTACTTTTTTCGTCATAAAATCGGGCTGTTTTTTTTAGTTACGATTTATAAGTATTTTTTTGTTTTGTAAGTTTTTCAGTCTTATAAAAATGGAAATAGGCTTATAAGTCTTTTGCCTTATAAGCCTATCCCGCAATTAATACATGCTTGTCTTGCTGATGCCAACTAAAAATCTATACGCAAGTATAGCCGCCGTCTACAGGCAGGGCTACGCCGTTCACATAACTGCTGGCAGGCGAAGCAAGGAAGATGGCAGCCGTGTCAAGTTCGCCCTCGTTGCCGTAGCGCTGACTTGGAATAGCCGTCTTAGCATAGTTAGCAAACCACTCAGTCTCAAGAGTGTCCTTTGTCAGCGGAGTCCAGAAATAGCCAGGACATATTGCGTTGACCGTTATGCCATGCTTGCCCCATTCGGCAGCCAGTCCGCGAGTCATGTTCACAACGCCGCCCTTAGCAGCATGATAAGGGGTGCAAGGAGCAATAGAGTTTCCTACAAGTCCATACATAGAGGCTATGTTGATAATTCTGCCATACTTGTTTGGAATCATCGACAATTTGGCAACAGCTCGTGCAACGCGGAACGAACCGAAAAGGTCAATATTCAGCTCGTTGCCAAACTGCTCGTCGGTTATTTCTTCAGCAGGAGCAACAGCACCTGTTCCGGCATTGTTTATCAGGATGTCGATGCGCTTGAAATGCTCCAGCGCCTTCTTCACAGTTTCTTCAACCATATCGGTGTCGGTAATGTCGCAGCGCAGCGGCAGGGCATCCACCCCATATTTCTCCTTCAGCATGCTTGCCACTTCTTTCAGTTTGTCTTCGCGTCGTGCTATAGCCACAATGTTGCAGCCTTGATTAGCCAGCGCACAAGCCATCTGAACGCCCAGTCCTGTAGAGCAGCCCGTGATGAGAGCCACTTGTCCTTTCAAATCAAAATACTTCTTTTCCATTTTTCATATTTGGTTTTATATGTTAGTTATTTAAGTGCCATGAGCTTCACGACTCGTCAACTCGTCAATTTCCCAACATTCATTAATCATTAATCCCGCATAGCCATGCACTAATGTCGCTCGTCAACTCGTCATAAAATTATAATCGCCACAAATATACAAATTATACGCGAAAACATCTTCCATTTTAGAATTAAAATATCATAAATCAAGTGCAGAATATCCCATTCAACAGTCTTTATGTTATCCGTCATAAAAAAATCGGCAACACCCAGCCGTGCCACCGATTATTTCTTTTTTTATAGATTTATCTAAGTTTCACAAGTCCTCAACTTGTCAGGTTGTAAGGTTATGAGGTGAGATTAGCATATTCTGATAAAGAATGTCGTATAATTACCATATATCGCTTGAAGCGCAGTGACTTGAACAACTTTTGAAACCGTGCATTTATTCCATTGGTTTTATCATTGATTCGATAAAAGTAATTTCTCCGTCTGTCAGTCCATATTTTGCATATAGTTGTTTATCTATCTCTGCTATACTTTCTGACCAATTTATGTCGCTATCATCTTTGAAGTTTTGAAGTGGTACGAAACTATACACATCCTTGCTAGCACCCTGATCTTGTTTTCTAATACTTACACACATCCTGAAAAATTTTGTATGTAAATATTTATTGCAATTATCTCTATCTGCTTTATTTTCAAAAGGGTATATTTGTATGAATGTTTCAGTGCAAGAATCAAAAGGTTTGGCTAAATATGTTTTAAATGTTGTATCACAAAGTTTTCCTGTTCCCCAATTTCGAGGTATAAATATTTTGTATTTATCTAAACCTGTATTGAAAGGTAAAGGATAGTTAATATCTGCATATTTTTTGACTCTATGTAATTTTTCATCAAGTCCAATGATTGTTATTCCTCCTTCAATAATATTAGTAGAAACTTCTGGTAGATTATATTTTGATGGTTTTTTAAAAAAGTCACCTCTTAATCCATATGGCCTCATGCTTGACATAATACTGTCGAAAGTTGTTTCTTTATATAATAGTCTTTGATTTTGGATTTTATTTTTTAGTTTTAATAGTCTTGGGTCTCTTATGAATATATCATCATCATTGTCTTTTAAATAGCGTTTTTCAATAATTGGTTTAATGTTTTCTGTAGTGTGTGATATTACAGTACATTCTTTTTCCCAATTTAAATCCCATAGAAAGTAGCATATACCACCTTTTATTTCTACATTACTAAAAATTGCTCGTCCGTCTATATAGTCATGAAGTAGTGAAATATGACGATCTTCAAGCATGTTTTTTCTGAAAGTATCAAGACCACGCCCACCTGTATACCATCTTGCAGGCATAATCAATGAAATATATTGTGGTTTTACTTTTTTTGAGAGTTCAACAAATTTATTATATATAGGTATTGCGCTTGCTCCATTACCACCATCCATTATTTGATAAGGAGGATTACCTACAATAGCATCTAATTTCATATTCTCTTCATTGTTTATTTTCCAGAAATGCTTGCCGTCTTTGAGGGTGTTTACAACGACGGTAGGTTTTTCTGATATATTCTTAATTAAGTCTTTATAATATTGTGCATTTACTCTTGTGTTGCGAAAACCTGCAAGGGTGCGCTTCGTAATGCTTTTTGCCATTGGAGTTTTGCAGACAACAAGTATATTTTCCTCTATAGTTGCATCCCACAGACTCATGGCGAACCCATGACTGACATCACCATATTTTTGTTTGGCAGCCTCGATGCGGGCGCGATAGACATTATAGGCAACATAGAGTGGATAGAGTCCGCTTTTAGAATTAATTTCCAAAATGTGGCTCTCTGGTCGGAATATGTACTCGCTAACTTTGCCCTTATCAACGTAACGAGGTGTATGCAACATTTGATTGAAGTCACTATCGTAGAAACAATAGCCTCCCAGACAATCGCTCATGTGCATATTGACTACTCTCCAGGGAGTCAAGACTGTTTCTTTGTCTGGATTTCTGAAAGTGTTGAATATGCTTGCAATGCGCTCTATGCGTTCCTCTATTGTGAACTTGTCGGCTGCGCGAGCCATTTCCCTGATTCGTTTGCCTGCCTCGCGGAATACATCAGGCTCATAATATTTCTTGAATCTCTCAAACTTATTTTTGTCTACACCTTTAGGCATAAACTCTTCCCATGATTGGTCATCAATGATATACGAAAAGTTTTCGATGGTAATTTCTTCTTCGCTATTTAGCTCTGCACCGTAGATGAGTAGTGGCATTCTGATAGAGATTCCTCTTAGAATTGATATGGCATCCTTACGCTGATTGTGTTTTTCTTTCAGTTCTTTCAACCTTGCAATCTCCTCTGGAGTGAGGTCTCTCTTTTTCTTCTTCTCCAGCCGTTCTTTTTCCTTATATTCCTCGTTTGTAAATCCTTGTCGGTTAATGTCTATATCGTTGGTCTTAGCCATTGCCTTTGTCTTGCCTATTGTTTTCTTCAGGTCGTTGAAGTCGCTTAGTTCGACATCGGTCAGCTTCAGCAGTTCGTCGTTATAGAGTGCGCCATCTTCAAATCCGCATTGTACAACTTTCTCTATTTGGGCTTTTTTCAGTTGCCCCATCATTCTGTTTACGTCGTAAGGAGCCATCTGAGAGCCTTCAATGGAGATGATAGGGCAGAAGTTTAGAAAATCTCCAAGAATCTTTCTGTCCTCGTCGGTTGCCTTGCCTGCTTTAGCCGAAACCTTAGCAGTTTCTGCCAGTACTCTGAGTGTGCGGTCGGGGGCAAAGTCGAAAGCATAGCATTGTGTTTTCATACGTCCGTGATTTGTGTATGGTGTCTGCACGCGAAATATGGTTTGCATATATTGTGCAGCAGAGGTACTGAACGAACCTGAAAGCATGAATACGCCAGTCCAGGGTTTTATGCTTACGCCTGTCGTTAGTCGTCCGCAACTTAGAGTTATGGTATAACTTTTTTCTGGATCTGGACCAATGGCGTTATTAACCATTTCCAGAGCATCTTTGCTTTCTTCCTCTTCGTCTCCATTGCCTGCTACGTTGACTATGCTGAAGTTGCTGAATACAGGGTGGCATCTCAGTTTTGAACTGACAGCACGGGCTGCACTGACTCCAGGAAGAACCCACAGTGTGTGACGGAAAATATTTCTGAACCTGTCACAGGAGTAGGGGTAAAGGCTTTCTTTGTCGTCTTTGCAGAGCAGGTTGAGAAATCGGTCTACATCCTTTTCGTGTATTAGAGTGTCGTCGTCGCGTGTTCTGAAGAACTCACGGAAATTGAACGCTTTTTCATCGCCGATGTATTCATTCATCAGAGTTCCTAAATCATATGTGTAGATATTTATTGCAGGCAGAGATTCATAAGGGTTAGGGTCGCCGAAGTGGGTTAAGTCCCATTCCGATTTTGCTCGTTGTTCCATTACGTAGTCCCATGTGAAAATCTCGTCATCAGAATAATCGTCAAGCAGATTGAAAGGTGTGCCTGAAAGTTTGAGTATTTTTGTTTCAGACTTGGTCAGTTCTTTTATTACGCTCTGTCCTAATTCGGTCTGTGTGCCTTCGTGAGCCTCGTCTACTATCAGCAAGTCCCAGTCTGCATTGAATTCTTCAGAGTTCTTCACGTATTTTCCGCCAACTGCGTCAGAGCCTCTCATGTCTTGCATTGATGCAAAATAGACATATTTGTCGCCTTTGGCTGCTAATTGTTCAAGACACTGGAAGGCTTCCCCTTTTTCGCGTGAACCATAGTGAAAGTCTTTTCTGTCGTAAAATATCTTGCCAAAGTCCTCAAACCATCCTTTATCAACAACGGGGCGATGTGTAAGTATGATGGTTCGGCTGAAATTTTCTCGCTTTACTACCTCTAGGGCAGAGAGAGTCTTGCCGAAGCGCATCTTGGCATTCCATAGCATTTGTTTGCTTCTTCTGAATTGCTTTATGGTTTTCTCAATTGCTTCTTTCTGTTCAGGACGGAATAATATTGGTGTATTCTCACTGCTGATGTCGCTTGCGTTCAGGCTTGTCATTCCGTTCTTCACCGCTTTTATTGCTTTCTTGGCCGTTTCGAGGTCGCAGCAAAACCACTCGTTGGCTCCTTTCACAGCATCGAAAATTTTCTTTTTTATGCCAGATCGCTCAAGCACGGAATGTACTTGCTTGTCGTTGAACGAGCAGATTTTCCCATTTTTAATATATATAGTAAGTTCTGTATATAATAATTGGTAGGGTATTCCCGCTGTCTTAGTGTACTGGTCGATCCGCCTGCATGCGGCTTTCTGTAGCAGTTTGTTGTTAGGTTCAAGCAATTCGCCTGTATCTTCTTCAAGTGTTGTCTCGCCAATTTTCAGACAGTCTTTGTGCCATTCGTCTTGAATTGCAAAAATGTAAATTAGTTTTGGTTTAAGTGACGATTCAAATGTTGCCATAGTTTTATCTTTTGATAAGGTCTATATATCTGATTTTCCTATTGTTCTCTCCTGTTTTAGTGTCTTTAACTCCCCAGTCGCGTATAAGGCAATAAATGCCGTTATGCTTCCTGATGTCTTCGTGTTGGCATCCTGTGCAATTCACGATTTGTTCTTCCTCGCCAAAGAGAGTCATAACTTTCTCTTTCATTCCGTTTCGGCATGAGTCTGGAACAACGCCTTTGAGTCCGTCCATCTGCCAGATGTTCCAAGAAATGATGTAGGCTATATAATTGATGGATTTCTCTAATGGCAGTTTACCGAATTTTGCATGATAGTATTCTATGAATGAATAAAGAAGAGCCTCTCTCGCAAGAAGAAGATTGTCGCCCTGCCATTCATAGCCATAGGTGTTCTTATAGGCAGACTGAGCAAAATCCAGCCATTCGCCGCTTGTATTGGTGTTCTCGCTGACGATGCGAAGTTTTCTGTCAAGCATGCCAATGCGGTCGGATATTGGAATGAATTTACCAGTTGTGGTGTCATATCGGCTTGCGAGGTAAGGAGCTTCTCCGCAGGTAATTTCCATGCGAGTTGCTCTCACATAGTCTTTCCACGTCTTGTTTTGGGGGAATTTAATTCTTTCGGTTCGTGTTTTCCAGGTGTGGTTCTTTTTGTCTTCAAAGTTGAAAACGTCTTTATAACCAAACCATGCTTCGTCTATGAGATTATTCTGGGCATTGCATACCCATGAAGGGGTAAAAACTTCAGCCATATCCTTTGAACGGTATGACTGGTTTTCTTTAGATTTGAAAACACGTGGCTGAATCACCATTCCCATGTCTCCAGTGATAAGTTCTGGCATGATAGGGGAATAGTAACCGTATTCACTTCCAAGCGATTCATAATCATGAGTCGCCCAGAAAATGTTTTGACCTGTGGTGTGGTCGTGCAGCAGAGTGTTGAGTACGTCTGCGGATATCGCCAGCAGGTCGTTCTCCCTAATGTCAACACACGGGAGATTGCCATCTTTTTTTGATGGTAACAAGTCTTTTTCTGGCATTTATTTGCGCTTATAGCTTTTGGCAAAAGCACTTATCGGGATTTTGCAGATTCCCATACAAACCAAACAGACACGAAGAAGCGTGGACCGCCTATCCGTGTCTGAGGTTGTAGGAAAACCTGCTCAAATAGATAAGTGAATCAGTCCACGCTATGAAGCGCAGACATTAGTCATTTATCGTTATTTGAGCTTTGTTTCTAAAACTTCCTACATTTCAGACACTCCGAATAACTGCTAATGCTGTTATTGTTTTTTACCCTCGAAAAGGTCATACCTCTACGCTAAAAGGATATGACTCAACTGCAAAAGTACTCATTTATTTTGATAATCAAAAGGAATCGCTGTTTTTATTTTCATTTTGTCTTTCATTTCTCATCAGTTCACAAATTTGCTGAATTTTAGTCTTATTTCATTGATTACTACGTTTTGGGATTTAAGTATTGTTTGTTTGACATGAAAAGATTATTCTGTTAGGACTAATAAAAAAATAAACCCTGTAAACCATCGGTTTACAGGGTTTATTTTGAAGGGTGCCCGGTGGGACTCGAACCCACGACATTCAGAACCACAATCGTTAAAAAAGAGTTATATAGATTTTATGCTTAAGACATTTTCTTTTTATAGTAGTATTTTTTATCATAAATTTTTATTTCCCATTTTTTTCTTTATCTTTGTCGATAAATTTATTAACTTTAATTATAGAAAGAGCTTATGAAAAAAATGTTTATTTTGACACATTTCCTTTTTATGTGTTTTGGGATTTATGCGCATCAAGCATCATTTTTTAATTTTGAAATGATTAAATATCATGGCTGTCTCATGGCATCGGAAGAACCTAATGAAATGATAGTGTTAGAAAGTGGACTTCTGGAAGGTGAGACCGTTAGATTAAGTATTGCATCTTCAGAAGGCTTTGTTACAATTGACTTGGGGGATGGTACTGTGTTAGAAAAGGAAGTATCTACCGATGTAAATGTTCCGACATTCATGCAATTCAATTCACCTGTAACCCAACCTACAATAACCATAGTTGGCAACATTACAGGTATTGATTGTTCTTCACTGAAGTTGAGTGGGCTGAACTGTAGTCTAGCGAAGTCGCTGATGGTACTAAAATGTGATATAAATATGCTATCTTCTCTTGACGTTTCACAAAACTACAATTTAGTTAGACTTTATTGTAATGACAATGCTATAGAAGAATTACATTTGGGGGATTCTTCTGCACTTAAATTGCTTTATTGTCATGAGAATAAGATATCAGATTTGAATCTTGACAATTCAGGAAATCTTATAGAGCTGTCTTGTTACAGGAATCAGTTAAAGACACTTGATATTGCATCATGTCCTAATTTGGTAATTTTAAATGTCAGTAAGAATAAGCTCGGTAAAATAGATTTGAGTAAGAATAATCTTTTGGAGCAATTATATTGCGAGGGGTGTAATCTTGATGACTTAGAAGTCTCAGCAAATCCTAATCTGTCCATACTATATTGTGGTGATAATAGTCTTACCTCTCTTGATGTTAGCAATTTATACAAGCTGTTAGAACTTAATTGCAAAATTAATGAAATCACAGATCTTAATCTGTCCAACAACGGTGAACTTGAAGAACTATACTGTTTTACCAACAAACTTATCAGTCTTGACATTTCCTCTTTATTGTCTCTTAATACGCTAAGTTGTGGTGATAATAATCTTACTTCTTTAGATGTGAGAAATAACAAGCAGTTAGTTTCGCTAAGTTGTAGTTATAACAATATTTCAGATTTACAGATTTCTGGTAATACCTCTATTGCCTTAATAGCTTGCGACCATAATTTACTTGATAGATTATTGGCAGACGGCTGTGAAAACTTAAAATTGATAATGGCTGATCACAATAATCTGAGCGTTGAAGGGACAGATGAATTGATTGAAAGCCTTACAATGCGTAATGAAGGTGAGGATGAGGGAATGATTATTTTCCATAATGAGGAAGAAGATCCTTCTGAAGATTTAAATGTATGCGCTATTGATGCACCAGATCGAGCTCTATCTAAGCGGTGGTATATGCTTAACGGAGAGGACATGCTACCTCTTGGAATAGGTGATGTTTGTTTGGAAGCATTTTCTGAAAGCTCAAAACTGTCGATACCATCTTTTATGGATAAGTGGTATATTTATGATATGAAAGGAAGCTTGGTAGGCAAGGGTAGTATGAGCGGGGTAAATTTAAATGTTCTACATAAAGGAACATATGTATTACTTTATTATATAGATGGTATAGCAAAAGAGGTTAAGTTTTATAATAAATAATATTTCTGTAAACTTGGTAGAGAATGTAAAGTAAACTTTGTCTTACTACTTTTCTATTGTAGCCTGATTCGGTTTACTTTACATTCTCTCAATATATGTGTAGCTTCTTTATTAATTAGAAAAGAGAAAGAGAGTGGTAACCAAACATATATTCCATAAGTCTTGCATTTGCTTTATTTATCTGTGTAAAATCCTTTTCTATATATATATCAGTAATTCTCATAGATTGGTCAATATGGTTCAGCATATCATTTAGTGTGTATTTGTCTATCCCAACTTTGTTAAGAGCTATAGTTGCCATTGAATGTCTTGCTGAGTAAAATTGCAGGTTCTCTATTCCTATCTCCTTTCCAATTTGTTTCAGTCCCATATTTATTGCCCTATTAAAATTTTCCATTCTCCTATATCTTTCATAAAAATTAAAAACGCGTTTTTCCCCTCTGTACTTCTCCACCAGATGCTTAACTATATATGGAATTCTGACTTTAATCTCAGCACAATCAACTCTTCTGTCTTTTGTTTTTGTTCTGTTATAAGTTATATATTCTCCGTCATATTCTGTGGCATTGAATAAATCTGCGCTATTTATGCCCATTAAGCAGAAAGACAGCATAAAGCAATCCTTTGCAAGGTCTCTCACACTAATATTTCCTTTATGGAGGATACCATCATATTCCAGTTTGAAAATCTCTTTAATCTTATCTGTTGATATTGCCCTTTTTCTTGCGAAGATTCGTTGTTTAGGAGCTTTGTATCTATCAAGTGTGTGTCGGATTCTAATTATATTATAATCTTCATTATTATAAAACTCTATAGCGTCATTAAACAATTTGACTATAGCCGAAGTATAAAGAGTCTTTGCTCTTGGTTTATCACCCAAACTCTCTTCAAATTGTTTCATAGTCCTGGCTGTTATTTCGTTTACAGAAATATATTCCCTTCCAAAAAATCTACAAAGTGAGTTTATTGCGCTTTTATAGTTTCTTATTCCCTTTTTGTTTTTATGCCTTTTACACCATTCCTTCGCAAATTGAACAAAGTCAATATTACCTTCAGTTCCTCTATCTTTTAATAGATTGACAATTACATCTATAGGCAGTGGGTTTATCTCAAGATAGAGGTCATCTATAATTTTCCTATAGATTGAAATTAATTTTTCACATTTATCTATGATTTTTCTGTTTTTTATTCGCATATCCTCTGTTAAGTCTTTTTGTTCGACATACATTGTGGAGGAAAAATAACGAGTTTCTCCATTGTGAGAAAACTTAAAAAAAACATTCCAGGTTTTGTCAGAAAGGACTTTATCCTTCAGAATCGAATAAGTTAATCTTGCCATAATGTTTATCAAATTGATTAGGTTGGCTGCAAAGTTAATATATATTTCGTTAATTTATATTAAATCCCTCAAAAAGAATATTTAGTATATAACCGTGTTCAATTATGTAAATTGTTTTGTCTTACCAAGAAAAACCGCTAGTTTCACATCGGCACCTGCATTTTCCAACATTTTAATAAATTTATCAGATGTTGCACCAGTTGTAAATATATCGTCTATGATGACAACTTTTCGTTTTTCAAAAAAAACTTTATCAAGTAAGACATTTTTTAATATGTTATTATTATTTCTTTGTTTGTGAAATTTTTCTCTTATACCTATAACGATGATATGTTCCAATCCATTAACAGCTCCAGAAAGTGAGCAAAGGATATTTGAAAAACGCTTCCATCTTCTTATATAAGACCGTTCACTACTTGCAGGAACACAAGCTATTATTACGTCATTCAGATTTATTAAAGAAAGTACTTGGGCTATTGTTTTTGCTGCCCACACAGCAGCATATATTCTTCCCTCCTTCAAATCAAGTATTTTCCTGCAAATATCCTGTTGTTCAAAAGTGGCAGAGTTCAATAAACTCTTAGGAATATAGTCGTATAAAGCGTATTTTATCATGTAATGAATATTTTATTCCCTTATGTTGCAACTTACTTGTTGCACTATCGGGATTTCCTCACTTATGCAATGAGGACAAAAGGGAAATAAAAACAAGGAATTTATAAGATATTCTTTACCTTGAATTAATAGAAACGGAAGAATATCTTATAAATAGCTTTAGCGGTACTTGTTGTATTTCAGGTTCGAGTTAACTTTGTGAGGAAATCCCGACGGTACAACAAGCATGCATAATAAAAATGGGTGGGTGGAAAATCGGACTTTTCAGAAAGGGATTTGCAGATAGAACATATAAGATATAAGTTTTCCTTCAGGGAAGTGTTATCTTATATATTCTATGGGCAGAAGAAATCCCGTCTGAAAAATGAAAAGTATGTTCTGTTTACTCAGAATAAAGTATATTCGGAATAAACAGAATTTTCTTTGAATGTAGTCCTACAAATATGAATAGGGTAGGGAATGGACTTCTTTATAATCTACTGGATAGATTATAAAGAAGTTGATGATGTCAACAATAAAATATCATTGATCAGTAAAAAACTGCTCTTATGCCGTAGTTTTAATTCATTTTCGTTTTCTAAAGAACTTGAATTCCTATAATTTCCCATTAAAAAATGATTTTAAGTCAATTTGCTTTCTTTTTGTGATAGAATTGAAATAAAGTTTGTATATTTGCATCAAAATGTGGGAAATATTGCAAAAATTTCAAAGGTATGACGGAAGACAGACCACTCAGACAAATTATAGAAGAAACCCCTCCTGGAAGTGTTATTTTCAGGACTGACTACCCACAATATAATGCAGAATTTGTGGGTAATGTATTGGCAAAACTCGTTGAAGAAAACCTGATTCTTAAGTTGGGGCAAGGCATTTACTATCGGCCAAAGATGAGCCGGTTTGGTGCTGTTAAACCATCTATCATACAAATTGCTGAGAGTATTGCAAAGCGCGATAACACTAAAATTCTTCCTGTGGGTGAGACAGTTCTTAATGAATTGGGGCTATCAACACAAGTGCCTATGAACTATTCTTTTATAGCAGTTAGTAGCGGAAGAACGATTAAATTAGGTAATCAGACCATCGTTTTCAAACGTGGTGTTCCTCGCAATTTTGCCTATCAAACTACACTTATGGCTTATCTTGTTCAAGCTCTTAAAGCATTAGGAAAAGATAATGTTGGAGAAACAGAATTAACTCAAATAAGAAAGCTTATTCGAAAGGAACCAGAACAGGATAAACTTCGCCAAGATTTGATGTTGGTTCCTATATGGATGCGAAAAATTCTTTCACCTATTATAAAAAAGAATGGTAATGAAACAGATACTTTGGATAAACAATAACGATACCGACCGTTCATACATGCTGGAGAAGACTGAAGAGAGTCATACTGGTATTGGACAGGCGGCAATAGAAAAAGACTGGTGGGTTAGTGTCACATTAAAGGCACTATTCCAGACGGATTGTGCAGAAAGCTTGATATTCAAAGGCGGTACCAGTCTCAGCAAAGGCTGGGGATTGATAGAAAGGTTTTCTGAAGATATTGACTTGGCTATCAGCCATTCATTCTTTGGCATCAATAAGTCCACCAAAAGTCAACGCGATAAGCTGCGCAAGTTGTCGAGAGCCTATATCCAAAGCACTTTGTCAGGTCAACTTGATGAACGTTTAAAAGCCATGGGTATCACAGGCTACCAGATAGAGAACATCACTCATATAGAAAACAGGCAAGGTGAACTTGTTCCTATTGATAGCGACAAAGATCCAACCGTCATTCTGCTTCACTACGACAGTCTGCTCTCTCGGAAGATTGACTACATCCCGCCCAGGGTGAAGATAGAGATAAGCTGTCTCTCTATGGACGAGCCAGTTGAGGAACGTGAAATACGTTCACTTATATGCGAGACATTTCCTGATGATGATACGGATGCAGTGTGTCGAATCAAGACCGTAGTACCTACCCGCACTTTCTTGGAAAAGATATTCCTGCTTGCAGAAGAGTTCCAGAAAGACAAACCGCGTAGTATGAGAATGTCCCGCCATCTTTATGATTTGGAGCGCCTTATGGATTCTGAGTTTGGCAAATCTGCTTTGGCGGACAAAACATTATATAATACCATCATCGAACATCGACAAGCCTACTATGCGATAAGATATGTGGACTATTCATTACATCACCCTGACACCATTAATATCCTCCCCCCAGAGAATGTTCAGGATGACTGGCGCCAAGATTATTCCAATATGCAACGATACTTCATTTATGGGAGGTCATTGGATTTTGATCATCTGATGCAGCGGATTCAGGAGTTACAACAGAGATTGCGATGCATGTAAACATGTCGAGATAAGATAATGCAAATCCACAAAATGTGGGAAATATTGTAAAAATTTCGTAGTTAATAAAGATTATAGGATAACACATTATGACAATAGGAACACCCTTATGGGATGAATTTGTAGCGAATCTGAAGGAGGTAAAGGATCGGTTGAATACCGCCTTGCGCCATCTAAGAGTTGGCGATGAGCAAACAGAGACAGGACAGCGATTTCTGAACTACTGGATTGGACTGGAATTCATCTTTGCCACACCAAAGAGTGGGGATAGTACATTCTCGAGGCTGATGGAGAATTTCCCAAGAATATCCACTCTGTATTATCTCAAGAGGAACGTGATCGATTTGAACATGAGATTAAGGGAGAAAGGTCTGATAGGTGCTACTGAATCTTTTGAAAAAATGACGGAAGAACAAATGGATGTCGCCTTTAATAATACCACAGATATTCTGTTGAAATACCGAATAAGCAAAATGAAGTCTCATTTACACGATAGTTCGAAAGTGAAGGCATATCTTGCAAAACACACAAAAAACCTTGTATGGCATTTGTCGCGAATATATCATTTGCGCAATGAACTTGTTCACGAAGCAGCCATTAGACAAAATATAGACGGTGTAGCAAATAATCTGAGATCATACTTGGTGTTTATGCTCAACCTGTTGTTAGACTATTGTAAACAACAGTTACAGAATCCGCAGGGTGATGGTGTGGCAATGGATAATTTTTTCTGGCATTATGAACTACTATGGCTGAAGTTTACTCCAGAATATCAAAAAGACGGATTTATGTCGCTGAATGTTCCAGAAGAGCTTGTGAAATAAGAATATATCGTTATCTATCAAAACTATTTTCTTAACGATATTGTTGGGGATTTTAGAATAATAATATTTCGCTCAATTTCATTTGCATAGAATTTGTTTACTCCAGCTTTTTCTGCAAATTCTTTCCAGCTGCAAGCTACATCCATTATTTCATTAATAATCTCCGTTCCTTTGTTTATTCCAATTTTATCAGCAACTGCTTTTAGGTCTTCAAAGTCAAAATCTGCTTTTTTCCCATTAAGATACATCTGATGTCCTTTTGTATATTTTCCTTTAGGATTATATGAATAACACAGGTCATAAGCAGGTGCTAATCTCCATTTGCCATTTGTGTCCATCAAGAATGAGTGATTTTTTGTGTGGTCGTCATGGTTGCGAGTAGCTACGTTAAAAACCATTCTTCTGAACATTTGTTCTTGTTCTTTATAATGCAGGTTCATCTTACGCATTACTTCAAAAATCTGTTCATATGAATGTCTTTCATCACGGTTATAGTGTGCTATTGCAGCAAGGGTCTGCATATGTATTTTATCTCCTTTATCCGTTCTATCAAACCGTCTGGTCATGAAATGATGATTGTCTCCTTCTTCCAGGAGTCTACATTCATTCATGTCTATTCTACATTCTTTAGCCATAAGGTAGTAGGCATATTCTATTTGCCCTATACCTTTTGGATTGTCGCATATTTGTTCGTTTTCAAGAAACTTTCCTCCATCAAATTTCAAAAGCCAATAGCCAAACCCTTCTGGTGCTTTTACTTGTCCAGAACGAACTTCTTCAGTTTTTTCGTTATATGCTATGATAGCCTTAGGTTTTGCACCACCTGCAGATGTTCCAACTTTCAGAATATCTATTATCCTTTTATCTTTTTGTCTAAGCATATCCTGGAATCCAGCCCTATTGTTAAATATTTCCTGTGCTATATCTACAATTTCTTTAATGTTAAGAGATGTAGACTCATCAAGTTCTTTATAACTGTCGGAAGGCTCGAATTCTAAAGCTCCCATTCCTCTTTTTCCAATATAGCATAATCTGTCAAGTGGAGTTATTTCTTCATCAGGAATACCTTTGCTTGCAAAATATGCATCAATTTTTTCAGCTCCATACTTATCTGGGAGAGAGTCTGCCAAAAGACCAGGCAGACCGCTGAAACATTTATTTCTGTTCTCTGTGAATGAGTATGGTATTTGCCTGGACTTTTGAAGGGGCATTATTAGTGGTGCAACTTCAAGACCAGACGATATAAATTTGGGATCGTATTCGAAAATGCAGCAATCATTTTTTCCATCCCAATATGCTGCACCGATTTTCTTATTGTACAAAGAAATGTCAACTATAAGATCTTTCATGTTATGTTTAGGATTATTGAATAATAAAAATATTATATGTCAATGGTGCTAGCTTTAGATGCTCTCTTTCTTTTTTTGCCAGCAAGTTTTTGAAGCAGGATAGGGCTAATGACTGGTTCTGGAAAAAGCAGATCTAGTCTTTCAAGCATTCTAAGTTCCCTTAATACTGCAATCAAATTAATTGTGGATATAGCCGAACCCTTTTCGAGTCTCTGAACAACTTTCTTACTGACACCAGCATTTTCTGCCAGGACTTTTTGAGACAAATTCTGTTGAAGCCTTGCCTGTCGGATTCTGCTGCCGATTTCTATCAGTATAAAAGGATTGCTACGTTCTTTCCACATAATTGCTATATAATAAAGTGTTCAAAGTTAAAAAAATATTATTACATTGCAAATGTACAAATAAAAATCCAAATATGGAACATTAGCGTGGTTATTTATTGTTAATGCTCCATATTTGGGATGTTATAAAAATGTTTATATTGTTGTTATAAGACTCCATATTTGTCCTGTTGTAGATATTTATCGACATTAAGGTGTTAAATATGGCGTTTTATTTTCCCTTTATTTAATGTTTTTTGAAGCGTTAATTCTGGGCTGTCTTCCGCAATTAATGACTTCAACAATAATTTTTTCTCAGTTTCTGAAGATATATTATTATATTGTATGGCATATTTTGATTTTATGTTTCTGCTTTCCAGTTCCTTTCCGTCATAAGTAGCCCTAATAGCATATTCTCCATTTTTCTTTTTGAAAAGAAAGATATTGTCAAATGACGATCCATTTCTAAGTCCCTTATTCAAGATACTTTCTTTTGCCAGTATTTCTGTGACACATTCATTTATAACTCCCTCTTTTACAAGAATTTTTGTAGGACTACTATATTCAAGATAATCTACTACTGTTGAACTTAGGATTACCATAGGTAGACATTTTCCCTCTTTTGTTTCCCGTTGCCAAATATAACATCCAGTCAATTCAGCAATTTTTATAGCATCATCACCATATGAAATATAAAAATCGTCCTGTTTAAGTATCAGTATTTCTCCATCACTTTTAGGATATGATTTAAATTCTTTAACTGCCATGTCAGCCATCTTCTTTTTATTAAAAATGTATTCTTCTGGATGAGTTAAGGCATCTATAACGTAGTGTCTTCTTCTTTGCAGAAAGTCTGCGACATCGGCTGTTGCTACATTCCAGTTATTTCCGTCTACAACTTTTGTCTTCTTGCCAGAAGTTGTTAGGATATCAATGCTATTTGGTGTTATATGCATGAATCTATAAGTGATATTCTCATTAAAAATATCGTCAGAAAAAGAATAATCAATACCTAGATAATTATTTTTTTCTTTGCATAGGTTACGGAAAAAGTCTAATGTCTGTTGCGAAAGAGAAAAATAACTATTTGTAGAATCAACAAAATTTGTTATTATGTTGACGCAGGCATTGTCTATAGTGTCAATAATTACATTTTCTTTTTCAAGCACAGCCTTGCCATCTTGGTTAATGTCCATCCAGCTTATTTTTTTATCTATTACATTTAACTCAGCAGTCTGCCACCCTTTTTTTTCAAAAAGCCAGTCCGCATCATTTCCAAAAGTAAACCATTTTTCTCCATCTTTAAATAAGACAATAGAACTATCATCCTTTGTCTTTCTTAGTTCGCTTAGTCCATTAAACTCATTATGTAAAGCCTTATCAAGTCCTGCTTCATTGATTGTCTGTATTAAACCGGCTACTTCAGCAAGCTCGCTGTTATTTAGATTTCTTGCGTATTTTTTTATCTTCATGATGACATTTTCAACCCTAACTCCATTTTGGTCTATAACAACTTCAGTGTTAAGCCATTTTTTTAAACCATCAATGTCTTTTACGTGTTTAAGTTTTTCAAAAGCCGCAAGCTGGTTTTTATCAGCAGCAAACAAATCGATTGAATTTTCCACGCTGATAATTTCTCTGATAAACCTATATTTATCTGTCATGGCAGAGGAATTTCGAAAGTGTCTATAATATTATCGCCCTTTTTATCAAAGAAGAACCATTTTTCAGCCTTAATACTTTTCCCTTCTTTGTTTTTGGCTTGGTAGTCAACTCTGATTTTCCATCCGTTCCAGTTACCCTTTTGTTCTGATTGTAATGTTTTTCCTTGAAGTTCTGCCATTGCCTTCATCTGCCTTTCTGCCAGGTCAATTACGTAAGAGTCTTCAGGGTTAAATCTTGTAAGATTTTCCGTCCTTGCCATTATCGTCTCAGTAATTTTATCCATTACCTTCATAATGCTAGCAATTTCCTTTTTAGAATAATAGTTTACATCAAATGCAGAATCTCTTGTAGAAAAACCGATTATTTTTACATCATCGGGATTATGTACTTTACTGCCGATTTCAGCTACAGCTTTTTTTCTCATTTTTTCTTCCAAATTTGAGCATGAAACTATAGCAAGTGCCATTAAACATATTAAAAATAAATTTATTCTTTTCATAATAAAAAAATTAAAGGTAATACCAATCATTAATTAATGCATTCACAATATTCTTTCCTGACATTATTTTCATCCATCCGTCAGGATCAAGACCAAACCAAAGATCGTTCCATCCCAATGTTTTTATCTGCCATGATAGCAGATAAAGTGACACGTTAATATTTTCAAGTTTACTTACAATCTCATTTGCTACGTAGAACCTTTCCGCAGAATTTAGCAAGTTAATCTTATGTTTTTTTGTTATAAGCTGCCCGTTTTCATCAAAATCTTGGACATTGTAAGATCCGCTTGAAACTAGTTGCTGAACAAACGGGAAAAGGCTTATCATTTCAGCATGTACATCTTTAATTCTGTCCGATACCAAAGCGGTAATAACAGTACCTTTGAGGTTGCCAGGTATAGCTTTCTTCACCATGTTTATTTTTTGTGGTATTTCAATTGCCACAAGCTCCCCTGCTCTTTTTATCTGGTAGAGGTTATTCATTACACCCTGCGCATTCGACAGATATTCCAGTATTTTACTTTCTACCTTATGCACACGTTCCAATGCAGCAGTTACCGCAATTTCAGCTGTGATTATTTTCTTCTGGGTGCTGTCCCGTGCTTTGTATAGACCTTTAAGCGTTTCAGTCTGCGCAACAATGGCTGCCGTCAAGGCTGGGTCTGTCTGTTGTGCATATAGTCTGTTAGCAAACATTGCAACAATAGCAATGCTAATAATTCGTAATTTCATATACTCTTTTTTCTTTTTTAATTCTTTCAACAAGTGTTCTTATTTTCCTTATTATATCTTCAGATTGTGGCACACCGAAAATGCGCATAATCTGGTCGCTTCTATCTGTGGATATAACTGTTATATCCTTAACATGAAAAATTCTTTGCAGAAAAGTCTGTGTTTCCTGATAATCCACAATTCGATACAGTTCAATGTAATCTTTCTTCTTTGCAAACACCCCCTTTGTCCTTAATATTGTTTCATTATTTATTTCCCATTTTACAGTCGTAAGATGAATATACCTAATGAGCATTAGCAATATCGCGACAATTATAGCAATAGTCTCTTTCCATAAGATGACAGGTATATATTCATCCACTTCGACAAGACGAAGAACATATAGAAGTAAGTAAACGAGTCCAGCAAATGCAAATATTTTGATGCTATCTGCCAGAAGCTGCTTATAATGAGGTTTAATGATAATCATGCCAGTTTCATTCTTTTTTGTTCTAAGATTTCATTTCTTTGGTGTTTAGTTGGCATTTCGAGATTATATAGAGGTTTCCCCATAACCACATCGTTCCAGTCTTTATAATTCTTCGGTGCCTTTGCCTGTCCCACTTTATACCTTAAAGGAAAGTTCTTAGCAAACTCAGCAAGTGAGACATTATCCTCTTGCATAATTATGTTTTTTTCCCCCGATTGCAACTTAACAAAGTTGTCTTCCTTAACAATGTTAAGTGGGATTTTTTCCAGCAACGCAGCCATTCTAATCCCGTATATTCGACCAGGCAGATCGTTGTCAAAGCAGTCCATAGCTCTTGCTTCGGAATAGTATTTCATTATATTGGTAATCTGTTTATCAGAAAAAGTTCCACCAATCGAGACGAAAACGGATGATTCTTTATCTATCCTTGCTTTGTTAGCCTGGTAGAAAGCCATCATATCAAATGCGCTTTCTGCAAAAAACACGTTTTTTATTGAATTAGGATCTTTATCTTCTGATAAGTCTGCTATCCAGGCGGCCGACGAACTGTCTGTGCCAGCTGCTTTATTTTTAAAACCACCAAATCCCCTAATTTCATAACCGACAATTTTATCATCACCAGGTCTACGATATGGGAAACCAAGGTTAAAATATGGATATTGTGTCATCTTCGTATCTTTAATTAGCCTAAGATTGGGAGCAAAGTCTTTCATCGTTTCCGCTGTCAATCCTCTTTTCTGGAAGAAGGCTAGAGTATGTTTAATATGATTGTCAATAGGTTGTGTTTCGTACCTTATAGGGTCAAATTCCTTATTTTCTGTATAGCCAGCTTTGTATAGGTATGAGCTATCGCCATATTCTGGTATTGGCTCATTAGCAAATTTAGCCATCACTTGTGAAACTACATCCCATTCATTTCTTCCGCTCACGTTAAAGCGATTGATATTTTCGCGTATTAGAGAAATCACATCTCCACCTTTCGCTCCATTACGACGAAAATAGGTCTGTGTTGCCTTGTCTTTTGGATTTTTAATAACGAGAGTATCAATAGCATTCCCTGAAGCATCAGGAAGCACCATTTCAATATATTTTCCCACACCAGCTCTTCTGTCAAGTCGATAACCGAGGTGGAATGCAATATCGTCAATTCCAACCTTGTTTTTTAAAAATTTATAATCAACCCTTTCGTAACTCATAATCTATTTGATTTTTATATTATTTTCTTTCTTATTAATCTCAAAATTACCATATACCTCCCTTAGAGTTTTATTAATGAGCCTGTCTTTATCTTCTCCATTTTTTAATTTAAGAATACTCTCACCAATGGCAGTGTCAATTATTCTGCTTTCCAGTTCCTTTCCGTCATAAGTAGCCCTAATAGCATATTCTCCATTTTTTGTTTTAAAAACAGATATATCCTTAAATTTTTGCGTGTCAATTCCTTTATCTAAAAATGGCTTTTCCCCTAAACTTATCTTTTGTTTGTCAATTTCCCTAAGGATCATATCAGATGCTTTATTAACGTCTGCCATGACAGACACGATGAATTTTGGGTTTTCTTTTAGAACAGAAATCCAACCATCTAGATATGCCGCATTATTGTCCAGTATGCGCTTGTCAAAGCCCAGTACATTGCTAATATTAGCAGCAGTAAGTTCTGCTACAAGTTCTTCTTTTGCATATTGAGGTTCATTGAATTTGTTTTTTAAGTTTCTATTCAGTCTGTTTTCTGCACCTGTTGAGTGTGCCATTTCATGTAAAACTGTGGAATAAAACTCCATACCATCCTTATATATATCATTCTTTGTCCTTCCAATATTAAATTGTTCCTTTTTAGGTATGAATATTTCATCTGTTGATGTTCTGTAATGTGGGGATTCTACTCTATTACTAAAATGAATTGGGCAAACCCACTCTTGTTTTTCAAACATTCTGTCTAGAGCCATATTCTCATACATACCTGTTTTGTCTTTACTAATGGGATTTTTGAATTTTGCCACAATTTCATCATATTTATCCCTATTTACCTCTTTAAGGTTAGTTTGATCAAGATTAAAGACATTGTATGCTTTAATGAAAGGTATGACCAGGCATTTTTCTTTATCCTCCTCTGAAAGATTCTCATATTTTTTCCTATCTATGTTTTTCCCTTCTGGTGTTTTTATAGAAAGGTCCCAATATATTACAGGCATGGACTCTTCACCTTTTTTTACACGTGCTTCTTCCTTTTGCACTTGTAAGAATGTTAAGTATATTGGAGTGGTATATCCTTTTACAGCAGTGTCCATATTAAGGAAAAGGGCATTGCTATATGAGTACATCCTTCCTGAAATGTTTTGCGGTAAGCCATATACCTTTCCGCCAATCCATCCTTTTTTCCAAGTGCCATTTTTCATTTCCTCCATTCTGGAGATCATCATTTCCGCGAATTTATCAATGGCGTGTTGACCTGGTGTTTTATTATTCATATTGATTAAGCATTTGATTTTCCATCATTTTGTTCTCAGTCATTTCAAGATAAAACTCTGCGTTTTCCTCTGTTAGTTCGATATTATGATAATTGCACCATTCTTTAAATTCCTCATAATAGCCACCCTGTTGTACCAATTTCACCCACCCAATTTTTCCTTCTTGTTTGAGCTGTATCGAATCTTCGTATTTTATATTTCCCATTGTTTTCTATCTTTTTAATGATTTATTAATTTCTTGTTTTTGTCCGACAAGATCTTTTATGTTGTTTCCAAAATATTTAACTGCAAGCTGCTCTTTTGTTGCGGTTTTTGTGTTAAAGTAAGAACGTCCATCGTCAAAAGACAATTCTTTTTTCATAGAAGCATTCTCCCCATTCTTAACCGATATATACCATTTATTATCCTCTTTTTCTTTGGCGATGAAGACAGAAAGGTTATCCATGCCTTCAGGCAGCTTAAAATTCTTGTAGTGCGAAGCGAGGTTGAGCTTTTCCCCAAAGTTCTTCTCCACCAGCTTAGCAGGTGTTGTAGTCCTGTCAAAGTATGAATTGAGATCATTGAAGTTAATAACCGTCCACATTTTCTTGTCACCAACTTCGGCATAGAGTTTGTATCGCCCATAATCTGGGCTATCCTCCTTCTTTTCCTTGAATACGGTCATTTTGTTAATTTCCCTGCCGTCAGATAGAATATTGGCTGCCTGGAATTCTTCCTTACTAAGTCTTTTCTCCATTTTGCTAGGGTAGTAGGTCTTAATCATTTTTTCTACCGTTGTTTTATTTTCTTCCCACGCAACAATATCAGCGTCTTTCATTTTCATAGGAAATAGATCTTTCCCGTTAAGTTTGGCGGAAAAAAAATAATCCTTGTCGTTGCCTTCCTTTTGAAAGACCCGTGCATCCGTTACCTTATCACCGTTAATGGTAACTAAAGCCTTTGCTTCTTCTGCTTTTCTCTCTTTTGTTTCGACAGATTTGTTTTCTGTTCTTTTTTGTTTATTAGCCATGTTTTTTTTGTTTTTATTAATAATATTTGTAATAGAAAGGTACAATGATTTATAGGCTGTACAGGATAGTACAACCAATGGTCAAGGAGTGGTATTTTACCACAATTAAGTTATAGTATAACCTTATTAAAAGCTATTAATCATTCATTACAAAGGTAATGAATGTAGACCAACAAAACACCACTCCCAAATTAGGGAAATGTTTTTGTCTTTTTCCAGAAATTTTTTATTTTTCCCATTTTTTCAGCATTTAATTTTTCGATTATATAATTTTCCAGATTATATTTCAATGGGTTAATTAGACAAGAAGTCAGCTGTTTTATATTTTCAGCCCATTCTCTTTCTTTTGTTCTAATTTATTATGTTTACCTTCGAGTCGGTCTACGACTTTCTGGTATTGCCATCTGTTTTCATCGGTCATGACATATCCCATGAATCCTTCATTTTCCAGGTCATATTTAATTTTTTTCTGTTTTTCCCATTCTTCCAAATCACCATGCAGTACTTTGAATCCCTGCGGCTCTTTAAGGTCAACCCCAAAGGAAACTTTCTTATCGCCTATGGTAAGTTCTACAGGCTTTCCATCTACAGCTGCTTGTTTTTGCGTCAGTCCAATTTGAATATCGTTTATACTTTCAATATTACGCAGCTTGTCTTGAACTCTAATGTTAGCGGCATTCCTTATCATGACACATTTTGTTTCTTCGTCAAGTTGCAGGAACTTCAAAATATGCCTTCCTTCCTCGTTAACATTTTTCTTTATAACTTCCCCTTTTTCTAACTTTTCAATCTCCTTGAAATTCAGTCTGACATCAGAGGTAATTTGATTTCTGACAGGGTATGTTATTACATCCACCTCTCCATTTTTTCCCCTTCGCAATTGCATTTTTAAGGGGATTATTACTTCTTTACCGTTAGATGCTTTAATTCTACTTGCCAGAAGTGGTGTAATTTCTCCATTTAGCAGCGGTTCAAGAATCTGTCTAGGTGCGCTAAGTAACTTTTTTCTATCCATTCCAAGCTTTTCCATCTGCTCGAATGGAATTTCTTTTTCAAAAAAAACATATTTGTTATACATATTCTAATATATTTTTGTACTTTTGTCGCAAATATAAGAAAAATATATCAAAACATGGTTATTAAATTTATTTTTATTGTTTTTTTAACATTTATGACAGATGTCTTGCATGTTAAAGCACAGTTTTACACTGTTTTCCCTTCAGAAGAATCAATAGAGTTCATGTCTGGTTATAAAGAAGATGATTATGTTTATGTTGATGAAAACCAAAGGGGTAAAAGTCCTATCACACAAGAAGACACAATAACGTTTTTCTCGCAAGAAAAAGGAAAAGCTGTAAAACTTGATATTGACGTACCAATATTTGTCAACGCTTATGACAGTTTACTGCTATGTATGATTCATGACAGGCTCAATGTATGCCTGCCATTAGATTTCTTAAAGGTTAATTCAAGATACGGTTGGCGTACAGACCCAATAAACAAGTGTCATAGATTCCATGACGGTATAGATTTACAATGTAACTATGAAAATGTATATTCCATGTTGCCAGGAATAATCAGCAAAGTTGTTTATGGGAAAAAGGGTTATGGTAATTACATTGTAATAAATCATGGTAATATAGAATGTCTGTATGGGCATTTGTCATTAATTGCAGTATCAGAAGGTGATAACGTTACTGCTGGAACTATAGTCGGGATTTCTGGTAATACAGGAAAGTCTACAGGTCCACATCTTCACATCCAGATAACAAAAAATGGCAAAAGTATTGATCCGACCCCCTTTATAGCATATTTGAATAAATATATAAATGATCTTCAGAGTCAACTTCACGCGCTTGGTTTACATGATGAGTCGAATAAAGAATTGTCTATTACTAATCTTTATGCCGTTCTTAATCGCCATGATGTTAAACATAAGGAGATTGTGCTGGCTCAGGCGCTGTTAGAAACGGGTTATTTTTCCTCACGTGTATGCTTAGAAAATAATAATTTATTTGGTTTGCGTCGTCCGTCGAATGGAAAGTATTATAAATTTGCAAATTGGGAAGAGTCTGTAAAAGCATACAGGGACTATGTGCAATATAAATACAAGGGTGGTGATTATTATTCGTTTTTAAACAAGATAGGATATGCCGAAGATAGTCAATATATAAATAAGTTAAGAAAAATAGTCAATTCAATTGAATTTTTTTATAAATAGCAGCGGTTAAAATTTATAAAAAGCGAGAGTACTAAGATGTAGTATTCTCGCTTTTTATTATAGCAAATCTATTGATTCTTCAATTTTTGAAATTATGCCGTTATTATTTTTTATTATATCTTCTTTAATTACATCTAATTTCATCTTGATAATATTATTAAGAGTTATCTGCTTATTGAGCAGACTATATCTATTTTTATAATTTTTTGAAAGCATAATATCAATAGACACATACTGGGAATAATAGGATATTATTTTAATGAGGGTCTCGCTCATAACATTCTCCCCTCGTTCAATTTTAGAGAGAGTATTTTGCGTCAGTCCGAGTTCTTTTGCCAGTTCATTCTGTGTCAGACCTATTTTCTTTCTGACATCAGCACATCTTTTCCCAAACTCTTTTCTATCAATATTATTACTCATCAGCTATCTTTACCTAACAGTTCTGAAATCATATTCTCGACTTCTTCATTTATTCTTTTGAAATTCCTGTCGAGCAAGATTTGTTTTTCCCTATCGTTTGCAAATTTATATATTTTTGGCAAATCACGGAAAAAACTCTCTTCTTTTTTTATTTTTTCCCCATTAAAATTTGTCTTGCAAAAATACTTCGTGGTCTTAAATTCTTTAGATTTTTCTATTTCAAAACTTTGTAAAGAGCTGTTAGATGTAGGAGTGAAGTCCCTTGCCACTTGCCCTGCCAACCATCCAGTAGAGAGGTCTGTAAGCTTAGAAGCAGGAACGAGATAGTCCATTTTTTCAGAAATGGATGTTGAAACCTTAGAGTCATTTATTGTTACGGAATTAGAAACCTGTTTAGTCTTGCCAAATACATCATTCTGCGCCCATTCCAAAGTTTCCTTATATCTTACTGCACCCATAAGAACGTTTCCACAAGTGGTAAGTATTTTTTGCATCCCATTTTTTCCATAGTCAGCTTCAAGCTGCGGGAGTTCCTGAAAGGCTAACGTTACAGACACTTTGTTAGACCTTGCTGTAGCTATAAGGCGGTCTATCTTATGCACATATAAAGTAGGCAGCTCGTCAATTATAAGAGATACTGGAGTATTACCTTTGCTATTAATCTTAGAAATCAGTCTGTTAAGTATAAGCGCATTAAGAGAACCTATGACCTGTTCTTTCTCTGGATCATTAGCTATAATGAGATATGATGGTTTTTCCCTGTCCGATATTTTTAAGTCAAAATCATCACCACTGAACACCCAATAAGCCTCTGGCGACACTAATCGAGCCGCATTAACTCGGAGCGTTCCAACCATACCTTCCAGCTGGTCCATCGCTCGATTTTTCCATGCAGACTGGAATGGTGCCATAAGCGACATAATCTTGTCATCTTGCATAAGTATATCAAAGACATCTGAATAAGGTTTAGTCAGAAAAGCCAGCACATGAGGCATGTCGGAGAATTCCCCTGTAACAGTGTCTGGTTCTACTTCATCGCCATTCTCATCCTCATACCAGCTTCTTTCAATTATAATAAGTTGTCCATTAACATCTATATAACTAAAATTATCAAGTTCTACGAACATTCCATCCTTATCCGTCGAAACATTTTCTCCATTGTTATTATTAAAATCCAAAACCACATTTCCCTTCTCGTCCACAGCTGTGTAATCACTCCAATTTTTAATTATAAGTCTGAGTTTCTGTCCTTCAAAAGAAATGTATCTTTTTAGTTTTTTCCCATTTTTCCAGCCAGTAGGATGAAAGTTAATAAAGAAATATATAATTGACGCAAGGAAGTTTTCTGCCGAATTTTGAAAGAAAGCTTCAGATCCCCCTTTTTTGTCAGATCCTTTATTCAAAGCTTCAAGCAGTGTGGCTGCAGTTTCGGATGCTCCAGCAAGGTCTGGAATGTATTTTCTTTGGATAGGATTAATACGATTAGAAAACTCAACATCTGTAAAGTTAATAATATGGAATCCGCAGTTTTCAGGCAACCTGTTATAATGTTTATTTTTACAATACTGATAAAATAAGTTTCTCGCAAGTGTGGGGAACTTATAATCATATACCATCATTGCAAATCCTTTTGCACTGTGCTGTCGGATAAACGGCTCAATTACCCCATATGATTTTCCAGAACCAGGAATACCGAGAACTATAGTTCCTCTAAAGGGGTTTATTATATTAATCCACCCTTTATTCATTTTCTTATTATGGTAGAAAATCATAGGGATGTTAACAGAGTATTCATTTCTGACAAGTTCTCTTGACTGTTCGAAAGCCTCATTTTCAAAATTAAACCTGTCTTTGCCTATTTTATTATTAAAATTTTTGGATATGGCGTCTAATCCTAAATGAATTAGCATTATACCAACAATGGAAAAGAAAGCATATATAATCAATTTGACTGGCATTCCGCCATATATTGCAGACCAATTTGCTTCGTAGAAAATCATTGAAAGGCAAATCATAATTGAGCCGCAGGTTATTGGGTATATTACCATCGTCTTGACGTTAAAATTAAGACTTTTTTTTGCCTTCGTTCCAATACATGTTATAAGTACACAAACAATTTCCATTAGCTTACATGCTGCAACATATTTAAAGACAATGAAGTTTTCTAGAATTTGTCTGGCAAAGTTTGCAATAGGATTTTCTAGACCAACAGGAATATTAACGAACAACTCTATAATAAGGATAATATATATAAAGCTTCTGACAATATTATAAATTTGCTGCTGTTCCTTTGTTTCTTGTGTTACCATATGTTATTATTTAAAAGGAGGAGCATTTCAATTCCCCCCCCCTTTGTTTAGTAATTACCTTATTCTTAATATAGCCCTCAATCTGGTCATCTTGTTTTTATGCACGGAAGTAACAAAACCGTTCATTGGGCAGACACTGTAATAAAAATTCTCCGTTGTCTCAGCAGTAGTCCCGTCTTGTGAAGAACTTAGATATTGTTCTTGCAAAAAGTCATCTCCTCCAGCAAGTGCCATGCTCTTTCTCACTATAGCGATATTATTAGCCAAAGCTTTCCACTCACCAGCAGATGGAACAGCCCAGCCTGCAACATTAGATTGATATTGCTTTACAATCTCGACAGCAGGTGAGTTGAATTCTGATGACATTATTGCTGCCGTATTCTCTGTACCGCACAAACTAGTATAGTCATTTATGACGTTAGGTATTGTTCCGACAGAATCCGAGTATATATATTTACCTATTTCTTTAGTGCCAACAACCAGAACCGTATCAACATTTGCATAAAAAATAACACCAATAGCAGAATGTCTGTCTTTATCATATCCAAGAGGTGATATTACCGTGTTGTCATCAAGCAGAATATTACCAACTTTCAGGCTGTTGTCCAACTCATCAGGTCTTTCTTCACATGAGGTTAAAGCTGTTAAAGCCAAAACCAACAAATATAATATTCTATTCATTTTCATATTCTTAGTTATCTTTAAAATGGGATTTTCACACCAACAAGTAATCCGTTTCGGAAAGTGTCTCCATGAAGGAAGTTCACTTCATTTTTCTGTATTAGAGACAACTGTATTCCACTTGAAAAAATATAGTTGTATTCAAATCCGCCTTCAACTCCAAAAAAATATTTAGCCGTGTGCGCACCGAAATGTGGTCCTAACCTTGCTCTAAAAACTGAATTCTTGTGTCTTCGTAGGACTTTTTTATAAAGCAGACCACCATCCCAATAGTAATCTTTCCAGAAATCGTCTTTATAGATTTTTCCGTCTTTAGGGTCTTTATGCCATCTGTTGCCGACCTCTCCGTATAGTTCGAGTGCATTGCCATAGGAAAGTTCTCTCTCGTAACCAAATGTAGCGTTTAAAGTGCTATTAAAGAGAAATCCTATATTAAGAGTAAATAAATCGTCGTTTTCGCCAGCTTTTGTTGAAATAACAGACAAGAGGGAAAACATTATTAAAGCTATTTTTTTCATGATTTTATTATTTTGATTTGTTTGATAAATGCTTCAACAGTTCATCGCTAAATCCATCTGCGTTCAATATGTCTTGATATTCGATTGGAATTACAATAACCCTGCCAGATATCTGATTTTCAGAAATCTCGATACGTAGGACTTTTCCATTTGGAAAAGTTAGTTTTTTCAAAACAATTACGTTCCTCCAAGACTTTTTGAATGACTTTGTATTGTTAATTGAAAATTCTGGTGACAGTTCTATAGTCTGTGAATTCGTTGCTTTTGTTTCTTTCTTGTCTGTGAGCTTTATTCTCATTTCCTCTATATCATATTTTACTTTTGTATTATTATACAGAGAAAAATCTATAAAGAAATAGTCACCAACGGTATATATATTATTAACCACAGCTTTAAGTCCATATGCAGAAGCCTTTATATTGTTGAATTTACGCTTGCTAGAATATATCGCCCATGCATAGTTAGCCATATCGCCTACGGGCATAAGAACATCTGGGTTCTGGTACGGTCTCATTTCTTTATGTTCAACGTCAAATATAGAGTTTGCACACGAAGGCTTTCCTGTATAGATAACGGTATATTGTGCTATGTGTCTTTCTCCTATGATGGTAATTGTTCCAGTAATTTCATTATCCATCATTCTATTAGCTGGTTTAATTCTGACGATATTATCAAAACATTGATTACCTACAAGCTTATCCGTAGAGATATCCATCATCTTTATGTTTTCGGGAAAAATGATGTGTGTTGTTATTTCTTCATTAACGAAGAGCAAGTTCTTTTGTTTGTTTTGCTCGAATATTGTCATATCTTCTGGCTTAGACCTTCTGATATATCTCATACTCTCACTTTCTAGAGAGAAAGATTCCTGAGCATACACATTATATGCACTTAGGAAAATAAGTAATGATAAGATTTTTTTCATGATTATATTTTTTTAATTCAAAGATGTATTAACTAAATATACTATTGTGTTATACTTGATTTTTGCACGATTTTTCCTGATATTTGCTGAAACCGCATTGCTCGCTGATTGATACATATTTTGTAGAGCTTGCAATGCTATGGCTTCACCGCTTATTTCGCTGCCATATCCACCGTTGAAATTAATGTTGTTCTGTACAGCCTGTGAACCAGCCTCTTTCATCATTGAGCGAAAGGCACTTTCTGGCACGTAAAAGCCTTCTAGTCCATCGTTGTCAAAAACAGAAAGGTTTACCTTAATGAATTTATCTTTGACGAGGATGGAGCTGATGGTAACCATTACGCGCTGTTGTCCGAAGCCAGTAACCACTCCATAAAGATAAGTTCCTTTTTTTATTTTTATTTTTTTGATTACAACATCATCGAGCAGCTTAAACCTTATACGAGTACCTTCGTGTGCTTTGGTAGTCTGATCAATCATTGCCTTAATCAGAGGTTCGTCAACTTCTCCGCTATTAGAAATGGTATTAAATTTATCAGCATGTTTATCCTTTACCTTCTCCACCAGCTCAGGCTTATCTTCCTTTTTCTCAATTTTATCAGCTACACCGCCAATGTAAGAAGCTGCGCTATTATCAGCTGTTCGTCCATTATATTCCCTTCCTTCGGCATCATCACGGAACAATCCATCGAGCAGCTTTTGTCTTTCCCTGTTTGTTCTTTGTATTCTTTGCAGTTCTTGTGCATATTCGTCAATATCACTGTTCCGTCCATAAGAGCTTCGTCTAGAAGAAGAACCTCCCTGAATACTTCTTCTTGCATTATTCAAACTACGTTGCAGTTCTTGCGCTTCTTCTCTTTGTCTTTGTCTCTCGTTTCTTTCAGCAATTCTGGCTTTCTCTAATTCGGAATATCCGCTTTCTATAGTGTCCTTCACATCTATGTCTCTTCCAATATTTTCCATTGCGGTAAAGCCACCATCTTCAACAAACCGATTATCCATTGCATTCATTTTATCTCCCATTTCCTTATTTTCAGCATCTGGCAGCGACATATTAATACTGTCCGTTACAACACCTGTTGCAACCTTCTCATCACTGCCTGTTGTCAGCCCTGCAATTTGATAGCCAAGGAAAACCATTGGCAATAGTATTATCAATGGAAATATGTATTTTGGCTGTTTAAAATTTATTTTTTTCATATTATTCATTTTTAAAGTTATTAGCTATTATCTGAAGCTGCTTATATTTAATTAAAATATTTATACTGTCTTGACGGTTCTTTTTCTTAATATTAATTAAAGAATCAAGCTCATTCTTTATACTTTTTCCCTGTAGTATAATGGAAGAAACCTCTTTTGTATGATAATCATTGACGTTCTGAATTTGTTGAAAGCTTTGTACCACTGCCTGGACATCCTCAATTTCGCCCATTAGATTATTTTCTTTTTGTTCCTTAACGTTGAATGTGCTGAGAATACCGACAATCAGAAAAAACGTAAGTGTAGAAATTGTAATAAAAACAGTTTTCTTTCTGTGGCAATCAGCCCAAGCATTAGCTTTAATTATTTTTTCTCTGATTTGTGTTCTTTTTAAGAATCTCCAAATACTGATTGTAATTATTCTGTTTCTACGTTTTGCAGTATTTCTTTTATTATTCTTCCTACTCATAGATATTCAAGTCTTTATTTTCAAGGGTTTTCCATTTTGTAATAAGCAGACCATGAGGGTTATTCCTTGTTCTAGGAACGTTCTCAATTCCTCCAACAGTTATGATAGACCTTTTCATGCTTTTAGTTCTTCTCTTTATGAGTTGCGTGCCATAATATTTAAATTCTTTAGTATCTGAATTAAGAATAATGCTGTCACACATTATAGTACATACTGCTGACGAAGACATAATATCAGAATAAAAACCAGCTTCCTGCATTGCCTGTTTTTGTTTCAATGCAGTGCCGTCACACATGTACATAGCCTTTGCCAGCGTCCACTTTATATATTCATCATCGGGAGGCAAGTTAAAGAAATACTGATGGAAAAGCTGAATATGAGCTTTTGCTTCCATTTCAAAATTTGCCTCCAGCATTGCTCGCTGAGCAAGAAAAGGAATGTTTCCATCAAGTATGTATATTTGGTTTCTTTCTTCTTTGACAAGCGCCATGCAACATTGAAAACAATATATACATATTGCAGTACATCCAGTAATCGTTATTATTACAGTTAGGAGTGCAACTTTTGTCTTATTTGCTAGATCTTTTATGAGCATATGTATTTGTTTTTATTATCATTATTTTAATTTTTCTTTCCTGCACTTGACCAGGCTCTTTTTGTAAGTCTTTCGATAGCTGCGCCAGTAGCTCCAGCGCCTTTGTAACCATAATTTGCAGCAGGAACAGCAGTTTTAACAGTTGCTTTACCAGCCAATTTTCCCCCAGCTATAGCAGCTCCAAGAGCAAGACCACCAGCTGCACTTCCAATAGACGAACTTACTCCACCAGGTATAAGCCACGACGAAACTTCTGGAACAAATCTAATAATGTATGCGCCAACAAGCATTCCCATTGCATACATGCAGTTCGACCCAATACCTTGCATGCCTAAAGCTCCTATTTGTCCCCAAGAGTTATCGACGCTGCCCAGCAGAGCTGTATATGCCGTTATATCTTTTTGTAGGCAGTAAAGAAGAATGAAGTCGACGTAATATATACAAACATAAATAACGAAACCCCACAGTGACAATGAAACGAATTTTGAAATCCACTGAGACCATGCATTTCTCCAAGGTCCAACTAAAGAAAGTGCAAATGCGATAGGGCAGAATAGGGACAATATAGCCATGAAGGCTCTTTGTGCAAGAAACATGCCGTAATAGCTCATCTGAAAAACAAGCTCACCAACGAAGCGTATTCCGTTGTTTAGCCATTCTGATACCTTAGTTTCTGACGCAACAGCCCATCTTTTTATGTTGTTATTTATTGTTGTGCCTAAGTTTGCCACACTGTAGATGATTTTTTCGAATTTGCTTGCATCCTCACCGATTTCCTGCACCATCTTAGCTTTATCTAAACTGTCTTGAACAGCTATAAGCCTGTCGTGATATTTTGCTTGTAATTTTGCAACAGCCTTTTCTTGCATTGCCACTTGTTTGTTCATATTATTAACAAGTGTCCTCGCATTTGTTTCCAAAGATCTTCCTGGCAAAGAAAGCGTATTGCTAATAATTCCACTGCCAGTAATACACATAGAAAAACCAATTATCCTTATCAACTTGAGGACATCCATACCTTTTCGTCCGAGCATCATCATATATGATTCATTTGCTCCAGCACATAGTGCAAGAATCAGTCCTATTGATTTACCCCACATAAGAACCTGACTAAAGAACAATGCTTTAGGAAAGGATTGCATTGCAGTCAACAGTTCTTGCAAGCTCTCATCTATTGCAGGCAAACCCATTGTTAAAAGTAAATTTATCATATCGTTATAATATTAAAAGTGACAATCAGCAATGGCTACGAGATTAGCTATTCTCTTAACCAGTTTTTTCATTTTATCCTTAAATTCAATATAAGCCTTTTCCCTCTTGGAATTTTCCAAATCATAGCCTATACCTTGTTTGTGTATATATTCAATACCTTCACATAATATTTCGTTTTCTCGGCTTAATTCCCCAATTTGATAAGCCAGTTTCCCCTTACTTTTATTATAGCAGTAAGTTAGACCTTCTGAAATTTCATTTTGCAGCCTTAGGAAATCTTCTTTGAAAGAAGAATATACCAAGTCTACGCTTCTATCAGCCTGTCTTATTAATTCTTCGTCGTACAGTTCCTTAACTTTTATTCTCTCTTCTTCTACTTTATCCATTTTTTCTTTTTGCAGAAGTTCCTCTGCCGTTCTTACCGGCATGATAGTTCTCGTATTTGATTTTTTTTCATTGAACTTTACGACCAGTCTTGATTTAAAGCCAGACCATTGCCAGTGTGAGTAAGCCCCGCTGTATTTTTTATGAAGGTAATAGTAATACCATCCAGGTTCGAAATCCCAAGGACCAGTTTCCATTGAGCGAATTTGTTTTTCTTTCTGTTTATCTCTTACACTCGTCGGTTTAGGAGTCTGTGCCTTTGCATTGCTATTGAAGCATATTGCCAAAAACATTAGTATTATAGTTTTTTTCATATTTGATCTTGTGGGTTTGGTAAAAGTTCTTTCCGCCAATTGCATATTAGCTTGTGTGCTATGGCATCCGTCACTTCACTATTAAGTATATCCCAGATATACATAAAGTTAAATCCTCCGTTAACGACAAGGCTGCACCACCAGTAAGCCCTGTCTATTATATGGCGCATAGTAGATATACTTGCAGATATAGTATTAATCAAAAATAGTTTTTCGTCCATGCTTGAACGCATAAGATTAAATCCTTCAGCAGAAAGCGTTAGCATCATTTTTCTTATATTCCTTATTTCCTTTGCCAGGGCATAGTTGGCTTCTAAATAGTACCACGTAGCCATAGGCTTTTTAAAAAAAGTCTCACATGCATTTGTAGAAAAATCCCTGTATTCATTTATCAAATCATATAAATTTTTGGCAGTCGTGCTTATAGCTCCAGCAAAAACAATATATGAATAAACGTTATTCAGCTTACTGTTCAGCGTAGTCTTGACATCGTTGTATTTATTGCTTTTATTAGTTATTGTTGTCTGCTCACCATAGCTAATGCCGATTTTTTCACAAGCTTTATCCTCTGCGTTTTTCATTGTCTTGTGAAGATGAATCAACGCTTCAATAGTTGGCAGGTCATTGGGCAATGGAATGCTTTTAGCGGAGACTCCGACACAAGCCACCAACATAAATATCACTAAGTTCCCTTTCATGAAGATAATCCTTTCCAATCGTTAATTAATTGATTCACTGCGTTCTTTGCACTAAAGAATTTAAACCACGATTCAACGTCAATATTGAATACAAGATTATTAATATTGTTACAATAATTGCACATGAATACGATAGCTTGTAGTTTGTGTCTAATCTCACTTAAGTGTGTAAGTATTTTATTTGCCAAGCAATATCTTTGATATCTGTCAAGGAAGTTATATCCGTCGCCCTGTCCAATATTATGAATACCGCCTTCAGTAGCCGAATGATAATCTGGCATTGGAGCTTTAACTTTTCCATTATTTACAATGTCTACAAAAGCTGCAACAAGCTGGTTTGTCTCCAAAATCAAATTCTGTATTTCATTAATGCACAGCAAATGGTTGTATATCGGGAGTTTGTTAAGTGTATAAATTGCCTGAGGGGCTAACATAAATATTTCCACTGTGTTATGATAAATCTCCACATAAATCTTACTTTCACTACCAAAGCCCGTTATGTTTTGCATTGTCATCTTATAGAGCTCTTTAATTCCAGCCATCGTTAGAGTGTATTTCTTTATTTTTTCTTGTTTTACCCTGATAGAGTCCAAGCGTTTGTTATGAAGATCCTCGATAACCTTCTGTGCTGCTGTATTCTGTGTTACTGCTTCAATAGCATAAGGGTCGATGACTACTCTGAACGCAGCATGATTTCTCATGGCACAGCACAATAAAATGGCAGTTATAAACAAAATTTTTATTTTTCCCATAATTCTGAAACATTTTGTTGTTTGTTAACTTCTCTGGCAAAATCAAGGTATTTCATACAACCATTTGATTTTCTGTCAATTTCAATATGTTTAATGGCATCTACTATGCTGCCATAATGTTTTTCGTATATTTTCAGAGCTTCTTTTTCAAGTCTTTCCGTTGTATAAGTCCAATAGCATTCTGGTGGCTCTTCAACACCGAATACATCAGATTCTTGCCCGCGACAAATCCAGACTTCCTTAAAATAAGGTCGGTTCTCTTTATTATTAAGGTTGTTTATTGTAAAAATCTGCTGTCTTTGCTGCTGTGTAAGTCCAAGAACATCCGAAATCTCATCATATCTGTCTTTGAATTTAGACTGGTCCATCAAGATCTTTATTTCGGAGTTGCTTATAATAGCATCCTTTACAATAGGAGAGTCAATTACATCATTCAGCTCTTGTGTGACAACACCAGCGATACCGTTAAACTTACGTACAGTTTTGTATAAATATTTTATATATTCTGCCATCGTTGGCGTTGAAATAGCTTTCCATGCTTCCTCGATTATCAATGCTTTTCTACCTCTTTTCAGGCGCATTTTTTGTAAAAAGACATCCATTATAATAAGTACGACGATAGGGAAAAGTATTTTATCCTCCTTTATTCGGTCTATTTCGAATATTATAAATTTCTCTTCAAACAAAGATTTATCAATATCGCTATTCAACATGTCTTCAAGTTCACCGCCTTTATAGAATGGTTCCAAAATTGTTGAAAACTTGTTAATTTCAAATTTAATTGATTTCTCTGCCATTATTTGTGGAATTCTTTGGACTGCATACTCGTAGTAAGTATTAAATGAAAGCGATGTAACCTTAAGATTTTTTCTTCTTGCCTCCATTTTATCTATTTTCTTGTCAATACGGATTAGATACTTATTCTCCACCAGCTCAGGCATAAGTTTTATCAGAGCTTTTCCTGCGTTAGCTTTTTCTCCGTCAGTCGCACTTTTATCATTAACAAGATTGTGCAGCTTTTCTACTTTTCTTTTTATTTTATTCTGTGCGTCATCATCACTCAGGTCTTCAATTTCCCTAAGACTTTCATTATCATTGTCATTTTCTAGCTCACTTTCGTATTCTTCAAACTTTCCATTAGTCTTGTCTTGGATGAGTAGTTTTTTTCTAAGAGTCTGTCTTTCCTCTTCAGTATAGCCTTTGAATGGATTAAAATAAGCCTGGTAGTATTCTATTAGTGTCTGGTTTATTATAAATTCCTCAATTTTGTCTGGTTCTTCATTTCCTTTATAGATAAGAAAGAGCAGAGCCTTAAGGAAATTCTTCTTTTCTCCGAAGTTTTCAAGATATTCTCTTTCTTCTATCTTGAAAGGATTCATAGATATTGGATTTTCCTTAGAATATGTAATATAAGCCCCATCAAAAAAACGATTGTTGCCTTCGTATGAATCTCCAGTATCAATTATTACTACATCTGTATTTTGAACAAGTAATTGTCTAACTACGCTGTTCATGTGGAAGTGTTTTTGGGTTTCATAAATAACTGATACACAAACGGGAACACAATACTTTCAAAATTGAACGGTACAAAAAAGTGCAATAGCAAAAAATGGGAAATTTAAGAGTTTTGCAGAGCAAAACCTGCCTTCAAAGTTGTGCAAGATTTAACAATTCGTTAAGATTATTTAACTTTTGAATTTAAGGCAATTTTGCCGTTTGCCAAGTCTGGCTGACAACAGTTGCTCGTTTTGGGGCTTTGCCGATAGCTCGATTATCGACTAAAATCAGGGTTCTTGTACCACCGTTGTATCTCGGATGCTCTAAGTATCTGGAATCCAACGACGGTTAATAATTCAAGGTCAACGATGGACGCTGAAAATTGAAGGTCAAACGTCCCAATGTTTATGTGTCGCTAGACAGGTAATCTTTGGTACAAAATGATTCAAAAAGGCAGGGAAAAGAAAGGTTGAGATGGCACTTTGAGGCAAAAAGACGATTTCTTCGGCCAAATTTATTCTTTTCTTTGAAAAAGTTTGGCTATTCCAAATAAAAGCTGTACCTTTGCACCAACAAATCCCACCACGCTTCTCGTCGCAAGACCAGCGGACCAGGGTGGGACGTTTCTTTTAATATGGAATATACAAAGCAGCCCATCACCCTCGCTGAACAGATAAACATACTGAAACAGCGAGGGCTTATTTTTGAAGATGAG